>CAZVAX010000019.1:0-45034 GCA_964625215.1 uncultured Anaerolineaceae bacterium | reverse complement strand
TAAGTACATCGTCAGACCTTGGGCGTGCTTCGTGTTTAAGTTATCTATCTAAATATTATCGAGAGAATACTGATACCTTACCGCTTTTACGGACACATGCTGTGCGAGATAGCGCTCCTGTTGTGCGAAGCGCCGCTGTGTCGGCACTGACGGAACATTATCGTGAGGATGCCGAGATCTTGCCACTCTTGCGGGAACGTGCGGTAAATGATGAATCGCCAAAACCAGATGAGAAAGAATGGCATGGCGGTGTTCGCAAAACTGCGATTGAAGCCATTGCACAACATTGGCGTGACCATCCAGACACCTTGCCATTATTGCGCGACCGCGCGGAAAATGATCCCACACCATGGCTTCGGGAGAGGTGTAAGGAGTTGATTGAGGAGATTGAGGGGAAGAAAGAATAGCCTGTACTAAAATGCCTATCCTCACCACCCTCTTCCGCGCGGACAATGTCAACATCCACGGCAGGACCGTCCATCGCACGGAGGTGCGCGGGGTGATTCAGCGTGGGTGGGAGTTGCTGATGGTGCACTCAGCGAACGTGGGCGATTACAAATTCCCCAGCGGCGGCGTGGACGAGAGCGAGGCCCATGAGCAGGCACTCCGCCGCGATGCACGCGAAGAGCGCGGCGCGGAATCATCAATTTGGTTGTTGAATTTGGGCCGCGCCTGACGTACAATAAAAACACAATTCGCCAGGGCTTCCTGTTGGAACGTCCCCAAAACTGCCTATCATCGAACGGACGGACTATGCAACAACCAGGGTTATCCAAGGGTTCTCGCCAGCGTGCGGGCAATAACAGCCGGGTCTTCAGGGCCGGTAATGTTACGAATAGCATCATCGTAGTCGGCGACAACAACCAGCTCACGATCAACAAAGAGGGAAACGCCATCGTGGACCGCCTCGCCCCGAACCAGCGTCCCACCATCCGACGCCGGCCGAAGCCGGTGATTCTGGGACGCCCCGCCCATTCCATCGCCCTGCTCGATCGCGAATCGGAAAAAACAAGAGTTCTGCAGGGACTTCAAAGCGGGAACTATTTCGAATTCTACGCCGCGGCCGGTTTTGGAAAAACCACCCTGTTGCGCTATCTCTCCTCCCAACCGCAAGTGCAAATGCCGGACGGGATGGTGGTCATCGAAAAATTCGCCACGCTGGACGACCTGTTCCAGGAGCTGTTCGAGGCGTTCTACCACTGCAATCAAACCTACAAACCTCGCTTGACCGAATACAAGCGGCTCTTCGCGGACCTCAAAGCGGTCATCCTTCTCGATGATTTCAACCTCTCCCGCGAGGACGCGCAGACGCTGCTCGGCGCGCTGCCCAATTGCGTGTTCATCCTGGCTTCGCCCGAATCGCATCTGATGGGACAGGGAAATGAAATTCACCTGGCGGGCCTGCCGCTGGAAGACGCCCTGATCCTGTTCGCGCGGCAGGTCAACCGCCTGTTGAGCGCGAGCGAGACCGCCACCGCCCGTTCGATCTGCAACGCCTTGCAGGGCAATCCCCTGAACATCATCCGAGTCGCCGCCCTCGTTCGCGAAGACGGCAAATCGCTGGCCGAGATCGCGCGTCACATCCCGGGCGCTGATTCGAGAGTCCACATTGTGAGCCAGGCCCTGGAGAACCTTTCCGAGGGGGCCAAATCCATCCTGGCAGTGTTATCCACGTTCAAGAACGCGCCGGTGCCGGCGGAACACATCCAGGAAATGGTCCCAGGCGCCCAACTCGGAACGACGCTGAAAAGCCTGTTGAACCGCGGATTGATCAAGGCCCACAGCCCTCGATACAGTTTGACGGGGAACCTCGGAAGCCAGCTGGCCCGAAGTTGGAACCTGGCCGGATGGCACGATGCCGCCCTGCGTCATTTCGTCAGCTGGTCGGCGCGCGCTCCTTCCAGCGAACAGATTCTGGACTCGGCCCAGGCAGCGATGGCGACGATGGAAAACGCCGCCGCCTCCCAACGCTGGTGGGAGGTCCTCCAGATTGGCGCGGCCATCGAACCCGGCCTCGCGTTGGGACGACGCTGGGGATCGTGGGAACGCTTGTTGAAACTGCTTCTGGAGGCCGGGCAGACTCTTAAAGACCGGGCCATCGAGGCCTGGGTATTCCATCAACTGGGAAGCCGATCCCTGTGTCTCGGCAATCTACAGGAAGCGAAAATGCTCCTGACCCGCGCCCTGGAGATTCGCCAGGCAATTGGGGACCAGTCCGGCATGGCCGCGACCCAGCACAACCTCAGCCAGATCGGCGGAGGACCCGCCCCAAGGTCACGCGGCGGAACGACCAGCAGGAGTTGGATCATTCCGCTGGCAATTGTAGTCGTCGCTGTAATTATGATCGTGATCGCGAACATTGACGGCCCCGCCGAACCGCAACCCTATTCCACAGAGACGCCCACCCTAACAAGGATCATCTACACATTGACGGCCAGCCGAACGCCTCATATCACAATTGAGACAACCGAAGCCTATATCACCCCTTCTCGGAAGACGCCGTCGAGGACGATCACTCCATCAAGAACGATCACCCCCTCCCGCACTGCGACGCTCACCAGAACGCCGTCCCGCACTCCTTCCCCGACATTTACCCGCACGCCTTCGCAAACGCCCTGCTATCCAACCTGGACATTCTATAACAGTCAGCCTGGAAAATATTATTATCCCACCGTCAATTGCTACCGGCTGGATTGGTGCTATGCCTCCGGCGATTGCGGACATCATGCCGCGGACGCCTGGTGCAAGGCCATCGGCCAGCCTGGAGCGCTTGGTTATGTCCAAGATACCGATGTCGGCAGTTATGGCATCGTCACCATCCAAATCGGCGGCGGCCTCACTTGCAACGCGTCGTATTGCGATTCCTTTCAATATATCGAATGTGGAATTTCGTCATATCCATAGTTCGAATTATCTCAACGCCTCTTCCAAATCATCCCCAAACATTTGAGTAAAGAACGCCTGCCCGGCTTCGTTCATGTGGACCGGGTCGTCGAAATATGAATTGCCAAGCAGGGACTCGCCGGAATAATCGAGGTAGGTGACGCCGTTGGCCTCGAGATACTGGCGCAATTTCTCGCCGTACGCGCGCAGGGCCGGCGGCTCGGAGCCGGGACGTTCGAAACGCAGGATGCGCATCCGCACCAGGACGAGTTGGATGTTTTTCTCCTTGCACAGACGGATGATCTCAGGCAGGAAGGAGTCCTCGATCTGGTCGTCGAAGTCGAGGGCCTGGCGGGAGTAGAGGTAATCGTCGGCGGCGGCGATGGCGTCGCTCAGGAAGGTCAGGTCAATGTTGAGCGCGCCGAACGTCGCTTCCATGGCGTTGTCCATGCAGGGCTTTTCGCATCCGAGCGCGGCCTGCGGAAGAGTGTAGCGGATGCGCGAGTCGATTCCTTCGCGCACGTTCCAACGGGAGCCGTAGAGAGGCAGGTAACGCTCGGCGACTTTTTCTAGCGGATTCATCTGGTCGAGGTAGGCGCGCTGAATGAGACTCTCATCCTTCGGGCTGGCGAACTCGTCAATTTGCTCGAAGTAACGTCCGGTGACGCGGTAGCCGGGCAGGGTCATCATCGTGTCGCGGAAGACGATGAACATGTATTTGGGAGGGGGAGTCGCTTCGGCGATGTTGTTCTTCAGGATGAGGTACCACAACGTGGAGGCCGAACCCGGCAGGCCGATGGGATAGAACGTCATGCTGAGGCGTTGGCCCAGGGCTGCGGAATCAATCGCGGGGTTCAGCATGGAATCGCCGAGGACCACCGCGTCCGGTTGTTGGATTTCGATATCCTCCAAATACACCTTGCGGACGTACGAGTCGAACTGCGGGCGAATCTCGCGCGGGTATTCCACATCGTAGCGACGCGGGATGTAAACCGAGAGCGTCACGACCATCACGAGCAGGATGACCATGTAATTGCGAAAGGCTTTCATCAAGAATCCTAAAACTGGAAATAAACAAAATCGGGCGAGGCCGAGTTAATGTAGAAAATCATCACGACCGTTGCCGTGGCGTAGTACAACGATTGAAGGATGTGATCGTCTTTCACGAAACGATCCAACAGCATCTTGACGAACATCGGCGCGGAGTAGACCGCGGTGAGCGAGAACATCAACAGGGCCACCGCTTGTTGCTCGACCGTGCCGAGGAAGGGATTGGTGAAGGCTTTGCCCACCCATTCGAGCGAGGGCGCGGCGAACAGCAACCACGCAAAGAGAACGAAGGTGAACATGACCAGCCAGGCCGCGACGCGTTTGAACGGGTTGGAGGGATTGTAGTCGCCGCGGAAACCGAGCAGTTGATAAACCACGATCAGAATGCCGAACCATGCGCCCCACAGAACGAAGGTCCAGCCCGCGCCGTGCCAGATTCCGCTCACGGTCATGGTGACGAGCGGCGGGATCGCGTCGGTCAGCCAGGAGGGAAGAGACGAACGTAGCAGTTTTCGGCGAAGCGGAAAGAAGATGTAGTCGCGCAGCCAGAACGAGAGCGTGATGTGCCAGCGATTCCAAAAGTCGGTGGGGGTGAGCGAGAGATACGGCGAGCGGAAATTTTCGGAGGTGTCGAAACCGAGCAGGTACGAGACGCCGCGCGAGATGTCGGTGTAGGCGGTGAAGTCGGCCAGCACCTGCAGGGCGAAGCCGAGCGTGGCGGCCAGCGCCAGTTCCCCCGTCGGTTCGGTGACGTGGAAGATGCGACTCACGGTCGCGCTCACGCCGTTGGCGATGACGAACTTTTTAAAGAAGCCCATCGCCAGCAGGGGCCAGGCCCTGTAAAAATTGTCCGCTTTCCAAACGCGCGGGGAGTCGATCTGCGGCAGGAGTTTTTGCGCCCGGTCAATCGGTCCCGCGTTGATCTGCGGAAAGAAGGAAACGAACAGCCCGAACGAGACCAGGTTCCTCGTCGGTTCGAGATTTCCCTTCCACACATCCAACACGTAGCCAAGTTTCTTGAGCGTGAAGAAGGAGAGACCGGCGGGGAGGAGAATCTTGACTAGGATCGCGTCGGCCTCCAGACCGAGCGCGTTCAACGCGGAGGCCAGGTCGGGCGCGAAGAAGTTGTAGTATTTGAAGAACGCCAACACGCCCAGGTTGAGCGCCAGGCTCGCCGCCAGCCAACCGTTTTTGCGCGCGCTCTTTGGCGAAGCCATCGCCAGCGCGATGCCGTAATCGCCGAGGGTGGAGAGGCCGAGCAGGATCGCGTACCACGGATGCACCCAGGCGTAGAAAACGTAACTCGCGGCCAGCAAAAATAAATTTTGCCAGGCGTGTTTCCGCAACAGCCAATAGACCGCCAGCGTGATCAAAAAGAAGACGAGAAATTCGTAAGCGGTGAAATTCATGCAATCAATCTCGGATGGAATGCGAACGGCGGGAGATTATAACAGCGCTCTCCGGCTCGCTTCACGCGGACTTCGAGGCGGCTTCCCCTTTTCCAGCGGACGCGTCGGGCTGACGTTTCGCGCGCAACGCCCGCAGGGCCTCCAGCGGATTCTCCCCCCGCCACAGACTCAGCCCATGCAGGAGCAAGCCGAATTGCGAGAGGCCGAACCAGAGCAGAAACAGGGTCAGGCCGATGGATGCGTTATCAATCCATCCGGGCAGGGACTCGGTCACAGCCGCGACCTGGGCGCGCCAGTCTGTGATTTGGGCATCGTACTCCCGCAACGTGTCGAGCAGGGTTTCGAGATTGGCGCGCGTCTCACTGAAGTCGCCGCCCATCAAATAGGAGGTGTCGCTGACGAAGGTGGAGACGCGCGTGGCGAGGTCTTCCACGTTGGCTGCCTCCGCGTCGAGCGAGTCGAGGCCGCCGAGCAGACTTGCCAACAGATCGTCGCCAGGGATGTTCAACTCCACGAAGGGAATCGAATTCAGTTGTTCGAGCGAGACGCGCAGGTCTTCGAGCGCGGCGCGGACCTGGGTGATATCCTCGCGAGTGGACTTGAGGCCGGGGATGAGTTGGTCGTCCAGCGTGGCGGACACGTTCTCGAGCAACGAGGTCGCGTCGCTGGTTTGCTCGGTCAGAGAGGCCAGAGCCGCCTCGGCGGAGTCGAGGATGCGCAGGGCGCGGTCCACTTCGTCGCGCGCCGCGGACAGGTCGGCCCGGATTTGCGCGAGGGTCGCGTCGACCTCGGCAAGACGCGTCGTTCCATCCTCCGTCAGCGGCTTGTTGTAGGCCCAGGCCGCGATAATTCCCGCAATGCTCGCGAGCAACAAGAGCGACGCCAGTCCGATCAAAACGCCGGAAGCGATTTTTCGCGCCATGTCTCACCTTCCATGCAGGCAGTTTGGCTGTTCCAGATGTTGAGAAATTATACCCGTGCCGGGAACCGACGCCAAAACTGCCCCGCCGGATGCCCCTTGAGTTTATTGACTTTGCCCCTCAAACCCATATAATAAAACCAGCCAGCAAATTCAGATCGGAGGTGGCTTCCAGGCATATCAATTCCTGCATGTTCGTTTCTTGAACCCATTCATTTGCTAAAAGGAGAAGAACACCATGCGTAAGATTTTGACCCTATTCAGCCTGCTCGTCATTTTGAGCCTATCCCTTGCCGCGTGCGCCGGGACGCCCCCCGCCGAGACTGTCACGGTCAAGGAGACTGTCGTTGTCACCGTGGTTGTGCCGGGCGAAGCGCCCACCGCCGCGCCGCCGCCCGCCGCGGGCGGTGAACGTTTGCAGACCGTGCTCGAGCGCGGCAAAGTGATCTGCGGCGTGCATGGTTCCTTCCAGGGCTTCGGCTTCGTGGATAGCGCCGGCGCCTGGAGCGGCTTCGATGTGGACTTCTGCCGCGCCTGGGCGGCCGCCCTCTTCAACGACGCGAACGCCGTGGAATTCCGCGGACTCAGCGCGCAGGCCCGCTTCACCGCCCTGCAAACCGGCGAAGTGGACGTCCTCAGCCGCAACAGCACCTGGACCTGGACGCGCGACGCCGAACTCGGCCTCACGTTCGGCCCGGTCACCTTCTATGATGGACAAGCCATCATGGCCAAGAAGGATATCGTGGGCGACGCCTCCGCCGGACTCGACGCGCTCGAAGGCGCGAATGTCTGTGTGCAAAGCGGCACCACCACCGAATTAAACCTGGCCGACCAGTTCCGCGCCGCGGGCGTGGAGTACACTCCGGTCGTGTTCGAGGATCAGACTGCCGCCTTCCAGGCCTATGACGAGGGCCGCTGCGACGCCATCACCTCCGACCGCTCGCAACTTGCCACCCAGGGACAGGCCGTGCTTGCCAACTTCGCCGATCACGTTATCCTGGATGTGGTCATGTCGAAGGAACCGCTCGCTCCTGCCGTCGCGCAAGGCGACGATAAGTGGGCCGACGTGATTCACTGGGTCGTTTACGGCATGATCCAGGCCGAGGAACTGGGCATCACCTCCGCCAACGTGGATGAATTTCTCGCCAGCGAAGACCCGGTCGTCCGCCGCCTGTTGGGTGTGGAGGGCGAACTCGGCTCCAAACTCGGCCTGAGCAACGACTTCATCTACCGCGTTATCAAACTCGTCGGCAACTACGGCGAGGTTTATGAGCGCAATCTCGGCCCCTTCAACCTGGCCCGCGGGCAGAACGCCCTGTGGACCGACGGCGGCCTGATGTACGCGCCTCCCTTCCGCTAAACCAAGTTCCCCTGTACGGGCGACGCGTCAACGCGTCGCCCGTATTCGTAGACACGTACACAGGTACACACGTAGACACGCAACCTGTATTCCTGTGTACCTGTATACCCTCCCCTCATGAATCTCAAAGCCTTCTGGCGTGACACCCGTTTTCTGCAATGGCTGGCGCAGGCAATTTTCATCCTCGCGCTGGCTCTTGTCGCGGGCTACCTCTACGTCAACGTCGCGGCCAACCTCGAGCGTCAGGGCTTGACCGTGGGTTACGGCTTCATGAAGAACCCCGCCAGTTTCGACATCGGCGAATCGTTCATCCCCTACCAGGCCTCCGACTCATACCAGCGCGCCCTCACCGTTGGCCTAGTCAACACGCTGGCGATCAGCGTGGCGGGCATCTTCCTCACCACCATCGTGGGCGTGTTGGCGGGCGTTGCGCGCCTCTCCACCAACTGGCTGGTCAACAAGATCGCGGCCGCCTACGTGGGCGTCATTCGCAATACGCCCCTTCTCATTCAACTCATGTTTTGGTATTTCGGGGTCATCGTGCAATTGCCCACGCCCAAACAGGCCATCACCGTGGGCGATGCCATCTTCCTTACCAACCGCGGCATCTACCTGCCCTGGGCCGAAGCGACCTCCACCTTCCCGGCCTGGCGCGCCTACCTTGTTGCCGCGTTCCTTTCGATTGTCATTATTTGGATCTTTTTCCGCGTCGCCCAGCAACGTTCGAGCCTGCCCATCCCCTTCTGGTGGAATCTGTCCTACCTGCTCGTCCCTGCCGCGCTCCTCTGGCTGGGCGCGGCCATCCAGCCCGAACCTCCGCTCCAGGAATTCAATCCTGTCCTCACCGGCCTCAACTTCAAAGGCGGCCTGCGCCTCACGCCCGAGTTCGTGGCCCTGCTCTTCGGGCTGGTGATCTACACCGGGGCCTTCATCGCCGAAGTGGTGCGCGCCGGCATCCAGGCCGTCTCGAAGGGACAGGTGGAGGCGGCCCGTTCGCTCGGCCTCACCACCGGCCAAACGTTAAGATTGATCGTCATGCCGCAGGCCCTACGCGTCATCATCCCGCCGCTCACCAGTCAATACCTCAACCTCGCCAAGAACTCCTCGCTCGCCATCGCCATCGGCTTCCCCGACTTGTTCAGCATCGCCGGCACGGTCTTCAACCAGACCGGCGCGGCCATCGAGATCATCGTGGTGATGATGTTGAGTTACCTGAGCCTGAGCCTGCTCACATCCCTCCTCATGAACATCTACAACAGCCGCATGCGTTTGGTGGAGCGCTGACATGGCCGCCGTCGAAATGCGCCCTCCCCCCCTTGCCGTCGGCCCGCTGGCCTGGCTCCGCAAGAACCTGTTCAGCACCTGGTACAACGCGCTGTTCACCATTGGCGCGTCGTGGTTGATCGTCTCCGCCGCCCGCTCCGTCCTCGCCTGGTCGCAGACCGAAGCGCGCTGGGGCGTGATCGAAGCCAACCTGACGCTCTTCATGATCGGCCAATACCCGCGCGAAGAACTGTGGCGCATCTGGCTCATCATTTACCTGCTCGCCGGTCTCATCGGCCTCTCGTGGGGCGCGTGGAAAAACGCGGCGCGCGGCTTTGCGGTGATCGCTCTCGGCGCGGGCGCGGGTTTTGCCCTCATCTGTCTTGCCCTCGGCTGGGACGCCTGGATCAACTGGCTGATCGCCGACGCCATCCTCGTGACCCTCTTCCTGCTCGCGCGCTGCCTCCCCCGCGCCTCGCTCGTGACGACCGCCGGTTGGATCCTGTTCTTCCCGGGCCTCTTCCTCCTCGTGGCGGGGAGCAAATCCATCCCCGCGCTCCCGCCTGTGGAGATGGGCGCATGGAGCGGACTGCTCCTCACCCTCCTGCTGACCATCGTGGGCAACTTCGGTTCGCTCCCCTTCGGAATTTTGCTGGCCCTCGGGCGGCGGAGCAAACTGCCCATCGTGCGGACGTTCAGCATTGGCTACATCGAACTTATCCGCGGCGTCCCGCTCGTGACCGTTCTATACATGGCCGACGTGCTCCTGCCTCTCTTCCTCCCCGTGGATGTGCGTCCCGACCGCGTCATCCGCGCCATGGTGGGATTCATCATGTTCGAGGCGGCCTACCAGGCTGAGAACGTGCGCGGCGGGTTGCAGTCCATCAACCGCGGGCAATACGAAGCCGCCTCGGCGTTGGGCCTGAACGGAACGCTCACCACCACCTTGATCATTTTGCCGCAGGCTCTGCGCGCCGTTATCCCGGCGTTGTTCAACTCCTTCATCAGCCTGTTCAAAGACACCACCCTGGTCGCAATCATCGGCCTGTTCGACCTGCTTCGCATGGGAAAATCAGCCATTGCCCAGCCTGAATGGCTCGGCACGCACATCGAAGTGTACATGTTCGCCTTCCTTGTTTACTGGGGCTTCAACCTGGCCTTCACCTACGGCAGTCGCCGCGTGGAAGAAGCGCTGGGAGTTGGGAAGAGGTAGATTTTGATTCTTGGTACACGGATTGCACGGATTTTTTAAAGATTCTGTGTGATCCGTGTTATCCGTGAAATCCGTGTCCAAAAAATTCGGAGACCTTATGACTGACGAAACCACACCCCAAGAAATCATCGTCTGCCGCGACGTGCATAAATGGTACGACAACTTCCACGCGCTCAAGGGCATCAACCTCACCGTCCACAAACGCGAAGTGGTGGTCATCTTCGGGCCGTCGGGGTCGGGCAAGTCCACCTTTATCCGTTGCATCAACCGCCTCGAAGAACACCAGCACGGACAGATCATCGTGGACGGCGTGGAACTGACCCACGACATCCGCAACATCGAAACCATTCGCCAGGAAGTGGGCATGGTTTTCCAGTCGTTCAATCTCTTTCCGCACCTGACGGCGATCCAAAACATTACCCTCGCGCCCTTCTGGGTGCGGCGCGCCAAAAAGGAGGAGTCGCGCGAACTCGCCATGCAACTCCTCACCCGCGTCGGCATCCCCGAGCAGGCCGACAAGTATCCCGGCCAGCTCAGCGGCGGACAGCAACAACGCGTCGCCATCGCGCGCGCCCTGGCCATGCAGCCGCGCATCATGCTCTTCGATGAACCCACCTCGGCCCTCGACCCCGAAATGATCAAGGAAGTGCTGGACGTGATGACCGAACTCGCCAAAAGCGGCATGACCATCGTGGCCGTCACGCACGAAATGGGCTTTGCCCGCGCCGTGGCCGACCGCATGATCTTCTTCGACAAGGGCGAGATCGTGGAGCAAGGTCCGCCCGAACAGATCTTCAACAACCCCCAAAGCGACAGAACAAAATTATTCCTCTCGCAAATTCTGCATCACTAAAAACATAGCCCCCGAATTTCGGGGGCTGTTCGTCAATGTCAAACCCGTCATTACGAGGAGGGTGTTCTTCCCGACGACACTTGCGCCTGGCGCAAGTGCAGGTGAGCAATCCCCGCGTCGTGGAGGAGATTGCTTCGGGGAGAACACCCTCGCAATGACGGAAAGTTATGTTACGCCTTCTCCAAAACAAACTTGTGCTTGCCGATGCGATACTCGTCGTTCTTCGACAAAACTTTTTCCAGCGACTCTTCGGGGATGTCCACAAACGTCACCTTCGGCTCGATGCGAATTTTTCCGATGGTGTAGCCGGGAATGTCCGCGTGATAGGCAATCGTCCCGACCACGTCATTCGGGCGGACTCCGTGAACTTTGCCGACTTTCGCGCGCAGACGAACCATGCCCTCCTCATGCGACGTGTCGCCTCCGCGACGGGTGGAGCGGTCACCCCGTTCCGGGCGTTCGCGTCGGTCACGCGGTTCGCGTCTCTCCCTCGCACCCCTCTCCATCTTCGTTCGATCATATTTCACTTCGCCCACTTCCGCGATGGGACGCTGTTTCTCGTCGCCGCGCGCCATTTTGAGGGCCGCGCCTGCGATGATGATGGGATCGAAACCTTCGGCCACGAGTTGATTGACGATCTCCAATTCGCGCTTGTAGCGGGCGCGTCCCAGCCAGACTTTGAGAGTCTCGATCAACTTGCCTTCGCGGTGTTTGAGGATGTCTTCCTTCGTCGGCAGTTCCATCTTCGTGACGGGCTGCTTGGTCAGCGCTTCGACCTCGCGCAGACGGCGTTTCTCGCGCGGCGAGAGCAGCGTGATCGCCACGCCGCTCTTGCCCGCGCGTCCCGTCCGCCCGATGCGGTGGACGTAGACTTCGGCGTCGTCGGGCAGGTGATAGTTGAAGACGTGCGAGATGTTGTCAATGTCCAGTCCGCGCGCGGCGACATCCGTCGCGACGAGGACTTTCAACTGGTTGGAGCGGAAACGTCCCAGCACACGCTCGCGGGCGTGTTGATCCAGGTCGCCGTGGATGGCCTCGGCGGGGATGCCGCGCACAACGAGTTCGTTGGAGAGGGCGGCGGTCTCGGCGCGGGTGCGGGCAAAGATGACAGCGGAGTGGATCGGCTCGATCTCGAAGAGACGTGTGAGGGCGTTCAACTTGTCCGATTCGTGGACGAGGTAGTAGCGCTGTTCGGTGGACGTCAGGGTCAGAGTCGCCCGTTTGATGGTGACCGCTTGCGGGTTGCGCATGAAGCGGTCTGCGAGGGCACGAATCCGCGCGGGGAGGGTGGCGCTAAAGAGGGCGGTTTGACGTTCAGCGGGAGTCGTCGCCAGAATTTTTTCCACGTCTTCCATGAAGCCCATGTTGAGCATTTCATCGGCTTCGTCTAGCACGACGGATTTGATTTCGTTGAGGACGAGCACGCCGCGCTCGAGCAGGTCGCCGAGGCGGCCTGGGGTGCCGACGACGATGTCCACGCCGCGGCGCAGGCTGTTGATCTGCGGACTGTAGGGCTGCCCGCCGTAAACGGCGAGGACGCGCACGCGCAGGTGTTTGCCGTATTCGGTGATCGAGTCGGCCACTTGCAGGGCGAGTTCGCGCGTGGGCGCGAGGATGAGCGCCTGCGGATTCTTTTGCGGTGTGAAGTTGTGGAGGATGGGGAGGGCGAAGGCGGCGGTTTTGCCGGTGCCAGTTTGCGCCTGGCCGATCACGTCGGCGCCGGTGAGCATGAGGGGAATCATGCCTGATTGGATGGGAGTCGGTTCGGCGTAGCCAAGCTCGGTGATGGCCTGCATGATCTCGTCACGCAGGTGGAGGGAGGAGAAGTCGGTGGTCATTTTGTCCTTTTGTCTGATGGTCGCGTGGTCTTGTAGTCACATGGTCACGTAGTCGCATGGTCAAATGGTCGGACGATATGACCAAGCGGCGAATTGACTATGAGACTATTTGACTATCCAGACTACGCGACGAAACGGGACGTTTCAATGACTCCGCCTAACTCCTTCTTGCCAACAAAGCCTTTCTTTGCAGATTGGCCCTTCGGACGTTGCGTCCTCGCAACAAAAAAGCCCGACTGCGTTCGTCGGGACTTTATTTAGAGTACATCAAAACAATTTCCCAGAAGCGTGCGCTCTCCAGTGAGAGCGGCGGGAGTATAACATGGAAATGGGGGATTTAAGAGCCTAAACACGAAGGTCACGACCCAAAGGGTGCTTCGCGAAGGCAACGAAGGAAAACCTATGGGCGCAAGACGCGTTCCTTTGTCTCCTTCGTGGACTTTGTGTTTAAGAACTTAACGCGAATGCCGCGAATTGGGCGAATTACGCGGAGAGTTTATTGGTAGAATGCAGGCAATGGAAACCAAAGCCACTTCAAAGGGACAGATCACCATCCCGTCCAAGATTCGCAGGGAATTGGGAATCAAGGATGGGACGGTTCTTCGCGTTGACGTGAATGAGGCGAGACAGATCATTCTCACGCCTGTGACGCGCGAGTTTGTTCACTCGTTGCGAGGGAAGTATAAGGGGAAGGGGTTGATGAAGGCGTTGATGGCGGAGAAAATGGTGGCCGCACGGGGATAAATCGCCCGTGCTATTTTTGCAAAGTCCGCTAAAGCGGACTGGTTCAAGGATTAAGAGGGCGTATAATTGACTTTACAAACGATTATCACCCAACAATCAGACACTTGTAATTTAGTTTGCTTTTTTCTGTTCCTCTTTCATGGAAAAACAAATCAACTCCTTTCTTCGCTACCCAGGTGGTAAACGTAGGCTCTTAGCCTTTCTAAAAAACCATCTTCCATCTCCTGATAATATCAAGGGGCGCTATATCGAGCCGTTTGTCGGCAGTGGCGCGGTTTTCTTCTACATCGAGCCTGAAAAAGCATTGCTGTCTGATGCCAATCCAGAATTGGTTGATATCTATAGAGGGATTCGTTATTCTCCCAAGCGCGTTTGGAAAGCATACAAGAAATTTGGTTCAACCAAGAAAGATTATAAACAAGTCCGCGATCATACCAAGAATGAAAATGTAATCGGCAGAGCTGCTAGAATGCTCTATCTCAACCGAACTTGCTTTAAAGGCATGTGGAGACATAATCGAGCGGGAAAATTCAATGTTGGCTATGGTGGCCAATCAAGGCGATGGGTCATCTCTGAAGAAGATTTACTTTCAATCAGCAAAAGATTGAAGAAAGTAAAAATAGATTGCGGCGATTTTGAAGGAATTATTGACAATGCAAGCAAGGAAGACTTTCTTTTCTTAGACCCGCCCTATAAGCCCAACGAACAAGAATATACAAACAGTCACTATATTTGGCAACAGTTTTGCTTTGAAGATCATCAGAGACTTGCCAAAGCGCTAAAGCGAGCGAAACGCCGTGGCGTGAAATGGGCTTTGACTACTTCCTCACACCCAAAAATTCTTGCACTTTTTCACGGGTTTTATGCAGTAAAAATCCCCAAGGGAACAGGAAACCTTCCAGGGATTATGACAAAAAAATCAGGCGAAATGCTGATAACAAGCTACAAGACAGAAGGGAGTACGAAGCTATGAAGGATTTTTTCAATAATGCGGCGCAACAGAATCATCCTTTACGCGCCCTCAAGGATTTCTTGGACAAAGAGGTTGCATTAGAAACTGCACAGCAATATGATGATATGCGGTTTGTCGGTTATGCACTTGACATCAACTACGATACAGTAACAATAATCACATCTGATCCATTTAAAATGGCTGTTGGTGGTGTCCCGCGCAATTCTCTATTGATTATGACACCAGCAGTGCAAGAAAAAATAGTTACTCCGCACTTTACCTTGCTACGTGTTCTAGATGCTGCGCCAACGCCATTGAGCAAAGACACTCAGCAAACATATTTTGAGTTGCAGAAAAAATCAATGCCCGAACTCGATATCTTCACACAATCAGAGTTACAGTGGGGAGCATTGAATACTGGTGTTCTTGGAATGTTTTATCCACATCCTGAAAAACAAGATATGGTTGAGTTTTCAGGCGATATGAATAACTTCGTGAGTGCACACAAATATCGAGTCTACGCACCAGATGATGCAATTCTAAATCTTGTAATTAATACCTTGGTTGCCTCTGAAAACAAGTTCCAGATCGGAAATCTGCGCTTGACCGAATGTAGATTGCCTCTTCCAAACAAAACACTTCCCAATGTACCTGTATTCGTCTCACCAAAAGACTTCTTGGCGTCACGCACAGCCATGTTTGGAAAAACGCGACTTGGCAAATCTAATGTAGTGAAGTTAATAGCACAGAGCATTATTGACGCCACTAAAGTTAGCAAGAGGTTTAGTGCTGGGCAATTGATTTTTGATATCAACGGAGAATACGCCAACGATAATCCGCAAGATGGCAATCTTTCCTTGAGAGGGGTCAACGAAGATATTTGCGAGGTTTATGCGTTACAGACGAAAGATGAAACACCATCTAAACCGCTGAAACTTAATTTTTATGAACAGCCGAATAGTGCCTTAGCTGTTCTTGAAAGCCTCCTGGCGCAAGAAAATCGCGGTAAAGCCAATTACGTTCGCAGTTTCATGTCGGTGAGTTTATCTGACATAGATGAAATTGAAGGAATGAATGATGAAGGAGATAAAAATAGAGCAATAAGGAAAATTCAACTCTTTTGGGCGATATTACGAAAGGCTGGATTTGAAGTTTCCCCTGAAGCACTAATGCAAATTTTGCCAAAAGGCACCGTGGCAAAAGGGTTTGACCCTGGATTTAACGATGATTTGAGATTGAACGCATATTCTTTAGCCGAACGCGCTATTCCAAAATACATCCGAAACATCGATGAAATGGTTGTTGATTTTGAAGTCATGGCCAAGTTCAGGCAAGCAAAGCCTGAGGATAAATCGCTTATCTCGAAAAGTAGCAAAAAGCCAATTTTCGATGCCGATGATATTGCAATGCTTGATTTTCTTTCCCCAAAAGGCGGAGGAAGTGGCGTTTCAATTATTCAGCCATATCGTGCTTACCATGATAGCAAAGCGGAGAACTTCGTAAAAAACATTCTGGACTCATTAGACAAAGGCAAAACAGTAATTCTGGATTTGGGAAATGCTCATCCTACATTACTAACCTATTTTTCTGATCTGTTATCGAAAGCAGTGTTTAGCCACCAAGTCAACAAGTTCAGCAACAATAAGCTTGGCGATCATTACATTCAGGTGTACTTTGAAGAAGCGCACAACTTGTTTCCGAGGAACAATGATGTAACAACAATTTACAGCAGGTTCGCCAAAGAAGGCGCAAAGTATCACATTGGTATTGTTTATTCTACTCAATCGCCTTCCACTATTAATAACGACTTGCTGGCTCAAACCGAAAATTTCTTTATTGCTCATATGTCCTCCCAAGATGAAGCCAATACACTTGCAAAAATGAATTATGCATATGAAAGTATGAAAGAGGATATTCTGAGAGCGAAGACCCCAGGTTATATGAGAATGCTTACTCGCTCCCATCGCTTTGTTGTTCCGATGCAAGCTTTGAGATTTGAACCACGTTAATACAACCAGACCATCGAGATTATTCCCATGCCATATCAAGCAGGTAAACGATTACCAGGAGAGCGCGCAAGCAAGGTTGGACATTTAGATGTTATTAGGAGTCCGCTGGTGCGACAGCTTGTCCAGAAATTTGAAGAACCAGACACTGCCGATTTACCGCCATTTACAGGCTGGCAGTCTTTTCCTCAACTGAACAAACCTCTTGACATAATATTTGCAGTTGATGGTTCATGGCAACCTATAACAGATGAACGCCCACCATATAAATCAATTGCCTTCATAAAAACTGCTTTGGTAAATCTTGATCAGGTTGGATTGAGTCAGATAGATAAAGAGACGCCTCATCCTTTTGCACTCCGAGATCTAATGGCAAAATCTGCCGCTTATCATGCTACAGCACTACCTCTGCGGCATATTATTACAGAAGGAATAAGCGTTTACAACGCGGTTCGACAGGCAATTTACGAGTCCGTGAAAGATGAAGCACTACAAGGGGAGATAATGGAAACATTGAAATGGCTCGCGTATGAAAAGTGGAGGACTTCTCCACGCCCACTGCCGCCATTTGAATGTCCGCATTGTGAAAGCAAGAATGCCACATTACCTGTTGATGCAGAAAAGGGAAAGTGCCCGAATTGTGGTGGTGAATTATTTATAACCGATATGCTTGGTTTTCATCTTGAAATGGTACAAGAAGCGGCGTCAGATAGTGTGGCGACTGCTTATATGATTATTCATGAAACATTACTTTTGTTCACAGGGATAAGGCATTTTTGGGAAACGCAGAAAGATGTTTTGGCCAGATGTTTGTTCATAAAGGACGGTCCTCTACAAATACGAGCACAGTATTCGAAATTAGTAAATCCAATCCGCAATTTCCTGCTTCACGCAAATGAGCAAGGATATCCTATAAGTTTAATCGGACAAGAAAAAACAGGGACATTTGTGGATCATCTAAACATGATTGGTCGCAATGCGCCAAAAGGGAATCTGTTTATTCCTAACCATACTTATATTTGTGAACAAATCCAACATCGCCCGCCAAGCGGAGCACCTTATGGGCGCGATACAAATTATGGCGCAAAGGTTTTTGTTATTGCCGATGAAAGATGCAGGCTGGTTCTCAATGTGCCAGTTAAAGTCTCAATGGGAACTTTTATTGCAAAGCCAAGCATTGACCAGTTAATCAATATCGAGAGTATTTTAGCAACACTCCCATCATTGCTAAGTAGCAGGCATGAAAACGCACTTCTGCCTATTGAATTAGCGAATTCAGTAGCTTCGTTATCTACATACCCCTCTGCTCAAGTATTACGATTGTTTGCTGACGCTACGGTAAAGAAGCATTAGTTTAAAAGCAAAGGAGCGGAAAGGGTAATCAATTCATCATGACATCCTCCCTCTCCACCCAATCCTACTGCCACCTCACCACCACGGGACGTGTCGCCCTCCCACCTCACGAACCCCAATAAAAACGGCGCCCTCATCGGGCGCCGTTTCGTTTATGGCGGCGTGAGCGGGACACACGCCAGTTGCTGCTCGATCAGTTGACAGGTTCCCGTCACCGTGCCGTTGGGCGAGGAGAACGAGCAGGCCGCGCCGACGGTACTGGCGGCGCAGGCGGCAATCGCTTCCTGCGGAGGAGTTCCGCCCTGAGGTCTGCTTTGAGGCGGTTGTCCGCTGGGCTGTCCCTGCGCGGAGGAGGAATTCCCAATGTGGCCAGAGACGTAGGAGGCCGCTCCCCCGCGCACACAGCGGGCGTAGTTGTAGATGCTCTGCACGTCGCCCTGCGGACCTGCGCCGACCGGCAGTTGCGAGGGGTCGCCGCTCTTCATGTCACTGCGCTGCGCTCCCGCGCCGTGGACGTCCATCATCGTGCCGTTCATCAGTCCCTGCGCCTCACCGAAGGCGATGTAGGCCGCGCGCGCTTCGGGATCCATGCCGTCGAGGTGGGTGGTGCTGCTCCACGTGTGCGGATAATTGGCATAGCCGTTGTTGTTGATGCCGTTCATCAGGTAGGTGGTTTGGAAGAGCGCCGAGATGGCCGCCGAGTCCGTGGTGTCGGGCGAGCGCGTGTAATCCACGATGCTGTGCAGTTCCTTGATGCTCGGCAGACGCCAGTCACTGCTGCCCGCGTAATCGAGCGACGCGCACCACGCCAGCGCCTGCTCCCAATTGAGACTGCCATCGCCGTACGAGCCAACGCCGAACGAGCCGCTATCCGCTTGCAGCCAGGTCAGGCCGGTGGCGTTGTCGCTGATCGTGCCGTTGCCGTTATCGGCAAAATCATTCTGTCCGTAGGCTGGATTGCCGCGCACGAACAGCGCGTAGAAGGTTTTCTCGCCGTTGCCGCGCGGGTCCGCGAGACCGTAGCCCTTGATGCGCCCATCGGCAAAGTTCACGCCGAACATGGTCTCTGCGCCGTTCATGGTAGCGCTCACATATTTCGTGCTTGTGGCGAACTGCGCGTCGATGTAACGCTCCCCGGCCGCAGTATCGCCGTAGCCGAACGCGAAGACGCTCGTATCAATGTACGGCACGGCATTCGACGGGACGCTGCTGAAACTCTGGTCGCTGACGCCGGTGTAGCCGTTGAAGTTCATCAACGAATACAACTCCTTGATGCCCGGCACGCGCCAGTCATCGTAACCGCCGACCGTCAGCGCCTCGGCAGACGCGAGCGCGCCGCTGTACGTCAACTTGTCCTGCACGTTGATCGTCCCGTCTCCGTTCAGGTCGGGCGACTGGGTCCACATCAAACCGGTGACCAGGTCCGTGACAGTCCCATCGCCGTTGACCTGATACGACGGCGCGAGGCCCTGATAATTCCCGTCCTGACCCGAAAATGCGCTTCCGTCTTCGGGACAGGGGATCACTGCGTTGCTCTCGTAGCATGTCGCCTGGGCCGTATCCACGATGGGATAGGTGAGTCCCGTGGCCGCCGCGACCGTTGTGGTGGAAGCGGGCGCGGCCGAATCGACCGCGGTCAACGTGGCCGTCGCGGCTGGGGCAGAAACGTTCTGCGCCGCGGGAGCGCAAGCCGCCGCCAGTAAAGCAATGATAAAGAAGGTGGAAAAGAGTTTGGTTTTCATGGCAGTTCCTTTCAAGATTTCCCCCAATGTATCGAGAACTTGTTTGGATTTGATATAGCCCCGCTTGATAATTGGCTAAGGGAATGGAATTGGAGTGGGTATAATCCCAGATCATGGATTCAAAAACCCTCTCATCCCAATCCTACTGCTACCTCACCACCACCGGACGTGTCACGGGCAAGCCGCACGAGATCGAGATCTGGTTCGGCATGATCGGCGAGACGATCTACCTGCTCTCGGGCGGCGGCGAGAAATCGGATTGGGTGAAGAACATGCACGTCCAGCCGCAGGTGGAGGTGCGGATCGGGAAACACAATTTCACGGGTCAAGTCCGCTTTGAGTTGGGAGCGGAGGAAGAGACGCAGGTGCGTGAATTGCTGGCGGGGAAATATCAAGGCTGGCGCAAGGGACGTCGACTCAGCGAGTGGGCGAGGGAGGCGTTGCCCGTTGCGATTGAGTTGAAGGCTTGAGGTAAAAAGAGCCTAAACACGAAGGACACGAAGGCAACGAAGGAAAACCTACGGGCGCAATTGAATTTCCTTTGTCTCCTTTGTGCCCTTTGTGTTTAAAGAATTTCATCCTTCATTTTTCATCCTTCATCCTTCGTTTATAATCCCCTCCATCATGGACTCCAAGACTCTCTCTGTCCTCGAATACCCCAAGATCCTCGACCGCCTCGCGGGCAATTGTGCTTTCTCCGCCTCGGTGGAGTTGGCGCGCACGTTACAACCGTCCACGCGGCTGGAGGAGATTCAACGTCTGCTGGCCGAAACGACCGAAGCGCGGCTGTTGCTTTCGGTCAGTGACGCGTCGGTGGGCGGCGCGCATGACGTGCGTCCCTCGGTCGAGTTGGCGCGGCGCGGCGGGGTCATTGATCCGCAGGGGATGCTGGACATCAAGTCCACGCTGATCTCGGCGCGCGAGTTGAGGAAGACGTTTGGCATCGGCAAGGTTGAACGGGAGGAGTCTGCTGAGGAGGCAAAACCCAGGTCACAACGTAGGGGCGAGTCACCGACTCGCCCTGCCCGCCCCAACGAGGGTCATTATCCTCATCTCACCGAGATCGCCCGCGGACTGCCCGACACTCTCGGCCTGGTGGACGCCATTTCGCGCACCCTCTCCGACCGCGGCGAAGCGCTGGACTCGGCCTCGCCGAAACTGGCGTCATTGCGACGCGAGATCAAGGTGGCGCACGACCGTTTGATGTCGCGCCTGCAACGCTACCTCACCGACCCGCACACCGCGCCGATGTTGCAGGAAAATCTCATCACCCAGCGCGACGGACGTTACGTCATTCCGTTGCGCGCAGACCACAAAGGCAAGATCAAGGCTATCGTCCATGATCAATCTTCGAGCGGCGCGACGCTTTTTGTCGAACCGCTGAACGTGGTCGAGGCGAACAACGAACTGCGCGAACTCCAACTCCAGGAGCGCGACGAGGAACGCCGCATCCTGGCTGAACTCTCGCGTCTCATCGCCGAACATGCCGACGCGATCATTTGGGGCGTGGAAAGTCTCGCGTTGCTCGACCTGGCGTTTGCGAAGGCAAAGTACGCGGAGGAGATTCATGCGAGCGAGCCGGTTTTTCGCGAGTCAAAGGTCAAAAGTCAAAAGTCAAGCGACCTTCGACCTTCGACTTTCGACCAGCCGACTCTGAGACTCTTCCACGCCCGCCACCCTCTCCTCGACCCCGCCACCGTCGTCGCGATTGATTTTGACCTCCCCGAAAATACGCGCGCCGTCGTCATCACGGGTCCCAACACCGGCGGCAAAACCGTATCGCTGAAAACTGTCGGTCTAATTGTCCTCATGGCGCAATCGGGCCTGCACATCCCCGCCGCGAGCGGCTCGGAGTTGAGTCTCTTCAAAGCGGTCTACGCCGACATCGGCGACGAGCAATCCATCCAGCAATCGCTCAGCACCTTCAGCGGTCACATCACCAACATCATTCACATCCTGAAAAAAGCCGACGCCCGCTCCCTCGTTATCCTCGACGAACTCGGCGCTGGCACGGACCCCCAGGAGGGCGCGGCCCTGGCGCGCGCCATCCTCGCCCGCCTGCTCGCAAACGGCGTGACGACTCTCGTCACCACCCATCACCCCGAACTGAAACAATTCGCGCACGCGACCGAGGGCGTGGTCAACGCGTCCGTGGAATTCGATGTGAAGACTCTCCGCCCGACCTATCAACTGACCATCGGACTGCCCGGCCGCTCCAACGCCATCGCCATCGCCTCCCGCCTCGGGCTGGACCCCGAAGTGGTCGCGGCCGCGCGGAGCGAAGTCTCCCCCGAAGACCTGCGCGCCGACAAACTGCTCGACGACATCCGCAAGGAGCGCAACCGCACCTCGCGCGAACGCGAGAAACTCGAGAAAGCCCGCGCAAAACTGGAGGCGAAAACCAAAGAACTCGAAACGCGCCTCGAAAAGATGGAAGATGAGCGGCGCGAAATTTTGGCCAAAGCCCGCGCCGAGGGTGAACTCGAAGTGGCGGTGTTGAAGAACAACATCAACGCGCTGAAACAACAATTGAAGAATGCACGTCAACCGTTGGATGCCATCAAGGCCATCGAAGAAAAAGTGGAGGAGATGGAGGAGAAGGTTGAGGCGCCGGTGGAGCGACGGAAGACCGAAGACGGGAGACCGAGTCCGTCCCCAGTCCTCCGTCCCCTGTCGCTCGGCGAGCGGGTCCGCGTGGGGACGCTGAATGCCGAGGGCGTGGTGACCGCTTTGGGCGAGTCCGACGCGGAGGTGCAGATCGGGAGTCTGCGCGTGCGGGCGAGATTGGTGGATTTGGAAAGAAAGACCGAAGACCGAAAACCGGAGACCGAGTCTGTCTCCCGTCCCCCCTCCCCTGTCGCGACGCAGTCGCCCGGCCTCGAAGTCAGCCTGCGCGGCATGATGGTGGAGGACGCGCTCGACGCGCTGGAGCGTTATCTCGAAAAAGCGTACCTGGCCGGGTTGCCCTTCGTGCGAATCGTGCATGGAAAAGGGACCGGCAAACTGCGCGCCGCGGTGCGCGCCGCGCTGCGCGGACATGAGTACGTCAAGTCGTTTGAGGAGGGTGGGGATAAAGAAGGCGGCGAGGGCGTGACCGTCGCGAAGATTGGATAGAGAATAATAATCCGTCATTGCGAGCGGAGCGACACTTGCGCCTGCACGCAAGTGCAGGTGAGCAATCCCCTCGGTGTTGCGGAGATTGCTTCGTCGGGAAGATCACCCTCCTCGCAATGACGGACTGAGGTTAATATGTCTCCGCGATGTGGCGCGCCATTTCGTCGGAGCGCCAATAGTTGGTGTGCGCCTTGGGGAGCAAGAGACCCGCGTTCACGTGCCGGTCGTGGATGATGCTTTTGGAATTTTCATAGAGAGGCGCGACCGGAGCCGAGGCCAGATCGTCCTTATCCCAGTAGTTCACCCAGCGCGGGTTGGACAAGTCATCCTTGGCGCGCAGGCCAATCTTTTCGGGGTTAAGCGACTTGTCTTGAAGTAGTAACTTGAGGAGGGAATTGGAGCGCAGGGAGAGAGGCGCGATGGGCGAACCAAAGGTGTACAGGCGGCGGACTCTCATGCGAATATCTTCCGGGTCGGCGGGGTTGCTGAGTTCGCGGGCTTTGTCCATGCGTTTGACGATCTTGTCGCTTTCGTTTTTGGATTCGCGCTCGTCACTGTTTTTCTTGCCGAAGTAATGGTAGAGCAGGTCGTGCGTGATGATCGTTCCGGCGGAATGCGCGAAGAAGGTCAGCGAAACGCGCGTGGACTTTTTGTGTCCCACCTCCAACAGTTTCCTGGTGATGTCGCCGAAAACGTGATTACGAAGTTCCTCCTCGCCGTCCGAGGAGACGTAGTAGAAGAGATCAATCACGCCGAAGTAGATCATCTCGCGCACGGCTTTGTAGATGGGAGTCAGCCCGGTGTATTTATCTCCCATGCTCGCGCGGATGCGGTCATGCAGGAGACGTTCCACCTCCGCCAGGTACTGGTCATTGCCAGTAGAGCCTGCATAGCGCCGGCCCCACTCCACGTAAATTGGCGAATACGAGAGGAGCGGCTTTCCCGCCAGTTTCAGGTGTTTGTTCACCCGTTCCCGCAGGCCGTCGTAATCGGCGGTGTGATCGGGCGGTTGTTCCTCGGGCGTGATGCCGTGAATGAAGATGGGAATCTCCAGCCAGTCGGATTTTTCCTTGGACGCGCGCATGGTTCCTCCTTGACGATAGAGGCGTTAGAGAACGCCTTCCTACGCGAGCGTAAAAGACGCTCTCTAGCGTCGGCTTGAACAGGAACGAGCCAAACAAAACGACGCGCCCAGTATAGTTCAAATCACGGCGTAGGCAAAGCGGCAAAATCGAATGTGCGTTCCTCGTAGCCGTGGTAGTGACGCCAGTAATAGTACGGCGGATCGAAGAGGTAACCCGCCAGTTCGGGGATGATGGAGGTCATCTCGTCGCTGGGGATGCCGATGAAGGCCTGGTAGTCTCCGTTCGCGTCGGTGACAGCGATGGCGACGTTGGGATAGGCGCTGAACTTGCGGAAGATTGTCACGCCGGGGAGGCCGACTCCGTTGAGGGTGACGCGTCCGCGCGCCAAAACACCGAGGGGAGGGGCGGCGAAGGTGGGAAGCGGGGTGAGAGTCGGCGCGAGAGTGGCTGGCCCGTGCGGGGTGGGAGAGAACGAGGGCGCGGTCGCGAGGGTCGGGTAGACGGTCCACGAGATGGTCGCTTCCGGCGCGGATGTCGGCGTGGGAGTCGGGAAGTTGCAGGCCGCGAGCAGGAGGAGCAAGGTCAGAAGGGTGGCTTTGGTTTTCATGGTTTTGAGACGTTGCGACGCTTTTCGGCGTTCCATTCTCTCTTGAAAATCTAATATAATTCGGGCCTAACGAGGAGCCGCCATGACACTCGATGACGCCATTCAACAAATGACCGCCACGATCAAAGCCGCCTGCGCCAGCGCGGAGGTGAGGGCCGCCAAAATGTCGGACGAGGAGGCGCGCCTCACTGTGCTTGCGCCCGCAGGCGACATTCAAAAGGTCAAGGACGCGACGTTTCAGCCGGTGATGGATTTGTTGAAGTCGGACCTGGATGTGCAGGTGTTCGTTTACGATAAGGACGCGCCGCCGCCCAAAGGATAACAATGGAATCACGACATTTAACGTTGACAGAACTCGAAGCCGGATTGGAAGCCATCCGCCAGTCGCCGCATGACTCGGGCGCGGTGGAGTTGATCGTGCGACGGCCGCGCATGGATGAACGCGAGGCAGTGACCGAAGCCCGCCTCGATCGGACCTCGGGCCTGGTCGGCGACATGTGGCCGACTCGCAAAAGCACGCGCACCCCCGACGGCTCGCCTCATCCCGACATGCAGTTGACCCTGATGAACTC
Organism: uncultured Anaerolineaceae bacterium; assembly: GCA_964625215.1. Lineage (GTDB taxonomy): Bacteria > Chloroflexota > Anaerolineae > Anaerolineales > Villigracilaceae > Denitrolinea. The sequence continues at coordinate 20,071 of CAZVAX010000019.1, read as the reverse complement.
GCGCGTCATCTCTCTTCTCGCGCAGGACCGCGAACGCTGGCCGCTCGCCGGCGACCAACTTTACGTTGATCTCGATCTCAGCGCCGAGAATCTCCCCGCCGGCACGCGCTTGCGAATCGGCTCCGCGATTGTTGAAGTCACCTCCCAGCCGCACACGGGATGCGCCAAGTTTGCGGCGCGCTTCGGCAACGACGCGCTGAAGTTCGTCAACGGCCCGGAGCGAAAGGAGTTTCGGTTACGCGGCGTCAACGCCAGGATCGTCGAGCCGGGGGTGGTGAAGACAGGGGATGTGGTGAGGAAGATTGCTTGAGAAGGAGGAATCCGAAAGTTATACTTTCGGGCGCCCCGGCGGAATCCTGAAGTAGGACTTCAGGATTCCAACGTCTTGTGTTTTTCCGCCCACTGCCGCGCGAATTTCAAAATACGATTGCGAATGTAGAAGATGCCCGGGTCGGCGAGCGGACGACGCGCCTTGATGAGAGTCATGGCCGCGTGCGGATCGTGTCCTTGCGCGATAAGGATGGCCGCGCCCATCGCCACGCCGCGATGCACTCCGCCCGCGCAATGCGAGTACACCTTGCCGCCGGCGCGGATCGTTTCGAGGGCGGCGTGCGCGCCCTGCGTCAGTTTGACGATGGAGATGGGAAAGAGAGGGCTGTCAATCGTGCGGAGCCAGAGAAAGGTCAGCGGATTGGGATGCGGGTCGGGCGCGGGGCGGGCCTCCCAGCGCATGTTGATGACGAGCCGCACGCCCAGGTCGCGCAGGCGCGGGTAATCGTTCACGGCGGGAGTCGCGCCGATGAAGAGGTCCGGGGTGATGCGGCTGAAATTCATGCGGCGAATGGTAACACAGAAGGCCCAACGAGAACGCTCTCCGGCGAGGAGAGCGTTTGGGTGGAGCGCCCTGTCAGGGTATAATCGCAGTGCCGAAGGAGGGAATTGAACCCTCATCCCCTCATGGGGACACGAGTTTGAGTCGTGCGCGTATGCCAGTTCCGCCACTTCGGCTTGTGCCGCAAAATTTATTTTGCGATGCAAAAGCAAAATGAATTTTGCAGTACACATAGTATAACAAATCATCTTGAACAAGGTCAAGTCACAAAATGAAACTAGGAATCATCGGTCTCCCCCAATCTGGAAAAACAACCCTCTTCAACGCCCTGACGCGCAACAACGCGCCCACCACAGCCAGCGCGGGACGCATCGAAATTCACAACGCGGTGGTGGACGTCCCCGACCCGCGCGTGGACAAACTCTCGGGCATGTTCAAACCCAAAAAGACGATCTACGCCAAAGTGACCTACGCGGACATCGCCGGACTCGAAGCGGGCGCGGCCAAATCGGGCATCTCGGGCCAACTGTTGAACGCGCTCTCGCAAATGGAAGCCTTCATTCACGTTGTCCGCTGCTTTGAAGACGACAATGTGCCGCATCCCTCCGGCTCGATCAACCCGCAGCGCGACGCGGAGGCGATGGAGAGCGAACTCCTGCTCAACGACCTGATTGCTGTGGAACGCAAACTCGAACGCCTGGTGGATGAACGTCGCAAGGGCGGCACGGACAAGACCCTCAACGCGCGTCAAACGGAGTTGTTCGAGCGCCTGCACAAGACTCTTTCTGACAACAAACCTCTCCGCACAATGGACTTCAACGCCGAGGAGCAAAAAGAATTGGCCTCCTATGGTTTGCTCACGCGCAAACCCATTCTCACCATCTTCAACCTCGGCGAGGGACAGTCCGCGCCGGAGGCGAGACTGGATCATGAGTCGGTGGCGCTGCAGGGCAAACTCGAAATGGAGATCGCCCAACTCGCGCCCGAAGACGCGGCCGTGTTCATGCAGGAATACGGCATCGAGGAACCCAGTCTCAACCGCATGATCCGCCTCTCGTACGATCTGCTCAAACAGCAATCCTTCTTCACCGTGGGCGAGGACGAGGTGCGCGCCTGGACCGTCCAGCGCGGGGCCACGGCGGTGGAGGCGGCCGGCGCGATCCACACCGATTTGCAGCGCGGATTCGTGCGGGCCGAGGTGGTGGCCTATGAGGACCTCATCCGCCTGGGGTCCATGCATGAGGCGAAGACGCACGGCAAGTTCCGGCTCGAAGGCAAGGAGTATCCCGTCAAGGACGGCGACATCGTCCACATCCGATTCAATATTTAACGACTGACTCGCTGAGTCGTTTTGTCGATTTGTCAGTGGATTCGAAAGGAGATCGCCATGTCCGCAAAGAAGAATCGCAATCGCAAAACAGCATTCTTATTCATCGCTATGGCGTTCGCGCTGGCCTGCTCCTCGGTGACGATTGACACGGGGAGCGTTCCATCGCCTACCCCCACAGTCGCCAGCCCAACCCCCTCCACGCCTACCGCCGACGCGACGCGCATCGTGCTGGAATTCCAGGCCACGCAAATGGCCGGGCAATTGACCCAGGCCGCGGCAGACTTCCCCTCCCAACCTTCGCCGCTCCCGCCGATCAACCAGGTTCCACCCGACGGGCCGGCCCAGCCCACCCCGGTTCCGCCCACCGCCACGCCCGACCTGGAAACGCTCATGCAGAACGCCAAGATCCTGGTGTACGAAAACACGGACGAACGCAACATCGGCCTGTGGATCAAGCAGGCGCTCGACAACCTCGGGCTGAGGTACACGCACACCGGTTCGTACAGCGGACACTTCATGGAGTTCCTCAACTCCGGCACGATCTACGACCTCGTCATCGTGGGCGCGGAAGATAAGGACATCATCTCCGGCGAGTTCTGGGATGTGATCAACACCCGCCTCGTCCGCGACAAGGCCGCGCTGATCGTGGAAATTTGGTACCTCGACCGCGAGGCCAACGGCCCGATCCGCAACATCATGAGCAAGTGCGGCATCGCCTATCGCAAGGACTACGACCTGGCCGATTCGATCTACTGGTGGGAGCCGACCCATCCGATCTTCAATGACCCGAATACGGTCCTGCCTCTCCTGCATTACAGCCGCTTCTGGGCCGGCCAGACGGGCGACCAGATCCGCCTCACCGGCAGCGGCGACGCGACCATGCTGGCGGGGCTCAGCGCCATCTCCGGCGAGGGAGGCGTGCTGGCGGTCTGCATGGATGGCCGCGTCATCTTCCAAACCTTCTCCGACCACGATTACCACGAGGAAGACGTGGTGCCGCTGTGGGAGAATTACATTTACAACACGCTCAAAGCGCGTTTCGCAACGATGCAATAGCGACAAATTCGTCGCTACATCATTCTCGCCCCACGTAGCGACGATTTCAATCGCCAAACGACTGAAATCCTCACTACGCGTTCGCTACCATAGGAGACGTATGACTTACAAGTTATCCCGTTGGAGTTTGAACGATCTCTTCCCCGGCCTAGACAGCCCGGAATTGGAAACCGCCTTCGATCAAATCGAGGAGCAGGTGACCACCTTCGAGGGCGTGCGCGGCAAACTCCGCGCCGACATGCCCGCCGACGAGTTCATGCACGTTGTCAAAACCTCCGAGCAGACCTTCCGCCTCGCCGCTCAACTGGACGCCTTCGCCGGTCTCTCCTTCGCGGCCGACACGCAGGATCAGTCCGCGCAGACCCTGCAAAGCCGCGTCCAACAGTTCCTCGCCGAGACGAATAACCGCACGCTCTTTTTCAATCTGTGGTGGAAGGGTCTCAACGACGCCGACGCGGCGCGCCTGATGGACGCCTCCGGCCCGTATCGTTACCATCTCGAGGAAATGCGTCACTTCAAACCGCACACACTGACCGAGCCGGAGGAGAAGATCGTCAACCTCAAGGATGTGACCGGCTCCAGCGCGCTGGTCAACCTCTACGACTCGATCACCAACCGCTACACGTTCAATCTCAAAGTGGGCGGCAAGACACAAAAACTGACGCGCGCCCAATTGATGAACTACGCCTACAGCCCCGACTCAAAACTGCGCGCCGCCGCGTATCGCGAACAGTTTCGCGTCTTTGGCAATGACGGTCCCATCCTCGGGCAAATGTACCAAACGCGCGTGCGCGACTGGCACAACGAGAATGTCGCGCTGCGCAAATTCAAGAGTCCCAACTCGGCGCGCAACCTGATGAACGATATCCCCGACGAGGCCGTGGATGTTCTGCTCGAGGTAGCCCGCAAAAATGCGGTCGTCTTCCAGCGTTTCTTCCGCATCAAAGCCAAACAGATGGGCGTGAGGAAACTGCGCCGCTACGACGTCTACGCCCCGCTGGCCGCCTCCGCTAAAAAATATCCCTTCCCCAAAGCCGCCGAAATGGTGTTGGATTCATTCAAAGCCTTCAACCCCGAATTCAGCAAACTGGCCCAGCGCGTCTTCAACGATAATCATCTCGACAGCGAAATCCGCAAGGGAAAACGCAACGGCGCGTTCTGCGCCAGCGTCGTCCCTGAGATGACCCCCTTCGTGCTGGTCAACTACCAGGGCAACGCGCGCGAGGTCGCCACGCTGGCGCACGAACTCGGTCACGCCATTCACGCCATGCTGGCCGCGCATCATACTGCCTTCACCTTCCACTCCTCCCTGCCCCTCGCGGAGACGGCCTCCACCTTCGGCGAGATGATGCTGGTTGACCGGATGCTCGCCGAGGAGAAGAACAAATCCGTGCTGCGCGACATGCTCTTCCGTCAAGTGGATGACTCCTACGGCACGATCGGACGCCAGGCCTGGTTCGCCATGTTCGAGCGGTCGGCCCACGAGATGATCATAAAGAACGCCAGTGTGGACGAGATCTCCAAGATGTACTTCGAGAATCTCCGCGAGCAATTCGGCGACGCGCTCGACCTGGCCGAGGAATACAAATGGGAATGGGTCTCCATCCCGCACTTCTATCACACCCCCTTCTACGTCTACGCCTACGCGTTCGGCAAACTGCTGGTTCTCTCGCTCTACAAGCAGTTCAAAGCCGAGGGCGAATCTTTCAAGCCGAAATACCGCAAAATCCTCGCCGCGGGCGGATCGGACTCCCCGGCGCGCATCCTCGCCGACGCGGGGATTGATATCCGTTCAGCCGCGTTCTGGCAGGGCGGGTATGATGTGATCCGGGAGCAGGTGGAGGAAATGGAGAGGTTGTAACGTGTTGCGTGTTGCGTGTTGCGTAGCGCGATGAGCGTTGCGCCTTTTTGATTCGTTGCCGCGGCGGCTTACTTGCGCTTCCACTCCGGTTCATAAAACGGAAGCTTCACCACCTTCGCGGGCGCGTGCTGGCGATGATGTTCCACCGTCACTTCGAGACGCACGTTCGTCCCAAGCTCGAAATACGGTTTTTGCAGATGCGCCAGCGCGATGTACTTCTTCAACAGCGGCGACCAACTCGCCGTGGAAGCGTATCCCACCTGCGCGTTGCCAACCAAAATGGGCAAACTGCCGCGCATCGCCATGCCCGGAATTTGAGGCGGCAGACCGACGGCCTTATACAATCGCTCCATCCCGTCCCAGTCCACTTCCAGCCCCATCATTTTCCACGAAGAGCCTTCGCGATGTTCACGCTCCAACGCGCGCCGGCCCACGAAATAACCGGGCTTGTCGAGCGCGACGGTCCAATCGAGTCCCAATTCATAGGGCGAGGACTTTTGCGATTCGACCCACGCGTGCGTGGCGGAGGTGTAATCCACGTCGAGCATGAACAGTCCCGCCTCCACGCGCGCCATATCCATCGCCAAAATCCCAACCGGCGTGATGCCATAATCCGCGCCCGCCTCCATCAACGCGTCCCAGATCGGAAGCGCGTCTTTGGCGTCCATCCAAATTTCGTAGCCGAGGTCGCCCGTGTAGCCCGTGCGCGAGATCGTGACCTCCATCCCGTTGACTTTGTTTTTCATCAGACGGAAATACTTCAACCCCTCCACCGTCAACTCACAACGCCGCTTCAACACGGACCTCGAATGGGGTCCCTGCAAACTGAGCGCGGCCACATCCTCGGTCGTTTCGCGGATCTCCACCTGCATGCCGACCGCGTTCATCGTCAGCCAGCGCAGGTTCGGCTCCGCCGCGGTGAGACGGAACGCCGTCTCATCCAGGCGCGAGACAGTGCCATCGTCAATCATCTTGCCGTCCTCGTCGCACCAGCCAGTGTACGCCACCTGTCCCACCTTCATCTTGTGGATGTCGCGCGTGGTGACGCGGTGCAAGAGCGCGGCCGCGTCCCTGCCGGTGATGAGGTACTTGATCAGCGGCGACACGTCAATCAGCGCGGCCGAATTGCGGATCGCCCAATACTCGCGGTCGAGCGTATGCTCGTACGACCCGGCGACAAAATAACCGGCCCACTTGCGCCAATTCTGCGGCTGGCACAGGGCGGAGGTGCGGGGGTGGAAGGGGGTGGTTTTGAGTTGGAGCATAAAGGTTCCTGAATGAAGCGAATCGCCAAGGGGCTCGAGGATATGATAAACTGCAATCTAAATTTGCCATACTCCTCAAAGTTATTCACGCTTCATGATGTTTCGGTTAACTTCGTTTTACTTGACAGGATCAGAATTAAGTTTGTCTTCAAGGAGTGAACCATGGAACTCTATTTATTATACGGCCTGTTGGCATGTTTCGCTGTTTGCTTTACCCTTGCGATGATTGGCGATCGATATGAACGCCGATCCGGGAAAATTTCGCGCTTAAAATTGTTTTGTACACAACTTAATGGCATCCTGCTATTTCCGCTTCTTCTGAGCGCGTTCTCGGTTTTTGTCGTGAGGGTTCTTAAAATTAATGCGTGGTTTTGCGTGCCGTTCCCGCTTTTATTACTCGCTTACTTTCTTTTCGACTTTAGGAAACAACCGATAGTCGCGTTTGCCTTTGGAAGAATTGATGAAATTGAGATGCACATCATGGATCTTAAAGATACTCGCAGGTTGCAATCTGTGAATGCAGCGCCTGACTCCATTGTCGGCAAGACGGATCAGAGTAATTCTATCCGCGCTTTAGAAATCATCAAAGCGCTCGAGAGCAAAAAAGATCCGCGCGCGATTCAACCCCTTGAAACACTACTTAGCGACAAAAATCAAGCGGTACGTGATGCCGCTCTCAGAGCGTTGAAAGCGATTGAAGCGCAAAATGTTGTCAAGCCTCAACAGCCTGAAGATCTAAAAGGCGCGGCGCGAGAAGTAGCGCTGGCGATCAAGATGTGGTCGCACGAACAGGCGAAACATTGGTGGGAGCAAAATCCTGATCGTGTAAATGATGCGATTTGCGATGTGTGTAACGAGAGTATCCCGGAGGGCGAAGGCTATTTTCTGGCAGGTTGGATGCGGTGTGAAAAAGATATAAATTCGCCTCTGTGCGACACAGAGTGGAGGACTTTATTGGCAAGCGGAAATGCGGCAGAGGTAATTGGAAATCTCAGACGCCGTTTCGATCCCCAATTACCTGAAAAAATCGTCTCCCCCATTTCAAAAAGTCTTTTGACCTAAATACTCCGCCGGCGCGAAGAACACCAACGCCCTCAACTCCTCCTCGATCGAGTGGAAGCGATGTTCCACGTTCTTCGCCACATACACAATTGACCCCGCTTGCACGTCGCGATCTTCCTCCGCGACTCGAATCTTGGCGCGCCCGCTCACCACGTAATACACCTCATCCTCCGTGTGCGGACTCTGCGGATCGGTCCCGCCCGCGGGGAGGATGTAGAGTCCCATGCTCAGGTCGGGGACGCGCAAGAATTCGAGGTAGAGGTTGTTCGAGTCCGCTTGGTGGCGGAGGAGATCGGTCAGGTCGAAGGCGCGCATCGGGCGGTCCGAAAGAAGCGTTATTTCCAGTCGCTCAGCTCTTCCTCGAGCATTTCGATCAGTTTGTCGTATTTGTCCGCGTCGCCGTTCATTGAAGTCTCGAAGACGATGTTGTTGAGACCCTGCAAAATCTTTTGCTCCTCTTCGGGAGAGAGATTCTGTTCGAGAAGGGGGAAGATCAGGTTCTTGAGGCGGTCGAGATGCTGGCGGACGGTGGAGGAGTATTGGCTCGATTCCCAACTCACATCCACGCGCGCCTCCTCGTCGCCGCCCTGCCAGGCTTTGGCGGCCTTATGCAATTGCTCGGCGGACTCTTTACTTTTCTTTTGCCCCTCCCGCATCGCGCCGATGGGACCCTCGTCCGGCGGGAAGCCGCCTTCCTCCAAGGCCTTCAGAAGCAAGTCCACTTTTTTGAAAAAGTTGTCTTCGATGAAGTTCCGGATAAAATCTCCGGCCAAAACGAAGAAGCCCGCCTGGGCATGTTTGTTGCTCGAGCCGAGCGCCGCGGAGCCTCCGCCGAACACGTCGAGAAATCGAAGAATCGTTTCCTGGTCTTTGCGTAGATTTTTTGCAATGCGCATGTCGAATCCCTGTCGGAAAAGTGTCGAAACCTCAGCAGGGAAAATTTTACCCCGCTTTTGAGAATCGCACATCCGTCATCCGCGCCGGATTAAAAAGAGAGCGACGCGCATTTCAGAGCGTCGCTCTTGTCTATCAAATGGGGGAGTCGGATTCACCAGAGGGGAACACCGGTCAAATTTTCCAACGCGTCGAAGAGAAATGGGTGGACCTGCAAGCCGACGATGCCGACGATCGTCCCCAACACCGCGCCGGCTACCACGTCCGAGAGGTAATGCACCCCCATGGCGACGCGCGCCAGCGAAACGAGGGGAGCCCACACCCAGAGCGCGACGACCAGCCAGACGGGCGCGAGACCCGTGGCGAGTACGGCGATCAAGAAGGCGCGCGCCGCGTGTCCCGAGGGGAAGGAGTGCGGGTCGGTGTTGCGATAGATGCCGCCCCAGTCGCCTTCGGGTCGGCGGCGGCGCACGCTGAATTTGACGCTCATCACGATCACGGCCAGCGCGACGATGCCCGCGAATTCAACAACCTCCCAACGTTGCCAGAACGACGCGCTGAAAAACCACAACGCGATCAACGCAGGAACCCAAACCCACGAATCGCCCGAATGGGCAAAGAGAACCGCCAGCGTTCGCAACAAGCCGGGTTGTTCGGCCACACGCAGGCGGTCGGAGAGACGCGCGTCAAGCTCGAGCAGGGAACGAAAACTCATTTCACTTTTTGCGCGCCGCAGGTTTTCCAGCAGACGGTTTCTTCATGGCCGGTTTCTTCTTGGACGCCGCGCTTCGACTTTTGAGGGCGGCGTCTTTCAGGACCTTTTTCGGGGCGGGCGCGGGGAGCGCGGCTTTTTTCGCGGCGCGCTTGGCGGCGGCCTTTTCTTTGGCAACACGCTCCTCGAGATCGGCGCGCAGCAGTTCCAGTTGGTGCGGCTTGTCCACATCCATGCACGGTTCGGCGCGATCCCAAACGATGGCGCGACCTTGGATGCCGATGCGCTTGGACAAGTGTGCGACCAGATCTTCCAATGTGATACTGCGGGTGAGAATCTTCCAGAAGGTGTCCAGCCCCACGAGGGAGGCCTGCGCCAGCGGCGACTTACGATTGCCGATCAATCTCTCCCACAGGTCGAGATGATCCGTCGCCATGCGGACGTGTGAAATGTGGATGTCCGCGCCGCACAGTTCCATATCCTTGAGGCGGGTGTAGGTGCGCCGCGAATCGGGGAAACGTTCCTCCATCACCTCGCGCGGGCAAACGCCGTAATACAGCTCATCTTCGGTTTGCATGCAAGCGTCAATCAGCCAGTCCACCATCTCGCCGCGCAGGGTGGGAATATCCGAAGACGCCACCAGCACATACTCGGTCTTCGGATCCAATTCGAGCGCCTTGTTCACGCCTGCCACGATGTTGGATAACATCCGCCCCTGATTGGACATGTAATGGATCGGTTTGCGACTCGCCAAACCGGTCTTGGCCGAGATGCCGATCATAATGATCTCATCCACGTGTTGGGCGTCGTTGAGCGCGTCCACCACCCACTGCACCATGGGCTTGCCGGCCATGTCAATCAGGGCTTTCGAGTCGCCTCTGGAATAAGAATACAGCGGGTCTTCGGGTTGCGGGATTCCGCCCGCGGTCACAATGGCGTACATATTCAATCTCCTCTCTTACCAACCGCGCCCGGCGATCTTTTCGCCCTCGGGCATTTGCGAAACGTTGCGCCCAACCATCGGTTCGCCGAGATTCTTGCTCACCTCCGCGAGGATGGATGCGTCCTGATAATGCGTCACCGCTTTCACGATGGCCGCGGCGCGCTTGGCCGGGTTGCCGCTCTTGAAGATGCCCGAACCGACGAAGACTCCGTCCACGCCGAGTTGCATCATCAACGCCGCGTCCGCGGGCGTCGCGACTCCGCCCGCCGCAAAATTGACCACCGGCATGCGCCCAAGGTCCTTCGTCTCTTTGACGAGTTCGTACGGCGCGCCGATTTCCTTGGCATAGGTCATCAACTCCGCGTCGTCCATCGTGACCAGGCGGCGGATCTCGCCCATGACCGTTCGCGCGTGACGAACCGCTTCGACCACATCGCCCGTGCCGGCTTCCCCTTTCGTGCGGATCATCGCCGCCCCCTCGCCGATGCGTCGCAGCGCCTCGCCGAGGTTTCGGCATCCGCACACGAACGGGACTTTAAAATTGTGCTTCAAAATGTGGAACGATTCGTCCGCGGGAGTCAGCACTTCGGATTCGTCAATGTAATCCACGCCGAGCGATTCGAGGATCTGCGCCTCCACGAAATGTCCGATGCGGCATTTTGCCATGACAGGGATGGTCACCGAATCCATGATGCGCAGGATCAATTCGGGATCGCTCATGCGCGCCACGCCGCCCTGCGCGCGAATGTCCGCCGGGACGCGTTCCAGGGCCATCACGGCGCAGGCGCCCGCGTCCTCCGCGATCTTGGCGTGTTCGGGAGTCACCACATCCATGATGACGCCGCCCTTGAGCATCTGCGCCAAACCTTTTTTCACTGCAAACGTGCCAGTCTGTTGTTCCATCAAAGTCTCCTTCCGGTCCGCCATTAACGCGGGAAATGGTTCATTAGCGGTCGGGATTCTATCACAACCGACCATATCTCCTGCCAGGGAAGAAGGGCTTGACAAAACAGCAAATTGGCATACAATTAGTACAATCATACAATGATACAATTTTCAGCAAATCAGACCGATTAACGCCATGAACACAAATATCGTTTCCACCTTTAGCAAGCGCTTCCATCTGGACCTCCGAGCGGACTCCCCCATCTACATTCAGCTCGTGGACCAGGTCAAGGCTCAGATCGCCAGCGGCATTCTTCAACCCGGCGATCAACTTCCCACCGTGCGCGCCCTCGCGACCGAATTGCGCATCAACTTCAACACCGTGGCGCGGGCATACCGCATTCTGGACGAAGACCGCATCATCTCCACCCAACAGGGACGCGGCACCTACATCACCGAAAAGCCGCCCCCCAAAGTGACCGAACGCATGCGACGCGAGTCGTTAGAAACGCTGGCGCGCAGATACATCGAAGAAGCGTCTCGGCTTGGATTCACAGAAACAGAAATTCAACAGATAGTCGGCGAGCAATTGAAATCCCGGAATAAATAACAACCAAGCAAAAAGGAGTATGCAATGGACGCAAAATTTGTAAAGAACACCCTTCAAAAGAACAAGGCCGTCAACGACAACCTGCACATCTCGGGCGTCGCCGGCGCGATCTACGCCGTGATCATGATCGCGACGGTATTAGGAGCGCTCCTCATGGACGGCAAGGCGGCCGACGGATGGATCGGCGCGTACGTCGTCGCGCTGACGCTGATCGGCGCGTACATTTTGTTCTCGTTGAAGATCGCCTCACAGTGGGAAAAGGCGGTGATCCTGCGCCTGGGCAAATTCCACAAACTCGCCGGCCCCGGCATGTTTTGGATCATCCCCATCGTGGACACCCTGCCGCGCTGGATTGACAGCCGCGTCATGGTCACGCCGTTCGCGGCGGAGAAAACGCTGACCAAGGACACCGTTCCCGTGGATGTGGACGCGGTGCTGTTCTGGGTCGTATGGGACGCCGAAAAAGCCGCGCTCGAAGTGGAAGACTATCGCGCCGCCATCGCATGGGCCGCGCAAACCGCCCTGCGCGACATCATCGGGCGCATGATGTTGGCCGATATCCTGGTTGGCCGCGCCGCGATTGACGAAGAGCTCCAGCACATCATTGACGAGCGCACCACCCCTTGGGGCGTGACCGTCAACTCGGTGGAGATTCGCGACATCGTCATCCCGCAGGATTTGGAGGACGCCATGTCGCGCCAGGCGCAGGCCGAACGCGAACGCCAGGCGCGAGTCATTCTGGGCGAGTCCGAGAAGCAGATCGCGGCCTCGTTCGCCGAAGCCTCCCAGGCCTACATTGACAACCCGACCGCGCTTCACCTGCGCGCCATGAACATGCTCTTCGAGGGCTTGAAGGAAAAGGGCGCGCTGGTGATCGTCCCTTCGTCCGCGGTAGACACAATGAACCTTGGCGGTCTTAGCGGCATGGTCTCGCTGGCTGAGAAGCAGGCGCCCAAGGATAAGTAAGTTTCACGTGAAACGCGTGGGGCGGACTCTTGCGCCTGGCGCACACTTGCCCCGGACGCAAGCGCCGGGGAGTGCAGGTGATGCCATTCCGCCCCACTGAAACGCAAGGAGAAAAATGTCCAACAAAACAACCGTTTTCGTTTCGCTCGTCTTGATCGCCGCCGCGCTGGCCGCGGGACTCGTCCTCTGGAACCGCCTGCCTGACCCCATGCCCTCTCACTGGAACGCGGCGGGCGAGGTGGACGGCTACATGTCCAAATTCTGGGGCGTCTTCCTCCTGCCGATCGTCACGGCGGCGTTGATTCCCCTGTTCCTGGTCATTCCGCATATTGACCCCCTCAAAGCCAACATCGCCAAATTCCGCGGCGCGTTCAACTGGTTCATCATGATCTTCGCGGCGTACATGCTCTTCGTCTACGCCCTGACTCTGGCCGCATCGTTGGGATACCAGTTCAATATGACCGTCATGCTCCTGCCGGCGGTCGGCTTGCTGTTCATCGGGGCTGGCTACCTGACAGGAAAAGCGAAGCGCAATTTCTTCATCGGCATCCGCACGCCCTGGACGCTTTCCAGCGAAACGGTGTGGGACGAGACGCATAAACTCGGCGCGAAGCTGTTCATGCTGGCGGGCGCGGCGACCATCGTCAGCGCATTCCTCGGCGAAATCGGCGTCTGGCTGATGCTGTTCGCCATGCTCATCACAGCCCTCGTGCCGATTGTCTACTCGTATCTGTTGTGGCGGCGGGAGAATCCGTAGCCCGCGCCGAAAGGAGAACGACATGGCCGAAGAGATCAAACAATGGGAGTATCGCGTGCAAACCGTGGGCGGGTTCTTTCGCGGCGTGAAAGCCGAGCCGTTGGAGGAGTTGCTCAATACCTGGGGCGCGGAGGGCTGGGAGGTTGTGTCCACGCACATCATCGAGAACGCCAATAAGATCAACGTGATCGCCAAACGTCCGCTCACGCGCAGCGCGCGTCGCGAGCGATCCAGACCTGTGTAGGAGACAACATGGCCGACAAAAAAGCCCTCCTCTGGTTCCTCGTCATCACCTTCGCCATATCCTGGCCTCTGTTCCTGACCCCACTTCTCTTTCGGGATATGGATCCCACCACCGCGCAGTTGGCGACGACAGGTCTGTGGGCGCTCGCCATGTGGGGACCAGGTATCGCCGCGATCGCGACCACGCTCCTGGTCCAAAAGAAGCCGTTTCGTTCGCTGAACCTGAACCGGCTCGGCCCGAAACGCTACTACTTGTGGGCCTGGTTCCTTCCAGCCGCGCTCTCCATCGCGGGCGGACTTTTCGCCTTGCTGTTCGGCGTCGCCAAATTGGATTTGGAATTCACTATGATGCGCGATGCGCTATCCGCCGCGCCGGGAGGCGCGACGATTCCGCCGGTTCTGGTCATCGCCATCCAAATCGCGTTTGCGATCCTTCTCGCGCCGTTCATCAATGTGCTATTCGCCCTGGGCGAGGAATTGGGTTGGCGCGGGTTCCTTTTGCCGCATCTCCTGCCTCTCGGTCAATGGAAGGCGATCCTGCTCAGCGGCGCGATCTGGGGCGTCTGGCACGCGCCCGCCGTCGCGCAGGGACTCAACTATCCCGGCTACCCGGTGGCGGGCATCTTCATGATGATCGCCTTCTGCATTTTGCTGGGAACCGTCTTTGCCTGGCTCTACTTGAACACGCAAAGCCCCTGGTCGGCCGCGTTGGCGCATGGCGCGGTCAATGCGACGGCTGGATTGCCAGTCATGTTTCTGCAACCGGGATTCAATATGGCGCTTGGCGGGACGCTCGCCGCGCCGGCATCCTGGCTCGGCATGGCGCTCTTCATCGGTTGGTTGGTTTGGTCGAAGCGGATTCCCGCGCGGGGTTCGGAAGAGGCGCAAGCAGGGTAGGGAGTCCGCGCTCGAAGCGGAGTCAACCCAGGGACGCGCGCGTCGCATCCCTTTTTTGTCGTCAAAAATATTAGAACATTTGTTCCATTCCAAAAGGCAGTTGCTTTTCCCCGCCATTTTGACTACACTGGGACTATGACAGACGCATCCCATATCAATCAATTGCCCGTCACCCAAGCCTCGCTCGAACGACTAAGCCGCCTGGTGGATTTGAGCGTGAGTCTGAATTCCACGCTCGACCTGGACGAGTTGTTGCACATCATTATCCGCACCGCCGCTGAGTTGCTCGGATGTGAAGCCGCATCCATTTTGCTCTATGATGAAAAACAGCCCCATCTGTTTTTTGCCGCCACCAGCGCCTCGAATGCGGACCAACTCAAACAACTGACCGTCCCCATCGAAAACAGCCTCGCCGGAACCGTGTTCCGCACGAACCGCCCCATCGTGATCAACAACGCGTCGAAGGATCCGCGTCATTATGGGGCGGTCGCCAAGAAATCCGGCTTGCTCGTCCAATCCTTGTTGGGAGTGCCGATGCGCATTCGCAATCGGCTGACCGGCGTGATCGAGGCGCTCAACAAAATCGGCGGCGAATTTACAGCCGAGGACGAGTCCCTTTTGTCGGTGATCGGTTCGCATGCGGCCGTTGCGATTCACAATGCCCGCCTGGTTTACGCCCTGCAGCAAGCGCTCGACAAGGCCAACGAGGCCGACCGCCTGAAAAGCGATTTCCTGACCCTGGCCTCGCACGAACTTCGCACGCCGCTGGGTATCATCATCGGTTACGCGACTTTCCTGCGCGAAGACGCGCAAGGCGAACTTTCGGAGCACGCCGAACAGGTGTTGAACGCCGCCCTCAAGATGCGCGCCCTCGTGGAGGATATGACCAACCTCACCCTGCTCGAAACAGACGGCCTGGTGTACAAAGTCAAACCGGCGTCGGCGCAGGGAGTGTTACACGCCGCGGCCAAGGAGGTGCATATCCTCGCGGAGGCTAAGGCCCAGCGCATCGTTTTCGATACGCCGGAAAACGAGATCATCGTTCACGTGGATGTGGAAAAGATGGTTTCCGCCCTGGTGAATGTGCTGAACAACGCCATTCGATTTTCGCCCATCGGCGAGCAGATCATCCTCGGCGCGCGGCCGGAGGGAACGGACGCGCTGGTATGGGTGCAGGATAACGGACTGGGCATCGCCCGCGAAAACCTCGAACGCATCTTCCGGGAATTCAAACAGGGCGAGGACCCGCTCACGCGTCGCTACGGCGGACTTGGGCTGGGCCTGTCCATCGCGCGCGGACTGATCGTCGCCCAGGGCGGACGCATCTGGGCCGAGAGCGAGGGTCCCGGCAAAGGCGCGACCTTCAAGATATTGATGCCGGGCGCGCCGCCGGTTTAAGATGAAAAAATCCCCGTCTCGATGAGGCGGGGATTTTTATCTCTGAATTCCGATTTCACCCTAGGTGCATCGGCATGATAACGTGCATGAAATTATCGTCGCCGACGGGACGCACCACGCCGGGCGCGTTGGCGGCGGAGGTTTCCAACGCCACATTGGGCGACTTGACCACCTCCAACACCTCGCGCAGGAACTTGACGTTGAACGCGATCAACACGCCTCCGCCATCCACGGTCGCTTCGACGATGGTCTCGTTCTTGCCGGTCTCTTCGGAGGTGGCGGAGATTTCCACCTCGCCGGGTTTCGAGCCGCCGTTGGCGCCCTTAATATCGAGCCGCACCACGTTCGATCCCTCGCGGGCGAAGATCTCGGCTTGTTTGCAGGCCTTCAACAACGAGGCGGTGGAGACGAGCGTGCGCGACTTGTAGTTGCGCGGGATGATCTGCTGGTAATCGGGGAACGCGCCGTCAATCAATTGCGAGACGAGTTCGGCGTCCTTCACGCGGAAGACGACCTGGCCGCGGCCTTTCGGCACGACCATCGAGATCATATCCTCGCCGTCGGCGGCGATGCGCGCCAGTTCGCTCAACGCGCGGGCCGGGATGATGGCCGTCAGCGCGTGGGGCGCGGGGGAGGATAACACGGCCTTGCGCACCGACAGGCGGAAGCCGTCCGCGGCGGCCATCGTCACCTGATCCTTTTCCACTTTCATCAACACGCCCATCAACACGGGACGAGCCTCGTCGGTGGAGGCGGCAAAGGCCACTTGGCGGATCATCTCCTTGAAGTCCACCACATTCAACTGGATCGCGCCTTCGAGGTCCGGCACGGGTAGTGGAGGAAACTCCTGGGCGTCTATGCACTTGATGTCGTTGTTCGACGCGCCGGAGCGCACGTGCAGGTTTTGGGTTTTTGTATCGAGCGAGAATTGCACCTGGTCGCCGGGCAGGGTGTTGACCAGGTCCGAGAAGGTGCGCGAGGGAACGGTGGTGGAGCCTTCCTCCTCGATGCGCGCCGGAATCCAGCAGGTGATTCCCATTTCGAGATTCGTGGCGGAAAGGCGCAGGCGGCCTTCGTCGCTGGCGATCAAAATATTCGCCAGCACCGGCAGGGTGCTGCGCGGCGAAACGGCGCGGGACACGGTGCTTAACCCGCGGGCAAGATTTTCTTGAAGGACGGTGACTCTCATGGTTGAACCCTCGCGCAAAATGTTTTCAAAAGTATATCACGAGTCATTTTTAATTCAGCAACAACCCGACGCCGAGCGAGACCAGGAGCAACAAAAGTTCGAGCGCGGCGATGGCGGCGAAAATGTAGACCATCGCCATGAACGCGGACGTCCCGCCCAGTTTCACCGGCTGTCCCTCCGAAAGTTGGCGCAGGGCAATCGCCGCGTTCTCAGCCGGCTTGCGGTCGTGATCCACCCACAGCCATTTTGAGTCGGACTGCGGCACCACGATCACCCGGCCCTCGAACGAATCGAGGAAGGCGCGCAGGGATTCGGTGGGATGGACGGCCAGGCTCGAGGGCAGGATCGCCACCCGCGCCGACGATGCCTCCGCCGGAATCGCCGCGCCCGCCTCCAGCACGGTCACCGCGAGACCCTGTGCCTGCTTCTCCGCCGCCGCGCGGATCGCATCCCCGAAGCCGCTCCCCGCGCCCTCGAACACGAGCGTCGTGAACTGTTCGCGCCGTTCGATCAGGGCGCGCGTCGCCTCCGACCCGTCCACGCGCAGGCAGGTGAGGTGATAGGCCAGCATGATCAAAAAGAGGATCAGTAATTGAAGCGCGTTGAGCAGGCCGGTTACATCCAGCGGCTCGGAGCCGAGCAGGGCCTGCAGGAGGTGATTCACCAGGTTGACCGCCGAGACCATCCCGCCCATGACCGCCGCGAAGAGCGCCAGGTAGAGATACACTTTGCGCACGAGCGAGCGGCGCGCGGCCCCGCCGGCGATTCCCTGCACCAGAGCCTTGGCCTGCATCGGACGCCAGTGGATGAGCCACACCGGCAGGCCGACCAGGGCAGTGGCGAGGGCCGCGGAAACGCGCGAGCGCAGGTCCACGCCCCAAAGTTGGCGATCCGCTACCACGTCAATGATGAACGAGAGGATGAGGGCCAGGCCCGTAAAGGCGGAGACGAGTCCGGCGAAGGCCAGCACGTAATGGTAGAAGCGCCGCAGTCCGTCGCGGCGTTCCACGTCGGTCACCGCATCGGTGTCGCGGTTAAGCCAGAGGCCGTAGTAGGCCCACACGGTAGCGAAAGGCACGCCGAGTGAAACCGCGTCGGTGATTTCGCGCAGGAAGGCGGTGATCGAGAAGACCTCGCCCAGCGCCCAACGCAGGAGGTAATTCAGGAGCGTGCCGCCCGCCGAGAGGACCACCGCTACGCCCGAAAGGGTGAGCAGGAAAAGCACGCCAAAGCGCAGGTTGGAATCGCGTTCGCCGGGCTGGAGCGCGGCGGCCTGGCAAGCGCGCCAACTGACCACCCAAAGCGGCGCTCCGACGATCAGCAGGGAGAGTCCGTTCATGAGCAAGTCGCGGCTGGTTTGGCCGAGAACCTCGGAGGGAATGTAGAGCAAAAATTGAATCACCTGTTGCGCGCCGAAGACCGTCATCAAGAAGCCGTAAAGATGCCAGATGTAGCGATACAGGCGGCGCACGTCGGCGAAGTTATCTGTGTTGGCGAGGCCCGGCCAGTCGCGGCGCAACACGGACTCGAAATACCAGGCCGCCACGCCGTTGAGCAGGATGGCGATCAGGTTGTCAACCCAACTTTGCTCGCCGCCCAGCACGGCGTTGTAGGTTTCGAGGTCGGCCAGTTCGAGCAGGGACCGATCCACGAAGGCCAGCGCGTTTTGAACCACCGGCACGAGGGTGGCGAGCAGGACTCCGTAGAGGAAGACGGCCCGCAGGGTGGAGGTTTGCTCCTCCTGGTCCGCGGCGGAGACGCGCTGCGCCCACAGCCAGTGGAGCAGAAAGAGGGGGACGCCGACCAGGATGAGGGAGAGGGACGAGGCGAGCGCGTCCTCGCTTCCGCTCAGGACGGGGGAGAGGATGCTTCGTAACAGACCGATCAGTCCCCACATCACCACTTCGAGGGTGATGAACGCGACCAGGTAAAAATAGAGACGGCGAACGGCGCGCATGTGAACCTCCGGTTACGGAATTTTCGGCGGGATGGGCGTGGAGAGGGGATACCAGTCGTAGGACCAGAAGTTGTAGGGCATTTGCTCGATCTTCCAGTCGCCCTCCTGCAAGACCAGAACGGCGAGCTCCTCGCTGCGGTAGCCGGGGGAGAAGGGATCGCTGGAGCCATGTTGAATGTAGAGCGTGACGAGAGCCTGGTCGCCGTTGATCTCGGCCGCGGCCACATCCACGCCGACGTTTTCGAAATTGACGCGCCCCCGCAGGAAGGCTTGCTTGAATTGACTGAAGGTGGGTTTGCCGTCTTTCTCGGCCAGGTAGGAGTAGGCCCGTTCGTAATCGCGCTGGAAGATCGCCGCCACGTAATTATGCGCCACGCCTTCGGGCGCGTCTTCGGGGCCGTAGGCCAGGGCGCTGTCTTTGCGGAGGAAGAACAGCCCCAACGCCAGCGCCACGAGCGCGCCGATACCGATCAAAATTCCCAACAGAAAGCGATCTTGTTTCATCCGAACCGCCTTTCGTAAATTGGACTCGATGTGACGTAATTGTATAGGCTTTCGAGGGAAAAGGCAATTGCGCGAACGCGATTGTTGTAACGTCAGTTCGGGGTAATCCAAGTCAGCCGTCATGACGAGCGCTGCGAAGCCGTCTCCTCGCTCGTAGGGATTGCGTCGACGCCTTCGGCGTCTCGCGATGACGCGCAAAACCCTTATCCCGAATTCACGTTAGTAGATTGCAATTTGCTTGACACAAAAATCGGGGGGGTAAAATACGACAAAGCAAACTTGGTTCATAAGGAGGACTGATGAACTTTGAAACTCCATCCAAGAACAATACCCAATTATCAAACCGGGAAATGGAAGTGTTGCGACTGCTAATGAAAGGACTCGCAAACAGGCAGATCGCCGCTAAGCTTCGTATTTGTGAGAAGGCGGTCGAAAAACATCTCACAAACATTTACAAGAAAGCGGGCATATCCTCGAGGGCCGAAGCCATTCTATGGGGTATGGAAAAAGGTAGGGATTTCCCTACTTGACCCTTGCCGCCTTCCGGTTGTATAGTGGGGTCGCAAACATTCTTGCATTTCGGGAGCGGACATGAGCAAACGGATTCTTTCCATTAGTCTCATTCTTCCCCTTCTCTGCGGGGTCGTTGCGTTGACGCTCGTCTTCTCGTCGGTTCCGGCTTCTGCGGGTAGAGGCTTTCCTTCTCCCGC
>CAZVAX010000018.1:0-46548 GCA_964625215.1 uncultured Anaerolineaceae bacterium | reverse complement strand
CGCACAACCTTGACTGGGTCGATCACGCCGGCCTTGATCATGTCGGTGTATTCGTTCGTGAGAACGTTGTAACCGATGTTCTTGTTCTTGAGTTCCTTGGCCTTGCGACGCACACCGTCAATGACCACCGAGCCGTCCTGGCCCGCGTTGGCAGACAGTTTGCGGATCGGGGCTTCGAGGGCCTTCTTGACCATGTTGATGCCGACCTGCTCCTCTTCGGTCTCGCCCTTCACCTTGTCGAGGCTGTCGGCCGCGTTGATGAGCGAGATCTCGCCGCCGGGGACGATGCCTTCTTCGACGGCTGCGCGGGCCGCGGAGAGGGCATCTTCGACGCGGTGCTTCTTTTCCTTCATCTCGGTCTCGGTGGCCGCGCCGACGCGCACGATGGCGACGCCGCCGGACAACTTGGCGAGACGTTCCTGGAGTTTTTCCTTATCGTAGTCGCTGGTAGACTTGTCAATCTCGGCGCGGATCTCTTTGATGCGGCCTTCGATATCGCTCTTCTTGCCTTTGCCGCCGACGATGGTGGTATTCTCTTTGTCAGCCACAACCTTCTCGGCTTTGCCAAGATCGTTCAGGGTGGCAGTCTCGAGTTTGCGGCCCATCTCCTCGGAGATGACGGTACCGCCGGTGAGAATGGCGATGTCTTGCAACATGGCCTTGCGGCGATCGCCAAAGCCGGGGGCTTTGACGGCCAGCACGTTCAACATGCCGCGCAGTTTGTTCAGCACGAGCGTGGCAAGGGCTTCGCCATCAATGTCCTCGGCAATGATGACCAGGTCGCGCTTGCCGATCTGAACCAATTTCTCGAGGATGGGGACGATGTCCTGGGCGGCGGAAATCTTCTTCTCATTGATGAGGATGTACGGCTCGCTGATGATGGCTTCCATCTGCTCGGTGTTGGTGATGAAGTAAGCCGAAATGTAGCCGCGGTCAAACTGCATACCTTCGACGAACTCGGTCTCGAATTGTAGGGACTTGGACTCTTCGACGGTGATGACGCCATCTTTGCCAACCTTGTCCATCACGTCCGCGATCAAGTTGCCAATCTCGGGGTCCGCGGCGGAGTTGGTGGCGACGGAGGCGATCTCTTCCTTGGTGTCAATCTTGGTTGCCATCTTCTTGAGCGACTTGACAACCTCTGCGGTGGCGAGTTCAATGCCGTGCTTGAGGAGCATCGGGTTGAAGCCCGCGGCCAGGGCCTTCAGGCCCTCGTTGACGATGGCATGCGCCAGGACGGTGGAAGTGGTCGTGCCGTCGCCGGCGATATCGTTGGTCTTCTGGGCGGCTTCCTTCAGAAGTTGCGCGCCCATGTTGGAAAACGGGTCTTCCAGCTCAATTTCTTTCGCGACGGAAACACCGTCGTGGGTGATGGTGGGAGAGCCGAACTTGCGGTCCACGGCCACGTTGCGGCCTTTCGGTCCAAGCGTGGCGGAGACGGCATTGGCGACGACATCCATGCCCTCTTTCAAGCGGCGGCGGGCGTCTTCGGAAAATACGAGTTGTTTAGCGGCCATGGGAACTTCCTCCTATCAGTCAAGGATCGCGAGCAGGTCGCTCTCGCGCAGAATGAGATACTTCTTGTTGTTCATTTTGAATTCGGTGCCGGAATACTTGGCGTACAGCACCTTGTCGCCGACTTTGACATCCATTTCGATGCGCTTGCCTTCATCGTCGCGCGCGCCGGGGCCGGCGGCCAGCACCTTGCCCTGTTGCGGCTTTTCCTTCGCCGTCTCCGGCAAGACGATGCCACCCGCGGTGACCTCTTCCTGTTCGATGGGTTCCACCACGAGGCGGTCGCCAAGCGGTTTGAGGGACAGTTTCGAGCTCATGAGAAAACCTCCGTTTATGTGATTACAAGAGAATTAGCGCTCTCAACCATCGAGCGCTAAAGATGGGCAAATAATACCTGCCTTTGAAAGTGAAGTCAAGGGGAATGGGAAAATTCTTACAGAATTCCGATGGTGAAATTCAGAATTCTGAATTACGGCCCCGGCGTCCCGGTCGCTTCGGGCGTGACGTTCGGAAGGGCCGCCGTTGGCACACTCGTTGGACTCACCCCCAACCCCTCGCAGATCAACTGTGCGGACTCCACGATGCCGGGAATGCTGGTGTCTGCCTCGCGGATCTCCTCGTTCGATTGGTAGAAGGCCCACACTTCATCCATCACCGCCAGGGCTTCGCCGCACTTGTTGTCCTTGGGGCGGCTGAGCGCGGCCAGCACCGAACCGTAGGTGTAGTAATAGACGATGGTATTCGCCGAAAGCGGCAGGCCCGTCACTTGCGTTCCCAAATCCCCTTCGACGCATCCGCCGCGCGCCTCGCAGGATACTTCCGCGGTGCAACCGCGCACCGCGCATTGGAGCGCGGGGATGGAACCCTCGTAGTTGCGCGACTTGAAGAAGACGATTCCCAACTGACCGTATGTATCGGCATTCGAGGGGTCAAAGTCAAGCGCTTTCTGCACATTGATGGCCGCCGCGAAATAATCGCCGGTTTGGGAATAGGTTTTGGCGATGGAAAGATAGGGAATCGGATCGTAGACTTCCAACTGCTCGTTGATCGCCGCGGCGCGCGCGAAATACTCCAACGACTTTTCGTACAAAACCCGCGCCGACTCCTCGTTGAGACTGCCGAATGCCAGGCGGCGATAGTTCGCGCCGGCGCGCAGGTAGAGGAAGGTCAGGTTCGGGGTGAGGGCGATGGCCTTGTCGTATTCCTGGATGGCCTGGTTGTAGAGGCCGAGGGACTCCAGCACATAGGCATAAACGCGATGCACGTCCATGAGCGTGGCCGCGTCCTCGCGTTGGAGGGCCTGCTCGATATTTTGCTGGCCCTCGGTCCATTTTTGCTGGTCCACCAGGATTTCGGCGTAGAAGGCCAGGGCGAGGGTGTTCGTATTGTCGAGGGAAATGGCGCGCACGGCCTCCTGCTCGGCCTCGGCAAGGTAGGCTTGCGCCTTCTTTTTATCCACCAGCACGGAACTGGCGTTCCAGTCCAGCACGAAGGCGCGGATGGCGTGGACGGTCGAGTCGTCGGGGGCGAGGGCCGCGGCTTGGTTGATCGAATCCAGCGCCTCGGTCAGGCGGGCGAGGCGGGCGGCGTCGGTGGTCAACAGGGAGGAGGAGTATGTCTGAATGCGCGCCAGTTTCGCCCAAATTTCCGCGTTGCCCGGGTCGACGCGCACCGCCTCCTGGTAGGCCGCGATCGCCTTGTCGAGGTTGCCGGCTGTGAAAAACGCGTCCCCCTCCAGGGCGTAGGAAACGACCGTGCGCGTGGGCGTGGGCGTCGGCAGGAAAAGCGGCTTGACCTCGCCGGTCCGCAGTTGGGTGATGAGCCACATCCCGCTCAAAATCACAACGATCATAAAGAAGAGGCGGTAAATATTGGTACCCTGTCCGCGGCGGAACAGGTTTCGTCGCTGGATAACGTTCATGGCGTGGAGGTGGGGGAGGGTGTGGCCGAGGGGACTTCCAACGCGCCAGGCAACGTGGGCGTGACCGTGACGGAGAGGTTGGTCTCGCAAATTTCGATGGCGCGGTTGGAGGCGGCCACAGCCTCCTCAACGCCCGGCAGGCGGCCCAGCACGAGTTGCGCGACCTGCAAGGCCTCGCCGCAACGGTTGACTCGCGCCAGGGCCATGGCGTAGGTGTAATAATATTCGGCCACGCGAATGTCGGTGGAGATGGGAATGTTTTCGATGACTTTCCCATCCTCCATCGTCCCGCCATTGACGGCGAAACCCAACTGAACGACGGCCTCGGCCCAGTCCACGTTGCGGTAGAGCATCACGCCGTAGTTGCCGCGCAGGCTTGGATCGGTGGGCGCGTCGTTCACGGCGGTTTGGGCGTATTGCGTGGCCTTGGCAAATTCGCCGATGGAGGCGTAAGTGCGCGAGATCAACAGGTCCGGCGTGGGATCGGAGGGATTGAGCGAGTTGGCGACGGTAAATTCCAAAATGGCCTTCTCGTACACGCCGAGGAAACGGTACGTGCGCCCGAGGGCGAGATGCAAATCAGGAATGTTGTCGTTGATGGCGATGGCGGCCTGATACTCGAGGATGGCCTCTTCGTAGTTTCCGGTCGCTTCCAGCACGTAGCCGCGCGCGCGATGCGTCTCGATGGTGTTTGGCGTGAGCGAAACCGCCACGCGTGATTCCTCGGCGGCCTTGGCCAGGTTTTCGAACGCGCCGGTGTCCACCAAAATCTCGGCGTAGTAGGCGTGGGCGATTCCGTTGTTCGGATCGAGGTCAATGGCGCGGCGGACCGAATCTTCCGCTTCGATATACTTACCTTGAAAATCCAGCGCCCAGGCGCGCGCCGCGTGCGCCATCGAATTGTTGGGATTCAAAAGCAGGGCGTATTCCGCGCTGGCTTGGGCGTCCTCGTACAAACCGACAAATACCTGCGCCTGCGCCAGCGACACGTAGATCGAATCATCCTGCGGGTCGGAGCGCAGCGCCTCTTTGTACTTGTCAATCGCTTGCAACAGTTTCCCATCCTGGAAGAACGCTTGGGCTTCGGTGACGAACGATTCGGGCGAACGCGTGGCGGTCGGCGTGGGAATGAACGGCGAGGGAATATTGGGAACGATGTAACTATCCACGTAAAGCCCGATCAAGACGAGAATAACCAATAATCCGATTGCGAACCAATTCTTCGGGCGGTAACGACGGCGCGTCATGCTCCATTTCGTTTTTCTTTTTAGTTCCATGCGGTCATCTTACCATCCGAAAAGAAGGAGCGCAAGTTAGCGAACTTTAATGCGCAACCTTCATTGCGAAAATCGGGCGCGGGGGAGTACAATCCGGCCATGCAGTTCGAGGTCTTCACCCTCCTGCCCGAAGTCTTCCCCCCCTACCTGGAAAGCAGTATCCTCCAACGCGCCCGCCAGCGCGGCCTGCTCGACGTGCGCCTGCACAACATCCGCGACTGGGCGCGCGACAAGCATCACACCACCGACGATATGCCCTATGGCGGCGGCGGCGGCATGGTGATGAAACCCGAGCCGATCTTCGACGCGGTCGAGGCGATCCTCGGCCCGCCCGACTCGCTTCGCGCGACGCCCGGAGCGGGTTGCCCCATCGTACTCCTCACACCGCAGGGCCGCGTCTTCGATCACGCCGTGGCCCGCGAGTTATCGGCCCACCCGCGCCTGGCCCTCATCTGCGGACGTTACGAGGGCTTCGACGAGCGCATCCGCCAGGGTCTCGCCACCGACGAAATCTCTGTCGGCGATTACGTGCTCACCGGCGGCGAACTCCCCGCGCTGATCCTCATCGACGCGCTGACCCGTTTGATTCCCGGCGTTCTCGGCGACCCGGACGGGGCGGAGGATGACTCGCACGCCTCCGGTTTGTTGGAATACCCCCATTACACGCGTCCGCCCGAATTTCGCGGCATGACCGTCCCCGACATCCTGCTCTCCGGCGACCACGCCAAGATCGCGCAGTGGCGCCGCGAGCAATCCCTCTTGCGGACCTTGGAACGCCGGCCCGACCTGTTGGAAAAAGCGGGGTTGACGGAGAAAGAACGGAAATTTGTCGAAAGTCTAAAAAACGTTGAACGTTAAACGTTTAACGTTCAATCCATTTCCGGAGGACACCATGACCGCCCGACTCAACTACGGCAAGACCTTCCTGCTCGGCTTTGGTTTTTTCGGCGTTAGTGTGATCTGGGGCGTGTACAACGCCTTCGTCCCGATCTTCCTGGCCGACAAGTTCGACCTCTCGCCCGCGCTGATCGGCTTCTTTATGACGCTCGACAACATCGCGGCGTTGTTCATCCAGCCGCCAGTGGGCGCGTGGTCGGACCGACTCCGCACTCCCTTGGGACGGCGCATTCCCTTCATCCTCATCGGCGCGCCGATCACCGCGCTGGCGTTCGGATTCATTCCAATGGCGGCTGTCCTGCCGCTGTTCGTGGCCTGCACCAGCACCACATTGTTGAGCGCGGCCCTGTGGCGGACTCCCGTCGTCGCGCTGATGCCCGACATCACGCCCTCGCAATTCCGCTCGCAGGCCAACGGCGTGATCAACTTCATGGGCGGCGTCGGCACCATCGTCGCGTTGCAGACCGGCGGCATGTTATATAAAATGAGTCCCAACTTCCCGTTCTGGCTCGGCTCGGGGTTGGTCATCGCGGCGGCTTTGATCGTTTTCTTCTTCATCGAGGAACCGAAGGAATACGAGGCGGCGAGCCCCGATGAAAGAACCAGCACAGTCGCCGGCTTTTTCCAATTCGTACGGGAAAAATGGAGCGCGGTCCTCATCGGTTTGCTGCTCGTTGCCGTTGTCGGCGCGATCCTCGTATTCGCCTCGCCCGATACGCGTAACCTGGGAAGTGAATTTGGGCTGCCGCCTTATTTTGCCCTGGCATTCATTCTTTTGTTTGTGTGGTTCATGGGCGTGTACGTTTTTTATATGGCGCGCGAAATCATCTACGACGCCGACAAGACCGGATTGCGCCTGCTCTCCGCCATTTTCTTCTGGTTCATCGGCTACTCCGCAGTGGACGCCTTCTTCACACTCTACGCCAAAAACCACCTTGGCATCAACGAAGGCGACGGCGCGACGTTGCTTTCGGTGTTCCCGCTTTTCTTTGTGCTGTTCGCCATTCCCTCCGGCTTGATCGCGGCGCGCATCGGGCGGCGCATCACCATCACCATCGGCTTGATCGTTGTCTCGCTGATCCTCTTCATGCTTTACATTACGCCCGCCTCGGCCCTGTTGACCAGTATCGCGCCGTTGCCGCTGGTTGGCATCCCGCTGGAGGAGGGCGGCGCGCGTATGCTCACGCTGGCCGGCGTCCTGCTCATGATCGGCGGAGTAGGCTGGGCCTGCGTGAATATCAATTCCCTGCCGATGGTGGTGGACCTGACCGGCGCGGCGCGCATCGGCACGTTCACCGGTTTGTATTACCTCTTCTCCACGCTCTCCGCCATCGTCGGGCCGAACGTCAACGGCTGGGCGATTCAACTGAGCGGCGGGAACTACAACGTCATTATGATTCTCGCGCCGGCGTTCATGATCGTCGCGATGGCGCTCATGTGGGGAGTCAAGCGCGGGGAGGCGCAACCCGCTCCGGGTCAATAAAAGAGGCGAGGGCGGGGCGTCTCCCCCATGGGGCCGCCCTGCCTCCTTCGTTCATTTTCCAACAGGAGGATTCCGAATGCAACCGACCGATTCCATCCAACCGCAAAAAAAGGAAAGCAAGTGGGCTTCGCCCCTGGCGATCATCGGCATTCTTTGGGCCTGCGCGGCCCTGTTCAGCGTCGCGGTATGCGGCGGCGCGGTTTGGTTCGCGCGCAAAGGCGGGACGCTGCCTTTCATGCCCACCGCCGCGCCGACGGTGGAGATCATCCAGAAAATCAACGCCGATCCGAACTGGCGGCTCATTCTCGAAGATGGGTTCGACAACAACGCCAACGACTGGCCGGTGAGCGTGTACGAAAACGACAGCGTGCGGCTGGACCGCCAGATCGCGAAAGGGACCTATCAGTGGAATTTCCAGGCCAAGAGCGGCTGGAATTTTTACGGCTACCCGGAGATGAAGCAATCCGCCGATTTTGTGGTTTCGGCGGAGTTCAAGCATGTGAAGGGGTCGCCCAACGACGCGTATGGCTTTCTCCTGCGGTCCTTGGGCGGCGATTATTACTATTTCGAAATTTCGGAGCGCGGCCATTACGATTTCGGCTATTACTACCTGGATAAGTACACCACCCTGCTGGAGGGAACCACCGGCAAAATCCTTCCCGGCGAATTCAACCAGATCACCGTGCAGGTTTCCGGCGCGCGCTTCACGTTTTATGTGAACAACAATCCCATCGCCGAAGCGGAAAGCGACAAGTTCAAAACCGGTTGGGTGGGACTGCTCCTCTCGCCAAGCGGACTCCCGGAAAGCGGCTTGGTCACGCCCGATGTGGCGAATCCTTCCAACTTCGAAGTGGATAATTTCAAACTTTGGGTCGCGGCCGCCGAGAAGCAGACCAACAAAGGCACGCCCCTGCCTCCGCTCATCCCCGACACGGGCAGCCTCGTTTTCGTCACCTCGCGCGACGGCAACCGCGAAATATACACCATCCGCACGAACGGAGAAGACCTGAACCGGCTGACCAACAATCCCGCCGACGACTACTCCCCCGACTGGTCGCCAAACGGACGGCGGATCGCGTTCGTGTCCACGCGTGAGGGCAACCCGGATATTTTCGTGATGAACCGCGACGGCTCCGATATGACGCGTCTCACCGACGACCCGGAGAACGACCTCGACCCATCCTGGTCGCCGGACGGCGCTCGGATCGTCTTCTCCTCGGCGCGCGAGGGACACCCCAACCTCTACATTTTGGATGTGGAAACCAAAACGGTCGAACGCATCACCGAGGGCGATTTCGACGATCGCTACCCCGATTGGTCGCCGGACGGCAAGACCATCCTGTTCCAATCCAACCGCGATCTCGGAATCAACTTTTACACGTACGAGGTGGAAACGCAAAAGATCAAGCGCATCACCTTCGACACCACCAGTTCTCTCAATCACCCGGTCTGGTCGCCAAGCGGATTGTTTTACGCCTACGAGAAAAACTTCGGCGGTAGCGGCGTTGGCATCGCCACGAAAGAATTCCCCAACAAGAATCAGTTCACCGTGGTCGGCGCGTATCTCGAAATGAATTCCTGGCCGGCCTGGTCGCCGGATGGTTCGCAGATCGCCTTCGTTTCCAACAGCGACAATCCCAGCGACATCTACATCATCAGCGCGGATGGGACGGCGATCTATCGTCTCACAAACGACGCCTCAATTGAATCCGAGTTGGATTGGACCTCGCGATAAAATCAATTCATGATTCGCTCCCGCTGTTTGTTCCTCCTGCTCGCCCTGCTCCTCGCCGCGTGCAACCTGCCCTCCAACCAAACCGATTGCGCGCGGCCCGAGGTGATTTGCGTCGGCCTCGTCACCGCGTATGGCAAGGTGGACGATCACGGCCTCAACCAGTCCGCGTGGGAGGGCGTGCAACAAGCCTTGAACGAGGGTCTCGTTCACAAAGCCGACGGCATCGAAACCATTGATGCGCGCGACCGCGGCAAGAACATCGCGACCCTGGCCGACGCGGGCTACGACATCCTCGTCACCGTCTCTTTTGCGATGGGAGAAGACACCCGCCTCGCCGCGGACGAATGGCCGGCCGCGCTCTTCATCGGCGTGGACCAACCCCAGGAGGAATTCATCCCCAACCTCACCGGTCTCACCTTCCCCGAAGACCAGGGCGGATTCCTGGCGGGCGTGTTGGCCGCCGAAGCGACTCAAACCAAACGCATCGGCGCGTTGTGCGAGGCCGAGATCATCCCCGAAATGTGGCGTTCCTGCGAGGGCTTTCGCGCCGGGGTCTATTATGTGAATCCCGATCTCACCCCGCGCGTCGTCTACCATTCGGACCACAATCCCGACGACTGGTTCAACGACCCGGATTGGGGCGCGGGACAAATCTCCGCCATGCAAAATTTCGGCGCGGACATTCTCTTCGCGGCGGGCGGCTCCACGGCCCTGGGCGCGTTGCAAACCGCCAGCGAACGCGGCATCCACGTCATCGGCGCGGATGAGGACCTGTTCTATCAGGTGGAACAACAGGATTTTGTGTTGAGCAGCGTCGTCAAACAGGCCGGCGAGGGGGTGTACGAATTAATCCGCCTGGCAGTGGAGGGAAAGTTTCCCGCTGGGGAGTTCGTTGGAAAATACGCGCTGGCGTCGTTCCATAGTTTGGAGAGGCTGGTCCTGCCCAGCGTCCGGCCGCGACTCGAAATGGTCCAGCGCGGCCTCGCGGATGGCAGTATCCAGACTGGAGTCCCGCGTGAACCGTAACTGTTTTCGTACCACCTTGCACAATCATTCGAGAGGCTGTATACTTCTGTCGTCAGACAATTTTCGATTGATAAGGAGGTGACACACCTCGAGAAAAAAACCCCTCCCTTGCACCCATCTCACCCTACTATGCTTTCTCAATTTTGAGAGGAGAAGAACGAAAATGAAGAAAATCAATGTTGTCTTGACCGTTTTGGTCATCTTTGCGCTGGCTCTCACCGGCTGCGCCAAGAAACCCACCCCCACCGCCGCGCCTGAAACTCAAGCTCCCCCAACGGAAGTGATGAAGTACAAAGTCGGTATGGTGAGCGACTTTGGCGGCGTGACCGACAAGTCCTTCAACCAATCCTCTTGGGAAGGCCTGACCAAGGCGGGCGCCGAATTCCCCGTGGATTACAAATTCCTCAAATCCGATGTTCAGGCCGACTACGCCAAGAACCTGCAACAGTTCATCAGCGAAGGCCAGCAATTGATCCTCACCGTCGGCTTCAACATGGGCGTTGATACCGCCATCGCCGCCAAGGCCAACCCGAACACCATGTTCGCCATCGTGGACTACACCTTCCCCGACTGCTGGCCCGGCGCCGTTGAAGGGAAAGAATGCGGTTCATCCACCGACCTGCCGAACGTGCGCGGCCTGGCCTTCCAGACCGACGAGGCCGCCTTCCTGGCCGGTTACGTTGCGGCTGGTTACACCAAGACCGGTAAAGTCGCCACCTATGGCGGCCTGCCCTTCCCCACCGTCACCATCTTCATGAAGGGCTTCGAAGCCGGCGTCAAGTACTACAACGAGAAGCACGGCACGAGCGTTGTGGTCCTCGGCTGGGATAGCGTCAAGGGCGAAGGCGTGTTCGTCAACAACTTCGACTCCACCGATGATGGCCGCCGCGTGGCCGAAGACTTCATGGGCGAAGGCGCGGACGTGATCTTGCCTGTGGCCGGCGGCGTGGGCCTCGGCTCTGCCGCGGTCTGCAAAGAGACCGGCAAGTGCGTGGTCATCGGCGTGGATGCCGACTGGTACGAGACCGCTCCCGAGTACAAGGAAGTCTTCCTCACCAGCGTTCTGAAGAAGGTCAATGTGGCCGTCTACAGCAGCGTGAAGGATTTCGTGGAAGGCAACTTCAAGGGCGGCACCGTCACCTACACTCTGAAGGATGGCGGCGTGGACATCGCTCCGTTCCATGATTACGAAAGCGCGTTCAGCGCCGAATTCCTGGCGGAGCTCGAAGCAGTTCGCGCCGGCATCATTGACGGCTCAATCGACATCAACGCCATTTTGGGCATCCAGTAAGTCGCTTGCCTCGCAAATGAAGGGCCGGGGGAGTTCCCCCGGCCCTTTTTGTACTTACCCCATTCATCCGGAGATCTACCATGCCGACCGTATTGGAACTGCGCGGGATCACCAAATCCTTCCCTGGGGTGCTAGCAAACGACCACATTGACCTGACGCTACAACAGGGAGAGATCCTCGCCTTGCTGGGTGAGAACGGCGCCGGGAAAACCACCCTGATGAATATCTTATATGGCCTGTATAAACCCGATGAAGGGGAGATCCATATCAAGGGTGAAAAGGTCACGATCCACAGTCCAAATGACGCCATCGCGCGCGGCATTGGCATGGTGCATCAACATTTCATGCTCGTGCCGGTGATGACCGTGACCGAGAACGTGATGCTCGGCATCGAACCGACGCGTAACGGTATTTTCCTCGACAAAGCCAGGGTGGCCAAACATATCCGCGAGATCTCCGAGCAATATGGCCTGGATGTGGACCCCAACTCCTATATTAAAGACCTGCCCGTCGGCATCCAGCAACGCGTGGAGATCATCAAAGTTCTCTACCGCAAAGCGGACATATTGATTCTGGATGAGCCAACAGCAGTTCTGACTCCGCAGGAAGTGGGAGGTTTATTTAAAATTCTCAACACATTGATCGAAAAAGGCAAATCCGTCATCTTTATCACACATAAACTGAAAGAAGTGATGGCCGTTGCCGATCGCATCACCGTCCTGCGCACGGGGCGGACGGTCGGTACGGTTTCTCCGAAGGAAGTCAACCCGCAGAAACTGGCCTCCTTGATGGTTGGCCGGGATGTCAACCTGGTGGTGATGAAGAAGCCCGCCAACCCGGGGGAAAAGGCGCTCGAGGTACTCGATCTCTACGTCCGGGACGAACGCAAGAACATGGTTGTCAACGGCGTCTCCTTCGACATTCGCAAGGGAGAGGTGCTGGGTATTGCTGGCGTACAGGGCAATGGGCAAACCGAATTGGTCTACGCCCTCACCGGCCTCCTGCCTTTGGAAAGAGGGGAGATTCGCCTGCTGGACAAGCCCGTCCTGCACACTTCGCCGCGTACCATTATCGAACGCGGCGTGGCGCACGTCCCAGAGGATCGTCAGAAACACGGTTTGGTGTTGTCCTCCCCGCTATATGAGAATTTCATCCTTTGCACTTATTACCTGCCTCCCTATGCAAAGGGAATTTCCCTCCAGCAGAATGAGATCATTAAGAACGGCGAAGCGTTGATCCAACAGTTCGATGTTCGTACTCCAAGTGTGTACGTGAATGCTTCAGCCCTCTCCGGCGGCAACCAGCAAAAAGTGATCGTGGCGCGCGAATTCTCACGTCCCATCGAACTATTGATTGCATCCCAGCCCACGCGCGGACTGGATGTCGGCTCCATCGAATATATCCACAATCGCGTCATCGAGAAACGCGACGAAGGCACGGCTGTCCTGCTGGTTTCCTCTGAATTAGATGAGATCCTGGCGCTCTCTGACAGGATCGCCGTCATGTACCGCGGCCAGATCATGAGTATTGTAGAGGCGTCTAAAAGCACCAAGGAATACCTCGGCCTGTTGATGACCGGCATTCATCCTTCTGAAGCCGCCAAGATAAAGAGCGAACCAGCCCAGGCGGAAGTCGAGCGGGTCTTCTAGGAGAAAATATGGCAGACAAAAAAGAGAAAAAGGTCGAGAAAAAAACAGGCGAAAAGCGCGGGTTCAGATGGGTGGAAGACTTGCTTATGCCGTTTTTGGCTGTATTTACTGGCCTGCTGGTGGGGGCGGTTATCATCGCTGTCTCAAATGACGCCACCCTAGTCGCCTGGAAAAATTTTTTCCATGACCCGGGTTTGGCCTTCAAATCCACTTGGGATGCGGTCGCGGCCGCATATGGCGCGCTATTCGAAGGCGCATTCGGAAGCCCAAGCCAACTTTCGGCCGCGATCCAAGTCTACCGCGACACCGGCGACAACAAGGATTTGCTCCAAGCCATTTATCCCATCGCGGAAAGCTTGACGGCGGCGACCCCTTACATCCTAGCCGGCCTGGCGGTGGCGCTTGGATTCCGATGCGGCCTGTTCAACATCGGCGCCGAAGGACAATTCTTAATGGGCGCGCTGGGATCGGCCTTCGTCGGTTACAGCATCACCGGCCTGCCCTGGTACATTCATCTTCCGCTGGCTCTGTTAGGAGGCGCGTTTGCCGGGGCCATTTGGGGCGCGATCCCCGGTTTCCTCAAAGCGCGTTTCGGCGCGCATGAGGTGGTCAATACCATCATGATGAACTGGATCGCCTTCCGATTAAGCGACTGGCTTTTGTTCGGACCGATGAAGGCCTCCGGCTTCCGCCCGGTCACGCCGAACGTGGAGGCGACAGCCGAACTTCCCCGCTTCTTCCCCGACCCGATACGATTCAACTGGGGCTTTGTTCTTGCCTTGGCGGTGGCCGCCTTCGTTTACTGGTTCCTGTTCAAAACCACCCTCGGCTTCGAGATCCGCACCGTGGGCGCCAACCCCGACGCGTCCAAATATGCCGGCATGAGCGTTATCCGCAACTTCGTTTTAGTGATGACCCTCTCCGGCGCGCTGGCTGGACTGGCAGGAAGTTCGCAAGTGCTGGGCGTGGATCATTGGGTGGGCGCGGGATTTTCCGCCGGCTACGGTTTCGACGCCATTGCCCTGGCCTTGCTAGGCAAAAGCCATCCGCTCGGCGTGGTTCTGGCCGCCTTGTTATTCGGCTTCCTCCGCAGCGGCGCCACGAACATGCAATCGTTCGCCCGTATCCCCATCGAGATCATCTCTGTCATCCAGGGCATGGTTATCATCTTTGTCGCTGCGCCTGACATCATCCGCTGGCTCTATCGTATCCGCGCCGGGAAATCCGAAACCACCGTCCTCACCCGCGGTTGGGGACAATAAGGTGTGTATATGACAATCAAATCCATTCCGGTTGAACCGGTCCCTACAAAAAGACGCATCATCAACGGCGGAGCCATTCTGTTCATAGGCCTGTTGATCCTCCTGTTGTTCACACGCGGCTCCGAGCCAGGGCAAACTGCCACCTTCGGTATGAACCCCTCCAAATCCGAAGCGGCCATTATCATTCCGGACCTGGTAGTGCCTGTGCAAGGCTCGCTTTACTTGCTAATTCTCATCACCGTATTTCTTGGCGCGAGACAATTCATGCGCGGCGCGCATTCCTTCGGCGCGGCTATTGGGATCGTGGCCTTTTGTTTCGTAGCCGCCTTCCTGATCTGGGCCACCAAGGATAAGTCCTTCAACTTGGTGGGCATGTTGAGCAGTTCGCTCGTGCGCGCCACGCCGATCGCTCTGGCCGCCTTATGTGGCGTGATCAGCGAACGCGCCGCGGTCGTTAATATCGGCATCGAAGGAACCATGCTGTTGGCCGCGCAGGCCTGCGTGATCAGCGCCACCGTCTCTAAAAGCCTGATGGTCGGCCTGTTCGTCGCCCTCTTCACCGGCGCGCTGGTGGCCGCCATACATGCAGTACTGGTCATCCGCTTCAAGGTGGATCAGATCGTCAGCGGCGTGGCCATCAACATCTTTGGCGCGGGCGCCACCTCCTTCGTGGCACAACGTTACTTGGAAGTCTACGGTGACACAATCAACTACTCCGGTACCTTCAAGATCGTCGCCATTCCCCTGCTCTCGAAGATTCCCGTCCTCGGCCCCATCTTTTTCGAGAATGGTCCCATCGTTTACATGATGCTGGCGGTCGTGATCGTCATGCACATCGTGCTGTTCTACACGCCCTGGGGCCTGCGCACACGCGCCGTCGGCGAACACCCCAAAGCCGCCGACACGCTCGGCATCAACGTCTTCTTGATACGCTACGTCAATGTGATCATTGGAGGCATGATCGCCGGGCTGGGCGGCGCGTACTTCATCCTCGGCTCAGTCGGTCGCTTCGACCAAAACCTCACCGCCGGAAAAGGCTTCATCGGCCTGGCCGCCATGATCTTCGGCAAATGGACTCCCATCGGCGCGTTCCTCTCCTCTCTGCTTTTCGGATTCGCCGACTCACTGCAAATCAAGATGCAAATCCTCAGCGTGCCAATTCCCTCCGCCTTCCTGGCGATGGCTCCGTACATCGTCACTATCATCGTGCTGACCGGTGTGGTCGGACGCGCCAACCCACCCGCCGCCGACGGACAACCGTACGAAAAACAATAACCCTCTTCGCTTCTTTCTGGACGGGAGACCGGTCGCGGCCTCCCGTTCTTTTTTTCTCCCCCATTGGAACCACCCGCGCAGGGACGGCGTTCCAATTTGAAGTACAATCGGCAAAATTTATCGGAGGTTGAAATGAACAAAAAGAATAGCGCGCTCTTGAGCGCGCTTCTCCTCGTGACCGCCATGCTTGCTTGCAACGTACCGTCGAGCCAACCGTCCGCCCAGGACCCGAACGTCGCCTACACAGCCGCCGCGCAGACTGTCGCCGCCCAGTTGACCGGCGTCGCACTGAGTCAAACCGCGCCCCTCCAGCCCTCGCCCATCGCGTCTCAAGCGCAACCATCCAATACGGTCCCAGCCCCCACCATTGCCCAGGCGACAATCAGCCTGCCGAGCGCGACCCCCACCCCCAACTGCGACAAAGCCACCTTCGTAGACGATGTGACCGTCGTTGACAACACCGTCATGACTCCCGGCCAAACCTTCACCAAAACCTGGAGAATCAAAAATACCGGCACGTGTTCGTGGACGCCCTCATACGCGGTCGTCTTTTCCAGCGGAAACCAAATGAGCGGCCCCACCACCCAGGCCCTGACGAGCAACGTCAACCCCGGCCAAACGGTGGATATTTCGGTTGAGCTGACGGCCCCTACCGCGGCAGGAACCTATCGAGGCGACTGGAAACTTCGCAACGCATCGGGAACCGCCTTCTCTTCGTTCTACGTCCAGATCGTTGTCACGCCCGGAGGCGGCGTCACTTTCGCGGTGACCAGCGTGACATATAGCGTGGCCGGAAGTTGCGGAGACTTCCACATCACCGCATATATCGCGACCAACGGCGCGGGGACTGTGGAATATTACTGGGAGTTCAACGGCAACGACCCGGTGGAAGGGACCTACGGCTCCACTCTCTCCTTCCCCTCGGCGGGGACAAGAGCCACGCCCGTGCTGGATTGGTACATCACCGCCCCGGGCAGTCATTTTGCGCGGGTATACATCCAAAGCCCGAATCATCAGTTTATCGGGCAAGCCAACGTTTTCTGTCCCTGATCTCCGCGCATTAGACCAGATTAAGGAACGCCCGGCGCAAGTCGGGCGTTCTTCTTTAGCAGGTATAATCAAAATCGTCTATTCGGAAAGGAAAAAAATGTACGCGAGAAAATATATCTGGCTATCCGCAATGACCCTGCTTATCTTCCTGCTCTCGGCCTGCGGCCCTTCCAAAGAATCCGCCATCGCCACCTCCGTTGCATTGACCGTGCAGGCCCAAAACGCGAACCTGCCCATCCCCACCGCGAACCTGAACTCCACGGCCACCCTTCCCCCCGGCGTGACCCCCATCGCCACATTGACCAACATCGTGCCAACCATCGGCCCCACGCCCACCGGCGGCAAGTCCTACCTCGAGTGCGCCAAGGCCAGCCTGATCACCGACTCCCCGCCCGATGGCACACTCATGGCGCCGGAATTCTACTTCTTCAAAACCTGGCAGATCAAAAACGAAAGCGCCTGCTGGTGGGACACCAGTTACAAGATCGTCTTCTGGAACGGCGACCTGATGGGCGGCGCGTATGTGTACAACCTGCCGCAGGGAGTCGGCCCCGGCCAGGCCGTGGACATCCCCATCCAACTCCTCACCCCCGAGGAAGACGGCGCGTATCGCGGCGAGTGGAAACTACAAACGCCGGACGGCTACAACTTCGGCGTCGGGCAATATAACGCGCCCTTCTACGTGGAAGTGATGGTGGACTCGAAAATCAAAAAGGATGAGAACAAGATCACCAAAGTCACCTACCGCCTCGTGCGGGAACCGGAGGCCGGGTGCGCCACCAACGTCTTTTACTATGTTTACGCCACCATCGAAACCAACGGTCCGATTGACGTGCGCGTACAATGGCTTCACAGCGACGGCTATACCTCCAAAAAGATTCGCATCACCATGACCGCCGCCGGAACCTATGAATTGATTCCTCAAAAGGGAGTGGGAGGCTGGTCCTTCCACCTCGGCGACTCCCCCGGAGACAAATGGATGCAACTCTGGCAGGTGGAGCCATACAAAGTGGAGTTCGACAAAGTACCCTTCTCCTATCTGTGCAACTGACCTTCTCAAAGCCGGGGCGCTCGCTCCGGCTTTTTCTTTTTCATCGCGCCGGTTTCAACAGCAGTTGAACTGCCGTTGAAACGCCCTCTTGCCGGAACTTTCGCCCCGCATAAGACGTTATAAACCCTGACTCGATCATCCTTGCCGGAGCAAATCTTATGAACAAGCAGAAGTTCGCGTTCACCATTTCCCTGATCTTCATCATCGTTGTCCAGGCGGCTTGCAACCTCCCGCAAGCCGAAGGCCCCGACCCCGCCGCCACCCTCAACGCGCTTTACACCCAGTCCGCGCAGACGCTGGAGGCCATGGCCACCCAGGCCGCGCAGACCTCCGCCGTTACCCAACCCGCCCTCTCGCCGACCAGCGCTATTCCGACGTACACCCTCATCCCCGGATTCAACACGCCCACTCCGCCGGCCATCAAAACCAACACGCCTCTTTCTCGCTGCGATTGGGCCGCCTTCGTTTCGGATGTCACCTACCCCGACGGTTCGACGGTCGGACGCGGCCTGCCCTTCACCAAAACCTGGCGACTCAAAAATATCGGAACCTGCTCGTGGACAACCAGTTACGCCATCGTGTTCGTGGAAGGCGAATCCTTCAGCGCGCCGGTGGCAACGGCCCTGCCCGGCAACGTCAACCCCGGGCAGACGGTGGACATCCAAATCAATTTGACCGCGCCCGGCAAGGACGGCAGTTACAAAGGCTATTTCAAACTTCGCAACGCCGCAGGGATGTTGTTCGGGGTCGGCGACGCGGCCAGCAACGCCTTCTGGGTGGATGTGAAGGTGGCCGGCACAACCTACGCGGCCTACGACTTCGTCGCCAATTACTGCGACGCGCAATGGAGCAGCAACAAGAAGAACCTGCCCTGCCCTGGCATGGAAGGCGACAACGACGGCTATGTCATTCGGTTGGACGCGCCCAAGCTGGAAAACGGGAATCCGGCCGGTAGTCCGGGCTTGATGACGTATCCGCGCGACACGGCTGATGGCTACATCCGAGGGGCCTATCCGCCCATCAAGATCGAAGACGGCGACCGCTTCCGCTCCGTCATCAATTGCCGCGCCAATTCGGCTGGATGCGATGTGATCTTCCGCCTCGATTATCAGGTAGGAAACGGCAACATGAACACCCTCGGCCAATGGAACGAGGCCTTTGAAGGACTGTCGTACAGCATTGACATTGATCTGAGCAGCCTGGCCGGTTACAACGTCAAGTTCTTCCTGACCGTGCTGGCGAACGGCAACCCCACGAAGGATTTCGCCATCTGGATCGGCCCGCAGATCATGCGCCAGGGTACGCCCTCCTCCACCTCCAAAACCATCACCCTGCCCCTGGTTGCGGCGGAGAGCGGGACGGTGACAAGCATTGGGCTGGTCAATCCCTCGGCGCTCACGGTGGGAGATAATGCCGCCAACGAAGGAGTGGAAGGGTTCCTCAGTTTCGACATGAGCGGCCTTCCCTCCAACGCCGTCATTCAATCCGCCACTTTGAAACTGCTCACTGGCGATCGCGGCGGACAGATCTTCGGCTCCCCCTTCACGTCCCTGGGTTGCCTGCGCGCCTTCGTGCAACACTTCGGGACGTTGGATGCGAGCGACTTTGTAGGCCCCGGCGCGACCGGCGCTTTTGGGAGTTGGTGTAACGAAGAAAACCTGAGCGTGGAATTTGCCGGTTCTTCGCTTGTGGCGGCGCTACATGCCGAGTTGGGTAACGCCCGCTTCCGCTTCCGCCTGCAATTCCGCGACATGCTATCGGATGGAAATTCCTCGGTGGACGGGTTGCTCCTTTCCTCTCCCATCACGCTGACGGTCACTTACACCACCCCATAACGGATGCGCCTCCGTCAGGCAGTCCAATCGCTTCGGTCTTTTCCATACGTCAACAAGATGGCCTGTCGAATATCCGACAGGCCATCTGCGTTATAATGAGGTTGGCAGTATTGAGAAAATATGGAGATTCATCATGAAAATACACAACCTACCAAAATATTTTTTCCCGCTCCTGCTCCTTCTCGCGCTGGCCGCGTGCGGCGGATCGAACGAAGCCCAACCCACCCAGGATGTCACCCTGGTGTACACGCAAGCCGCGCAGACCGTCGAGGCGCAATTCTCCCAGACCGCGGCGGCCCTCCCCAGTCCCACCGCCAGCCCCACGCAAGCGCCCACCCAAACCCCGCTGGTTGGTTCCACCAACACCAACATCGCGCCGCTCGCCTCCCAGCCGGCCGGACTCACTCCGGGCGCGCTTGGCTCTCCCACTTCGCTCTTCCCGCCTCTGCCCACCGCCACCGGCATCCCATGCAACGACTCGCTCTACATCGCCGATGTGGGCGTGCCAGATGGTTCCACCCTCAAAGTGGGACAAACCTTCCAAAAAGGTTGGATCCTGCAAAATACCGGCTTCTGCGACTGGGGCATCGGATATTCCCTGCTACGCATCGGCGGCAATGCCACCTTCGACACGGTTCCCTACATCATCAACAACCTCAACCGGGTGGTCTTTGCCGGGGAATACGTTGAAATCACCCTGAATATGACCGCGCCCAAGACCCCCGGCGCCTACGAGGCACGCTTCCAAATGTACTCGGACAAGAGCGTACCGTTCGGCATGGCCGTGACCATATCCGTCGTGGTCAAACGCTGACGCGCCATCCTAAAAACACGGAGATACCCATGACAAAACGCATCACCCTGACCCTTCTGCTGGCCCTGCTCCTAGCGGCCTGCACGCCCGCCACCGAGCCGCCCCCGCCCACCCCCGACGCGAACGCCATCTCCACCGCCGCCGCGCAGACCGTGATGGCGAATATCGCCGCCACCCTCGCCGCGGCCTCTCCCACCCTCGAGCCCACCGCCATCCCCAGCGCCACCCTCGGACTTCCCACCGAGACGCCCACCCCCACCGTTGGCGTTGTCTTCACTCTCGGCCCCGGCACATCCGCTCCCTCGTGCGATGTCTATCGCTTCATCGAAGACGTTAACTATCCCGACAACACCGAAGTCACCGCCGGGCAGGACTTCA
This sequence comes from uncultured Anaerolineaceae bacterium, assembly GCA_964625215.1. Taxonomy (GTDB): domain Bacteria; phylum Chloroflexota; class Anaerolineae; order Anaerolineales; family Villigracilaceae; genus Denitrolinea. Next base: position 26,089 of record CAZVAX010000018.1, on the reverse strand, counting down.
TCAAAACCTGGAAACTGCAAAACGCCAGCCCGTGCACCTGGGCCGGTTACTCGGTGGTATACGGCGGCTACGTTGACAAGATGGGCGGCATCCCCCAAGCCATTCCCTCCATCGTTGCCCCCGGCGAAATATTTGAAGTCTCCGTCCAATTCAAGGCCCCCGCCAAACCCGGCGCGTACGTCAGCGCCTGGACGCTCGCCAATGCCCTCGGCGTCAACTTCTTCGACATCAACAACAAACCCTTCTACGTCAAAATCGTTGTTCGCTAGCGCCAACGCATCTGGAGAAACCCGTTTTCTCGCCTTCGGCGGAAAACGGGTTTCTGATTCTCTCCCCCAAAAACTCAAAGTGTCCGATCTCCTCAAACAAACCATTCTCGAAGAAGCGCGCCGGCTGGGATTTATCCTGGCCGGTGTGACGACTCCCGACCCGCCCCCCCACCTCTCCACCTTTGAACACTGGCTCGCCCAGGGTCATCACGGCGACATGTACTACCTCGCCGCCGAACGCTCCCGCCTCCGCCGCGCCGACCCCAAACAGATTCTCCCCGAGTGCAAGTCCATCCTCGTGCTTGCCACGCCATATCACCCCGTTCAACAGCCTTCATCTTTCATCTTTCATCATTCATCTTTCCGGGTTGCCTCCTACGCCCTCGGCGACGACTACCACCTCATCCTGCCTCCCCGCCTCGCGGCCCTCGTCCGCTTCATCGAAACCCAAGTCGGACATCCCGTCGCCAACCGCTACTACACCGACACCGGCCCCCTCCTCGAACGCGACCTCGCCTCACGCGCCGGCCTCGGTTGGATCGGCAAAAACACCTGCCTCATCCACCCCCGCGCCGGCTCCTACTTCCTCCTCGCCGAAATCCTCCTCGACTTGCCCCTCGACCCCGACCCGCCCTTCCCCACCGACCACTGCGGAACCTGCACCCGCTGCCTCGACGCCTGCCCCACCGACTGCGTCCTTCCCAACCGCACCCTCGACGCCCGCCGCTGCATCTCCTACCTCACCATCGAAAACAAAGGCGACATCCCCACCGACCTGCGTCCCCTCATGCGCGACTGGATCTTCGGCTGTGACATCTGCCAACAAGTCTGCCCCTGGAACCGCTTCGCCGCCGACGGAGACGCATCATTCGGACCCCGCGCTGGCTCGGCCCCATCGGACCTGATCCAACTGCTCGCGTCGACTCCCGAGTCCTTCAACCAGACCTTCAAACGCTCCCCCTTCCAACGCCCCAAACGACGCGGCCTCCTCCGCAATGTCGCGGTCGCCCTCGGCAACACCAACGATCCTGCCGCCCTCCCCGCCCTCGAACAGGCCCTCAACGACCCCGAACCCCTCGTACGCGAACACGCGGCCTGGGCCATCGAGCGAATCAGGAAGAACGTAGACAAGTAAACACGTACACAGGTACACACGGAACACGAACTACGAAACTACCAAACTATGCTCCTCCTCGCCACCACCAATCTCGGCAAACTGCGCGAACTCCACGCCATCCTCGACCCCCTCGGCATCCCCCTCCTCACCCCCGCCGACCTCGGCCTGACCCTCGAAATCCACGAGGACGGCGCCACTTACGCCGAGAACGCGACCAAGAAGGCCCTCGCCTTCGCCCGCGCCAGCGGACTGACCTCCCTCGCCGACGACTCGGGCCTCGAAGTGGAAGCCCTCGGCGGCGCGCCCGGACTCTATTCCGCGCGTTACTCCTCCAAACCCGGCGCGACCGACGCCGACCGACGCGCGTACCTGCTGGAGAATCTTCGTGCCACGCGCGCGTCGCGTCCGTGGGCTGCGCGCTTCGTGGCGACAGTAGCCGTCGCGGGTCCGGGCGGAAGCGTGGATGTGACCGATGGAATCTGCGCGGGCGAGATCATCCCCGAGGAGCGCGGCACGGGCGGATTCGGCTACGATCCAATCTTCCTCCTGCCCGAGTTGGGACAGACCATGGCCGAGTTGCCCGAAGAAATAAAAAACCGCCTCAGCCATCGGGCGCGGGCGGTGGAAGCGGCCAAACCGATTTTGAAAAGGTTGTTTGGTTTGTAACTCAATCATCCGTCATTGCGAGAAGGGCGCATTTCCCGACGAAGCAATCTCCTGTCCGTGGATGGGATTGCTTCGCAACGAACGCTCGCAATGACGGTCGAAGGTACTATACCCCCGGCCTGTACTCAATCGAATCCACAAACTCGCCCAACTCGTCCGCAACTGCCACCGGCTCCTCGAGCATGACCATGTGACCCGCGCCAGGGAAGGTGACCAGCCGCGCGCCCGCGATATGGTCGTGCAGATATTCGGAATACTTCACAGGGGTCAGCGCATCTTCCGTGCCACAGAGAATCAACGTGGGCGCGGAAATTTCGCCGAGGCGCGGCATTACGTCGAATTGATTGCATGCCAGAAAATCGCCGTGCATGACCGAGGGACGAATCTCCAACATGCGTTGCGCGGCGAGTTCCTTCATGCGCGGGTTCACGTTGGGGCCGAACTCGTAATCGTTGACCAATTTGACCGCGGCGGGAAAGGTCTCCGCGCTGGAGGTGGCTTCGAGGATGGCGGAAGCCACGCGCAGGCGCGCCCCGCTCCCCACCAGTCCAAGACCCGCCACGCGGCGCGGATGATCGAGCGCGAGGGTGAGCGCGATGGCGCCGCCCATCGAATGTCCTACAACGACTGCCTGGTTGAACTGGAGGGCGTCGAGGAAGTCCACCACGCATCGGGCGTAGTCCGCGACGCTCTGGCGGCCGAGTCCGCCCGATTTGCCGTGACCCGGCAGGTCGAGCGCGAAGACGCGTTGACCGTGAATGCGGCGCGCTTGCGGCGACCAATGCAGGTGAGTCCCGCCCGCGCCGTGAATCAGCACAATGGGCGGGCGCGATACGTTCTGCTCGCCATGGGAAAAGTAAAAGAGGTCGGTTGTGTTGGGCATGGGAAATGTAGCGGTGAAATACTATCTCGACTTATTTCTTGTGTTGCAACCGGTCAGCGGCTTCCTCGGTGAGCGGAATATACACCTGCACGCGCGTCCCCTTGCCAGGGGCCGAGTCGATGTTGAGCAGGCCGTTCACCAGTTCGGAGCGCTCGCGCAGGTTGATCATGCCGAGACTGCCACGCTTATCATATCCCTTATCCATGGCCTGCACGTCGAAGCCGATACCGTTGTCGGCAATCTCCAGCAGGGCGATGCCCGGCTCCACCTGCCCCAGGCGGACGGCGATGCTCGCCGCGTTGGCGTGTTTGCGAGCGTTGTTGACAGCCTCCTCGATAATGTAGAAGATCACGCCCTGCTTGCCCATTTCCAATTGGTCGGCGATATTTTTGTCAATGTTGACGATCACATTCTGACTGAAAGTCTCGCGCATCTTCTCGGCCATGGATTGGAGGGCCGCGCCCAGTCCCTGCGACTCGAGGATGAGCGGGCGCAGGGTGAAGAGCATGTGGCGGATCTCTTTGGTGGTGCGATGCGCCAGCTCCTCGATCTTCACCAGTTCTTCGGCGGCCATCCCGGAATTGCGTTCCATCATGCGCCGCGCCAGGTTGATGCGCATCGCCATCGCCGCCACCGACTGGGTGGGGCCGTCGTGCAGGTCGCGCGCCAGTTTCTTGCGCGCCTCCTCGTGGACCTCCACCATCCGGTTGCGCTCCTCCACCAAATCCTGGTAGAGACGCGCATTCTGAATGGCGACCACCGCCTGACGGCCGATGATGTCCAAAAGGTTGCGGCGGTCGGTGGTGAAATAGTTTGGGTCGGGATGGGCAAAAAGCATCACGCCATACACGTTGAATCCGCTTCGCAGGGGAAACATGTAGGCCGAAGTGCAAGCGCGCAAAGATACGATGTGGCTTAGTTCGGGATCGTACCCAATCTCAGAGGACAGGATCGGTTCTCCTTCATCGAAAAGTCGCTTGAGAATCCCCTCGCCCCCAGCCAGGCCCACCTTCATATCGGCATTGGTGAATCGCCGCGCGGAGCCTACACGCAACTTTTCACCTTTGAACAACAACACTGCGCTGACCAGTTTTGAGTCGCCCTCGCCTTCCGAATCGGGGTTGAGGGCTGTGTAGCCCATATCGAGGGCCGAGTCGAGCACGCGCTTGTAACTAAGCGTGGCTGTGAGAGTGGAGGTCAGTTCGTAGATGGCGCGCAAGCGTTCGCTCTCGATGCGGAATTTTCGTTCCTCCGATTGTAAAAACCTCTCGCGCGCCTCATGCAAATACAGCACCAACCGGCGGCCCAAAAAACCGAACAGCGCGCCCAGCACAAGCGAGGTCGCCGCCATGATGAGCGCGGGGATGGACCCAGTCCATGAACGCGTTTGCCACCAAAGGCTGCCTACTTGCACCGCGGCGAAGAAACTTGCCGCGCCCATCGCCCCCATCGCCTCGAAGTAAACCGACCCGGTCAGGATCGGCAGCAAAAACACCCACATGGCCGCCCCAAATATTCCGCCCTGTAAAAAGAAAAAGATCGTTGCGAGCAAAATATCCACAGCCAAGCCGATCTGGCGGTGATAGGTCAGGCGCATGTTTAATGCGGCCAAGAAGGTCATGCCCACATTCCAAAAGAGCAACAAAATGATCGGCCACGCCACACTAAATGTCAATCCGCCGCCCAGCGCCAGTGACACAAGCAATCCCACCAACGTGATCCAACGCAGGGAGATGGCGAACCAATCGGCGATATAGGGCGAGTCAAATGTACGCATGGCTCAATGATACTCGAAAACCGGAAACCAAATTTTTTATCAGCCTTACAAGAGGATTACGAATCGTACCCCATGCTCCGCAACGCGCCGCCAAAACGCTCGCGCATGATCTTTTGCTCCTCTTCGGAATACGTTTGACGGAAGCGACCGATCTTGCCTTTGTAGAAATGCAAACCCTGTTGCCCCTCCCCTTTTTCGGGACGATACTTCTCGATCACTGCTTTGACCTCGGGCCGGCTCCCGTCCAACTTAAGGAATCTCACGAGACGCGTTACCTCGGCATCGTAATTGAGGAGCAGGTCCTCGTAGCGCGCCACGAGGGGAGTCGTCTCGCCCATCCACTTTTCCCAGATGCGGACATACTCGGTCATAAAGTCGAGCGTCTTCTGAAAATCGGAAAGATGCGAGAAGGCATTGGGACGTCCGTTTTGGATGGCGCGTTGACCGAACTCGAAGGCCGAGAGCATGGCGTCGCGCGGGTCGCGGTAGATGTAGGTGACGCGCAGCAGGCCGATCGTTTCGAGCAGCCGCGACCAGGACGAGGGTCCCGCGTGAGCCTTGATGACGAAGGTGTTGCCTGCCAGCGCGGGGACGGTCACCATCGCCAATCGTCGCGCCGAGAGGACGCCGATGTTGCAATTCACCTCCGTGAGAATTTTCTGCAACCGATATTTTTCGCGAATGTCGCGCGCGTCGGCACAACCGGTGGTGGCCATCAGGTCGTGGATGACATTGTAGTGCCAGCCCGAACCGGCGCGCGGCATTCCGACAGAGAGGACGATCATGCAATCTCCTTCACGGCCTCCGCGACATTGTACGCGCTGGCGAGGCCGATCAATATTCCGAGGTTGATCCACAAATTTGGCGTGGCAAATGAATCCTGGGTCGAATTATAGAGGAAAACCGCGATCCATGTGAACAGACCTGCGAGGGCAAAATAGCGCTTGGCGCCCGAACGGAGGAGGACGCGCATGTCGCCGAGCATGGAAAATTGCAAGGCGAGGAAGAGGGCGATACCGAGCAGGCCCGTCTCCGCGAGGACGCGAATGTACATGGACTTGGGATTCGGGATGGCATGACTGGATGGGTCGAGTTGGCGCGCGATCTCGAAGAGCGAGGTCTTGGAAAAATCGGGCAGGTAGTCGTACATGTAGAGTCCGCTCGCGCCGAGGCCGACTCCCGTCCACGGCTCGAGGCTGTATGTTCCCATCGCCGCCCAAGCATAGGCGGCGCGTCCACCCGCGTAGTTGTAGGTGATGTATTCTTCGATGGTGTCGGCTTTCTCGAGGCCAGAAAAAAGTTTGTTGAAGTAGCGTTTGTTGTACATGAAGACACTCGTCCCCGCCAATACCGCGACGAGGACAGTGAGGAGAGTCACGCGCAGGGCGATGTCGCGGAAACGGGAGGGCCGCGCCAGCTCCGAGCGGAAGGGAGAGGCGAGCCAGTCGCGCAGGCGTCGGAACGTGTCGCCGCGTCCGATCCAGGCGGTGATGAGTCCCGCGATCAGGAAGTAGAGCAGTCCACCGCGCGAGAAGGTGAAGAAGAGCAGGAAGAGCGCGGCGATGAAGAGCAGCGGCTCCATCCATTTTTGTTTGAAGACGCGATAGCGCGTGAGCAGAGCGGCGACAAGCCAGGGCATGTAGAGTGTGGCGATCTGACCGGCGAGCCAGGAGGACTCGAAGGCCATGCCGGAGAAGCGACGGTTCTTCATCGGGACGCGCATGGAGAAGGAGGTTTGCAGGTCGCGCATGGTTTCGCGCGAGATGAGCGGCGTGTAGAACGAGAGGGCTTGGATGCCGCTCCAAACAATGTGAAGGCAGAGGCCGAGCAACAGCCACTTGGCTGAGAAACGGACATCGTTCTCGTCGCGGTTCATCCAAATGGCGGCGAGGAAAAAAACGAGGCCGATGACCACCGTGAACCAGGCGCGGATGACACGGTCAAAGTAGGAGGAGCCGCGCAATTCGAGCGGCGCGTCGAGCGCGCCGAGCGCGGAGGCAAGCAGGGCGGTGAGGAGAAACGCGCCGAGGAGGACAAGACTGCCGGGAAACGGATTCGGAATCTCCTTTCGCCAGAGTCGAATGACGAGAATCGGGATGAGGAGGGCGAGAGGGTAAAGCGCGAGAGTTCGGACTTGGGTTGACTCATCGAGAAATGGAAAATAGCGGAAGCTCGTGATGGGCAATGTGAAGAGGACCGCCGCCCAGAGGATGCGGGAGGTTTTGGAGAGATTGGAAGAGGAAAGCCAGTGATCAGTCATCAGTGATCAGTGATCAGTGGAGGAAGCGCCGAGTTTCAAGTTTCAGGTTCCATGTTTCAAGTTGTCAGCGTACGTATTTACCTGTATACGTGTGTACCTGTGTACGTGTGTACTTGTCTACTTGCCTTTCGGTTGAACGAACAGCACAGCCAACGCGGCAATGACCATGAACGCAATCGCACCGACGAGGATGTAGGTGGAGAGATTGAGTTTGCGTTTAGCGGTGAGGTTCTCGGCTTGGAGCAGGGAACTTTCCACGTAGGGACTGATTCCCTGCGCCCGTGCTTCGAGGTCGGCGATTTGCGCTTCGAGGCCGGGGATTTGTGGCGCGAGTTCCGCAAGGCGAGACTGGACGTCGGCGCAATCCGGGAAGCAACCCGTTTCGATCTGCGCGTAGAAGGCTTGGAGCGTCATGCTGGCGGAGGCGGCTTCTTTCACCTTGTCGTTGAAGGCAACAGCCCAGACGGAGGCGAGCGCGGCGGCCCGCTCTGGGTCGCGATCTTCGGCGAAGAGATGCCAGCCTGCGTCGCCGGGTTGACTGAGGAAGAGCTTTTCGTCGCGGAGTTCGATCACGGTGACGCCGCCAACCTGATCCACGACAGCCTGCATAATCGCGTCAGAATAAGCCAGGTCCATCAATTTGCGGACTTCGCGTTCCACGTAGTAGAAACTTTGCTTGTCCTGAGTCGGTTTGTAGGCTTCTTCGATGTTGAAGTCAATTTGCACGACCGCGCGAACGCGGTACGCGGGCGGGGCGATAAAATAGATCAACGCGCCGAGCGCGCCGCCGATCAACGCGGCGAGGAGCCAGAAACGCCAGGCTTTCAAAAGGCGGGTGAGATCGTCGGAGGAGGGAGGGGAAAAGATGAAAGATGAAAGATGAGAGATGAAGGGCATAGTTTTGTAGTTTGATAGTTTTGGTAGTTTGGTAGTTTGATAGTCGCGTGGTCTAGTGGTCGCGTGGTCTAGTGGTCACCTATCACGGCCAGACGGCTATCCGACTACGCGACCACGCGACCAAATTATACGCCGAGTTTTCTTCTAAACCTCCACGCCCACAACGGCGCGATCAACTTGCGGAGGTAATACTTTGCCACAATAGTTGAGAAGAAACTGCCGCCATCGCGGTAGTGGACGCGCAGCATTTCGGGCCAGCAACGGTCGTCGGCGGCGATGGTCTTGCCGGAGGTGTGGATGCGGAAGTTCGCCCACGTTTGACCGGCGAGGTATTTGAGCGCGGCGTGCGCAGCGATACGTGTCCACAGGTCGTAGTCCATCGCGAAATAAAACGAGGGGTCGAGCGGACCGAGTCGCTTCCACAGGTCGGCGCGGAAGAACATGGTCTGTTGAGGGATGTGAACGTAGCCGGTGCGCAGGCGCGGCAGGTCGGTTTGGGCGGCGGGAAACTTGCCGATGACGCGTCCCTCTTCGTTGATGTAGTTGCAGTCGGCGTAGACCATGCCGACCTCGGGGTGCTCTTGCAGGTAATTCACTGCGGCGGTCACCGCGCCGGGTTCGTACGTGTCGTCCGAGTTGATCCAGGCCAGGATGTCGCCAGTGGCGCGTGCGAAGCCTTTGTTGATGGCGTCGGTCTGGCCGCGGTCTTTTTCGCTCACCCACCAGGCCAGGCGGTCGGAATATTTTTTGATGATGTCCACCGAGCCATCCGTCGAGCCGCCGTCGAAGATAATGTATTCGAGGCGCGGATATGTTTGCGTTAAGACAGATTGAATCGTGGCTTCAAGATACCGAGCCTGATTGAATGAAGGAGTAATGATGGAGACGAGGGGTTGGGTCATAACCACAGATGAAAGGGATGAAAACGTTTTACCACGCGTCGGGGTAATACAAATGCGCGACATCTTCCGTCATCGCGCGGATGCGGGAGATTTCCTCGGCGGTGAGGCGTTTCTTCCAGTTGTCGAGGTTGGCGCGGCTGTCGAGTTTGACGGAGTGGACTTTCTTGCGCGACAACTCAGCGGGATTTTCACTGCTCGACGAAGTGCGGATCGTTTCTTGAACCTGAGCGGTGTACGCCAACCCCAGGGACTCATACACCCGGGCGTATCCGGCCACCGGGTCGAGCGACAGGTCTTCGTGGCGGACGACCTGAATGGCAGGAACTTTCTGCGCGTCGGCGTGGACGACTTGATAGACCATCCTCCACAGCAACGCGGCCTGACCGATAATGTCGTCTGCCGCGACGTGTTCCATGTCGGCGCGGAACGGTTCGAGATGGTCGCGCATGAGCAGGGGCTGGTCAAGCAGGTCGCGGAAGTCGAAGGGCCAGTTGAGTCGTTTGAGACTGCTGGCAAACCCGGCGGGGTGACGGACAGTCACGACTACGCGGCAGTTCAGTCGCTCGGCGAACCAGGGCAGGGAGAAAACCGCGAAGGGGTCTTTGAGCAGGGCCGGGCGGCGGAGGAGTCGGCCTTGGAGAAAGATGGAAAGGTCGCGGCCCATGCGGAGGAAGTCGCGACGCGAGCGGAGGGAGGTCAACTCGGCGAGCAGGCCGTAGCGCAGGGCGAGAGTCCGCTGGAAGGCGGGGAGGTAGTCCGCTTCGTTTTCGCGGGTGATGTACGCGTACCACTTGCGGACGGGCGCGGCCATCACGCCGGGACGATGGAGCACGTTGAGCGGCTCGCTGACGTAGGCGAACCCGCCCGCGGCCAACATGGTTCCGACCCAGGTGGTGCCTGTGCGATGCGCGCCGGTGACGAGGAGAGGCTGTCTCATGGGCTAGGGAATTTGTCCCTGCGGCGCGGCGATGGTTTCGACGCCGTAGTAGATGGCGGCGCAATAGTTGACCCAGTGGCCTTTGCGCGTGTCGAGGTCTTTGACATTGGCGATGCCGGGCAGTTGCCAGACCACGATCTCTTTTTCGCCCGAGGCGGCGAGGTCGCGGATTTTCGCGTCGCGTACGTCCCATTGCTCGGCGCGGACTTTGTAATCGTGGACGAGGGTGAGGTTGTTGCGCGTCACCCAGAGGGGATAGAGGGCCGCGATGAACAAGGCGAGGAGTGCGAGCGAGGTCGTCCATTTCGGGAGAGGAATGCGCGTGGCGAGGACTCCAATCAAAGCGCCTTCAAGCAGAAGCGATATCGCCAGCAACGCGTGCGCGGGGAAACGGACGCGTTCGAGCGGGTAGGATTGTCCGTAGGCGCTGGGGGCGAAAGATGCGACGATGAGAAGGTAGGTGAGGATGGGAACGAGGAGGAGGGCAATGCCCACCTTGAGAAACCCGGTTTCTCGCAGAAACCGGGTTTCTGCGATATAGGTGTAACCAATCAACGCGCCCGCACCGAGTGCGAACACGGCGGGAATTTTAAGCAGGCGCGCCGCCTCACGAAGGAATTGCACGGCAAAGGTAAAGGCGCGCTGAAGAACAACGGGAATCGTGGGGGCTTCTTCGCCGTTCAGGCGAATGGCATTGGCAGGCGTAATCAACATGCCGATCATCGCCAACAGCGCGCCGGTCAACGCGGCTGTGAGGAGGGCGAGGGAGGCGCGGCGGGTGGCGCCTTTGTTCCAGATGAAGTTAACCACGAGAGCGAGGCCGAGGATGCTGATATGAAGCGCGCCGGCGGTTTCGGAGAGTCCGCCCGTGAAGAAGGCGAGGAAGAAAAGGACGGTGATCGTCACAAAAGAGGCGCGTCCGCCGTTAGCCACGCGAGACCCGCGTAGGATGCCCGCGAAGATAAATGAGTAGGCAACCAGCGGCAGGAGGTACGTCATCACGCCGGGACGCCAGAGGACGGATTGAAAGAGGTTGGCGGAAGTGTAGTAGGAGAGCAGGACGATGAGCTCGGCAAGCAGGAGTCCGGTCCAGAAATTCCATGCGAGGCGCAGGGCGCGCGCGGCTTCGGCGAGCAACCAGGTCAAGCCGACGACCCACAGCAGGAGGCACAGCACGGAAAACACAGCAACGCCACGCGGGCCAAACAAGTCAGTGAACCAGGCGACAAATTGATTCGAGAAGCGGTTGGAGGTGTACCAGTATTTGTATAGGCTGGCGAAGAGCGGGTCGTAGCCGATCAGCCGCGCTGAAATGCAGTAGTCGTCGCCGATGGGACGCATGAGCGAGGCGAGGTAGGCGTAGAGGCCGAGGGCGGCGGCGGAGGTGAGGGCGAAGAAGATGCGGGTGAGGCGGAGGAAGTTATCAGTCATCAGTGATCAGTTTTCAGTGTTCAGTTTTCAGTGGCGATGCGTGTTGCGTATTCCGTGTATACCTGTGTACGTTATGGAATCGGCTGAGTCAAATCGTAAATGATGTAGCCGTCGCCCTCGGCGAAGATCGCGAAGTGCGAGAGACGGGATTGCAGATCGGGTTGGAGGGCGAGGTCAGTCAAGTCGGTGATGAGGAAGAGGTCGCGGCCTTCGGTCAGTTTGGCAAAGCGCTTGTCGAAGGTCTGGTCGCCGCCGCGCAGGTCGGTATGATACTCGATGTCGGAGGAATCGGGCCAGTTGGCGGCGCTCGTCCAGCCCCAGTAGACGAGGCGCGAGCCGTAGTCTTGGGCCAACGCGACGACGCGATGGGCGCGCACGGTCTCGCCGATTCGGGTCCAGTAGGCGGCCTCGGGGCGATAGTCGGAAGATTTCAGGGCGGCGCGAGAAGTCCAGAGGACAGCGAGCAGGCCCAGGGTCAGGAAAGAGGCGACGAAGGTACGCGTCACGCGTGACGTCTGAGCGGCCGCGTCCAATCGGGCCATGACCGCCTCCCATAGCGGAGTCAACGTCAGCGCGGCGATGGGGATGAGCGGGAGGCTGTAGTAGTCGTGCGTGGAAATGTGATAGTCGAAGAAGATGCCGAAGGCGAGGTATGCGCCCCACAAGCCGAGGGCGAAGGCGCGGACGGGTTTGCTTTCGATGAGGGTCAGGCCGAGGAGCGCGAGGGCGAACGTGAAGAGGCCAGTCACGTTGGCGATCATCTGCGCCCAACCGAGCAGATACGCAGGTGAGACGAGGAGGGAGGGGATGAAGCGCCCGCCAAATTGCTGACCGAGGAAGCCGCGCGAGAGACCGTAGGCCACATAGGCCGCGCCGGGGAGGATGCCGAGGACGGCCATCGCCCAGACTTGTTTGTTGCGGAGAAGGTCGCGGATGGAGGCGCGTCCAAGGGCCGCGCCGAGCGCGCCGCCGATGACAAAAAACGCCGCGTTTAGTTTAATGAAGATGGCGAGGCCGCCGAGGAGGGAGGCGAGGAGGACGTAGAGCCAGGAGGAGGAAGGATACGAGTTACGAGTTACGGGTTGCGAGTTAGGAGTTAGGAAATTAGGAATTAGGAAATTAGGAATTAGGGATTGCGACCAACGATTGATCGCCCACCAGAAACCGAGAACGAGGGCGAGCATGAGGGGGTCGGGTTGGAAGGAGCGGCTGGCGAGGACGGCGTAGGGGAGGAAGATGTAGAAGGCTACCGTGAAGAGGGGGGCGTCATTCGGTACACGGATTACACGGATTTGACGGGTATCGCGGATTTCTTTTTTATTTTCTTCAGCGGAGTCTGATTCTTCGAAAAGATCACGCGCCAGGAGATAAAGAAAAATTCCGCCGATGAGCCAGAAGAGAATCGAGTAGAGACGCGCCACCCAGAGTTGTTCGCCGGTGAATTTCCACGTGAACGCGACGAGACGTTCGAGGACTTCAGGCTCGACGGTCACTTTTTGTTTGGCTTGTTGAATGGCGAACTCGCGTTGGTCGGCGGGAGCGTCGGGCAGGGAGGCGTAATACATGCCGCGCGCTTTGATGGCGGAGAAGAGTTGACGCGTGGGATGAAAGTCGAGGGGCAGATCGGTCAGGTCGTAGAGGCGGATGGCCGCGGCCGCGACAAAGAGCAGGATTACGACGAGGGTGTGGTAGCGGCCGAAGAAGGAGTGGGGAGATTGGTCCATGAATAGCCCGCCTATTTTAACCCCAATCGGACGCGGACGAGCGCGGAAAACGTGGAGGAAATTCGAACACAAAGGCACAAAGTTATTAAATTTTGTGTATTCGAGTCTTCGTGGCTTCGTGTTTTATTTGGAGCGATACTGCGACTGTCTGCGTTTCAATGCCGCTTCCCGCAATTTTCCCAAGCCGACCAAGTTTAGCAACGCCGACCCTAACAGGTTGAGACGAGCCAGCGCGGTGGGCGGATGGAGGAGGAGGGCGCGCGTCCACGCGGCGAGACTGGCGGCGGGCAGACCACCGTCGAGGAGGTAGCGGGCGTTCACGCGGTGGGCTGAGGCTGTTGCGCGATGCGAGATAGAAGTTAGAAGATAGGAAGTGGGCGGATACGTTTTTGCCCACTCCAAAATACGAAATGCCTCTTTGCCGAACGCGGCGGCTTGGGCGCGATTTTTGGCGGCGGCGTGGTAGCGGGCGGCTGACCACATTTGGGGGACGTGAAGGATTCGTCCCTGCGCGGCAATGCGAATCCACAGGTGGTGGTCGAGCAGGAAGTGATAGGAGAGATCGAGTCCGCTCGCTTTCTCAAACGCGGCGCGGCGCATGAAGACGGCGGGCTGTCCGATGATCTGGAAACAAAGTAAATCTTCGAGCGTGAGTTGACGATAACGCAGAGTGTTGAAGGTCTGACCGCGCTCGTCCACGGCAAGCATGTCCGCGTAGACGAGGATAGCGTCGGGATTCTCATCGAAAGTTTTCACCGCCGCGCTGACCGCCCCCGGCAGATAATAATCGTCCGAGTTGAGCCAGGCGACGATGTCCCCTTTGGCGCGTGCCATGCCTTTGTTGATGGCGTCGGCTTGACCAGAATCTTTTTCCGAAACCCAATATGCCAAACGCGGCGCGTATTTTTTGATGATGTCCACTGAGCCGTCGGCCGAGCCGCCGTCAACAACGAGGTACTCGATGTCCGCGTGATCTTGATCGAGGACAGAGCGAAGGGTCTGTTCGAGGTAGGAGGCTTGATTGAAGGAGGGGGTGATGATGGAAACGAGGGTCATGTTTTTTTCGTAGGGGTGAACCTGTGTGTTCACCCTTAGCGTGCAAGGGCGGACACGCAGGTCCGCCCCAACGAGGATCCGGTTATGGTTGCAAATCGTACAAAATAAATCCGTCGCCCTGTGCGGCGATGGGATAACCGTCGAGAATCTTTTTCAGGTCGGGTTGTTTATCGAGTTGGTTGAACGATGTGACCAAAAAATAATCCTTGTCGGCGGCCATTTCGGCGAAGGTCTTTGCGGCGTTGATCTGATTGCCGCGCACCTCGGCCAGTCCCGACGCCAGCGGCCACAAGTCCACGCGCCGCCAGCCGTAGTACATGAGGCGGTAGCCGAAGTCCTGCGTCAGCGCGATGACTTTGGCATTTTCTGGAATCGCCTCGCCGACCGTTTGCCAGTAGGCGGGTTCGCCTCGGAAGTCTTCGGCAACGAGGACGGAACGCGCGACGTAGGCTTGGAAGCCGATGACCGCTACCGCGAGGACGGTCAGCGCAACCTGCCACACTCGCTTCTCTCCTAACCCCTTGCGGACCACTGTTTCCCCGAGCGGAGCCAACCCCAGCGCGACGATCGGCGTCAGTTGGATGTGATAGTAGGAGTGGGTGTACATCTGGAACGGGACGGAGAGTCCGTAGAGCAAATATCCCGCCCAGAGACCGATGAGCAGGGCGCGTCCGCGCGGCGCGGCGAGGAGAGTCCCTGCGAAGGAGAGGAAGATGAACGTCTGCCCGAAGAGACTACCGAGGAAGGCCAGCCACTTGGAGTAGAAGTCGGGGCTGGTGATGAGCTTGAGCATGTCGAGCGACCAGTTGGTGATGTACTCGGTCGAGTTGCCGCGCTCGCCGGTGAAGTAGAACAGGAAAGCGGGGATGACCATGATGGCGGCCATTGTCCACACTTGGGGCGAGCGCCAGAATTTCCCTTTGAGGGTGAACAACACAATTGCAATTGCCGCGCCGCCGACGATGAAACCGATAAATATTTTGATAAAGACTGCAAAGCCGAGGAGGGAGGAGGCGAGGAGGGCGAATTTCCAAGATTCTTTGGACACGGATTTCACGGATAACACGGATTTAATTTCTTTTTTGGGGTTTTGATCCGTGAAATCCGCGCGATCCGTGTCCAGCATTGACTCTGACCAGCGGTAAAGAAAACAAATTCCAATGAAGGCAGAGGCCGTCATCAGCGGGTCGGGTTGGAAGGAGCGGCTGGCTTGGACGGCGAAGGGGAGGACGAGGAAGTAGGCGAGGGAGAGTAATGCCGCGATGGGAGAGTCCGTGATGCGGCGGGCGAGATCGTAGAGACAGAGTCCCGCGAGTAGCCAGAAGATCGTCCCGTAGAGGCGCGGGATGGCGATGGATTCTCCGCCTGTGGCGAGGTAGGTCACAGCGACGATGGTCTCGGTGACGGGAGGTTCGTAACGGGCAGGGACGCGGGCAATCGAGTCGGCCAGGGCGCGGGTGGAGGAATCGGCATTTGGAAGCAGGTCGTAATAAATGCCGCGGGCGATGATCGAGTTACGGAGTTGGCGCGTGGGATGGAAATCGAGCGGAGGATCCGTCAGGTCGAGGAGACGGAGGAGTCCGCCGAGGGCGAGGAGGAGGATGAGGAGGGCGCGGCCCGCGAGGGGTCGGGAGGGAGGCGAGGAAGGGGATGTCATCAGTGATCAGTGATCAGTTATCAGTTATCAGTCATCAGTCATCAGTTCCGTGTCTACGTGTGTACTTGTGTACGTGTATACGTTCCGTCAGAAGAGCGAATTGTAGTCTACCTTCTTGAAGATGGTTAATTTCCCACCAACCGTCGCGTCCAGCACTTCGCGGCCTGCGGATTCGTAGGCTTGACGGGCGAAGCGGTAGCCGATCTCGGATGTGTCGAGGTCGGGGAGTTGCCAGCGGAAGCCTTTGCCGAAGTAGGCGGCGGAGAAGTGGTTGGGATCGTCGCCGGTGGAGACGACGGTTTTGTTCGCGTCACCTTTGCTGGCGAAGTTGTGGTCAACGCCGATGAGGATGACCTGTTGAAAACCCATGTGGAAGGCGAGTTGCAAAGCAACGTTCGTTACTGTCGCCCCTTCCCAGACGCGGCCGCGGACGTCGGTTGAAAATTTGGGGGAGGTGTAGGTGGTGTACAGGAATGTTGGTAATTGGTAACTGGTAACTGATGACTGATCACTGATCACTGATGACTGATGACTAACGAAGTGACGACGCGAGCGCCATGCGAAAAACTTTGGGATTTCGAGGGCGGCCATTTCGGCGGCGCACTGTTCGATGACGAGATCGTTGATGGAGACGAGGCAGGAGGTGGTGAAGCCGAGTTCGGGGAACATCAGGTAGATGCGGTTCATCCCGAAGGTAAATTCGTTTTTGAGTTTGGTGAGGTCGGTCTGCTTGAGGGAGGGACCGTTGCCGATGATGAAAGCGCGCTGACCTTTGTGTGTGTCCTTGAGTGCGGCGAGGCGACGGATGCTCTCGCGCCGCCACGGATGCAGGTAGGCGGCCGGGAGTTGAGGGACGCGGCGAATCCCGTCGTAGGTGTTTTTGATGGTTTGGAGGAGGGAGGAGGGGAGGAGGGTGGTGAGGGTATTCTTCATGGTGAATACTGCGTAGTGCGTATTGCGTAATTAGTAAATGGTAATTGGTTATTGGAAGAGATGGGGCGCGTGTTGTTTAATTTGTTGGCCGAGTTCGGAGTCGCGCCAGTTCTCGCTGAAACATGTCAGCGGAAAAATCGTTTTTTGTGGAAAAAAACCGCCAGGTGAAGGAGGATATCTTGCAGGAAATTTCCACTTTCTGATACGTGCTTTTGAATTATCGACAACAAGACATTCATTTCGAAAACCATGAAACCAATGAAGAGAGATCGCTTCAACATCTTCCCACTTCGCTTCGACGAACATCCATGGAGAACGATATACTATTCCATCTTCAGATATAAACAGATTTTCACTACATATTTGAACAACCGTAGCGCATATGAAGAAAACTCCAAGTCCTAAAAGGTAAATGACGAAGCAGGAAATATTTCGAGAGAGATAATAAAAGATCCCAAAGACAACAACATACATCGAAATTGACCAGGCAAAGATATAAATCTTTGAGCGTTTTGTCAGGTAGTAAGTGTTCACTTGGAAATTTCCTTCTTTCTGTTAACCGCTTCGTATTCAACCTCGCCGTCGCGCCAGCGGATCCAGCGGGGGATGAATCTCCCGCCTCAGCGCGTGGAATTACCCGCCGACCATCCACGAATAGAATACGAATACTCGAATTTGCGCCTTGTTATTCGTTTATTCGTGAAAGTTCGTGGATGGTTTGGACAAAGACAACCAAATCGCAAAACCACGAGAGGGATTTTCTTCCCACAGACTATCCGTGTATGTCATACCGCAATCCCCTCGCGCTTGATGGTTTGGTAGAAAGGCAGGAAGGCGTAACGCTTCATCTGCTCTTTCGTGTCAGGAATCATGGAAATGACCCTGCCCGCGTCAAATCCTACCTCCCAGGCAATATCGGACGCAAGCCTTGTCGTTTTGGCGTCAATGACTGGGAGTATCACCAGCAAGTCAATGTCGGACTCTTTAGTCGCGTCCCCGCGCGCCTGCGAGCCGAACATGATGACCTTGACAGGTTGTCCCAGTTCCTTAGACAAGCGAATACGAACTTCCTTCGCCAGTTTGAGAGCGCGGATGCGGGGTTGTAGTTTTTTCATTTTGCTTACCTTACTTGGCGCCAGGTTTTCGTCCGCGACGCGCAATGGCTTTCACAAGCATTTCGGGCGTGATCTCGGGCGCGTCGGAATAATCAATGTCTTCATCTTTCATTTGATCAAGACGGGCGAAGTCAGTTTGCGAGTCGGGTATGTTTAGATCATCGAAATCGGTAAAGTCGTGCTTGTCCCAGAATTCGCCAATTTTCTTGAGGCTGGTGGCTTTGGAGATCGAATTTTTATTTGCGGCCATAGGATTTTCTCTACCGATATTATACAGCCAAAAACTTATTCAAAATCTCTATCATCTAGCGTTACGGAACACGCAACACGAACTATTCCGTACTCAACCTCGCCGTCGCGCCGCCGTCCACCACCATGGCTTGACCCGTCATAAAAGAGGATTGTTCGTTGTCGGCGAGGAAGTAGATGGCGTGGGCGATCTCTTCGGGACGACCAACCTTCCCGCTGACGGTTTTGCGCGCCAAGTTGTCGAGCCGCTCCTGCATGTCGCCGTGACCGACGTGGCCGCGGCCGAGTCCCGCGCGCAGCATGGGCGTGTCCACGGCGCCGGGGAGGATGGCGTTGACGCGGATATTGTCCGCGGCGAATTCGATGGCCATGGCGCGCGTCAGGGCGAGCATGCCGCCCTTGGAGGCGGCGTACGCGGCGATGTTGGCGGAAGTCTGGATGGCATGGACGGAGGAGACGTTGACGATCGCGCCGCCCCCTCCCGCCTTGAGCAACGGATGCGCCAGTTTGACGCCGAGGAAGACCGAACGCAAATTGGCGGCCATGACCGCGTCCCATTCTTCGACGGTGGTTTCGATCAGCGGCTTGGCGATCTGCATGGCGGCGTTGTTGACCAGCGCCTCGAGCGAGTCGGTGAACCCGCGCGCCTTCTCGAAGATGGCCGCGATTTCATCAGCATGAGATATATCCGCCTGAATGAAGAGGCCGTTGGATGGAAAATCACCGTCGAAGGGATTCCTGTCCACGCCGATGACGCGCCAGCCTTTCTCGGCAAAGAGAGTCATCGTCGCCCGGCCAATTCCGCCAGCGACGCCTGTGATTAAGATTGTTTTTGTCATGTTTAGATGTTCCAAGTCGAAAGTCGAAGGTCAAAAGTCAACTGATTACTGATTACTGGTCACTGATGACTGAATCCCCAACCCCTCCAACAAATTCCGTATCGTATTCCAATGCACGCGCTCCCACGCGGCGGGACTGGAGTTGGCGTTGTGCGGGGCGAGCATGACGTTGTCCATCTTCAACAGCGGACTATCGTGCGGCAACGGCTCGAACTCGAACACGTCCAACGCCGCGCCCGCGATTTGACCCTCTTGCAGGGCGGCAATCAGCGCGGACTCGTCTACGATGGGACCACGCGCGGTGTTGATCAGGACGGCGTTTGACTTCATCAGCGCGAACGTGCTGGCGTTCATCAGGTGGTGGCTGGTGGGATTCAGGTCGCAGGTGAGCGAGACGAAATCGGATTCGTCCAGCAGGGCGGCGAGAGAGGTCATCTCGATTCCCGTCTCGGTGATGAAGACATGGTCAATCTCGACGATGTCCGTGCCGAGGACTTTCATCCCGAAGGCACGCGCGCGACGAGTGACGGCCTTGCCGATGTTGCCCACGCCGACCACGCCGAGGGTACATTCGCTGAGTGACCTGCCGGGGAGTTTTTCCCACTCGCCGCGCTTCATGGCCGCGTCCATCCATGGCTGGCGGCGGACGAAGGCCAGCATGTAGCCGAGAACAGTGTCCGCGACGGGGGTAGTAAACGCGTTGGGCGTGCGACCCACTTTGACGTCCAGGCGTGAAGCGGCGGCAGAGTCAATCGAGTCGATTCCCGTCCCCCATTTTGAAATCACTTTGAGTCGCGGCGCGCAGGCTTCGAGGACGCGCGCGGAGTAACGGTCATCGCCACAGATGGCGCCGTCGAATTGACCGGCGTACTTCAGCAGGTCGGCCTCTTCCATGCGCTCCTGCACGTCGGGGACGATCAGGTCAATGCCGTGCTTGTCGAAGGTCGGCTGGAAGCGCTCGAGGAAGGGGATCATGTAGGGGGCGGTCATCAGGACAGTGGGCATGAGAACTCCTTCGTTGAGAAACCAGGTTTCTGCCAGAAACCTGGTTTCTCAACGATGTAACGCCTTGTCGTACACGTCCATCGTCGCGGCGTTGACGCGTTGGATGTTGAACTCTTCCTCGGCCATGCGGCGACCCTCGCCTCCCATGCGGACGCGCAGGGCCGGGTCAACGATCAACTTGCGTAGGGCCTCCGCCAGCGCGGACGCGTCGCGCGGCGGGACGAGGAATCCGTTCACCCCGTCGCGCACGGCCTCGCGGCAGCCGGGCCAGTCCGTCGTCACGATCGGACGCGCGCAGGCCGCGGCTTCGAGCAGGCCGCGCGGCAGTCCCTCTTTGTAATACGAAGGCAGGCAAACGATGTGCGCCGATGAAAGCGCGGCCGGCATGTCGTCGCGCCAGCCCCACCATTCCACCGCGCCCTCGTCCTGCCAGGCGCGCAGCTGCTCGCGCGAGATCGCGGCCGGATTGCCGGCGTCTGTGTCGCCGACCAGCGCGAAACGGGCAACCAGCCCCGAGGTCCGAAGCCGACGCGCCGCTTCCACAAATTCGCCCACGCCCTTGTCGCGTAACATGCGCGCCGCCAGCAACACCAGCGGCGGGCCGTCCGGTTCCGGCAAAACATGAAAGAGCGAGAGGTCAATCCCAGAACCGCGAATCAACGTGGCGCGCCCCTCGTCCACCAAACGCTCGCGCGTGAACTCGGCCAGGTCTTCGGGGTTTTGAAAAATCACCTGCGCCCCGCGCAACACAAAACGATACGCGGCGCGCACGAACGAATTCAACACGCGCCCGCGCCAATCGGTCTGGCCGAACACGTAGCCCAGTCCCGTCACCGTGTTGACTGCCGGGACGCGCGCCAGCCGCGCCGCCAACGAACCGTACAACATACACTTGATGGTGAAGTGATGAACGAGGTCGGGGCGCTCGCGGCGATACAGCGCCACCAGCCTCCAAATGGTCGCGAGTTCGCTAAACGGGTTCATCCCCTGCCGCGACATCGGAAACGAAATCCAACGAAACCCGGCGGCTTCGAGGCGCGGGCTGTATTCGTCGGGCGGCGAAAGCAAAATCACCTCATGGCCCGCGCGCAAAAGATCCCGCGCCAACACCAGGCGGAAGTTGTAGAGCGACCAGGAGGTGTTCGAGAAAAGGATGATTTTCATTTGTAGCGCGGGATGGTATCCCGCATAGCAGGCGGAATGACATTCCGCCCCACGATCACCGCCCCAACAATTCTTCGTACGTTTTCCAATAGCGGGCCGTGACCAAGTCCAGATTATACAGGGACTCGACGCGCTTCCGCGCAAGTTGACCCAACTCCCCCAGCCGCGTCGCGCGTGACCACTGAAGGGCCGCGGCCATCTCGCGCGGATTCCCCGCCTGCACGACTCGCCCCGTCTCGCCCACGATCAGCGCGGAATCCCCCACGTCCGTCGCCACGCACGGGACGCCGCAGGCCATCGCCTCCACGAGGATGAGCGGAAAGGCCTCACTGCGCGACGAGGAGACCAGCACATCCAACGCGGGGAGCAGTCGCGGCAGGTCGTCGCGCAAGCCGAGCAGGCGACTGTGGGCGCGAATGCCTGCGTCGTCAAGCAACTTGGTGAGGGCCGGGTTGTCGTCGGTCACGTCCGCGCCGGTGAGGAGGAAATGCGCGTCGGGGTTGTCTTTGTGGAAAATGGACGCGGCCTCTACGAACGTGCGATGATCCTTCGTCGGGTGAAAGCGCGCACACAGGCCGACCAGAAATGTGTCGGGCGCGAGGCCAAATTCGCGGCGGACATCCTCTCGCGCGGCCGGATTCGGCTGGAAGCGACTCACGTCCACGCCGTTGACGATGACCGTCATCTTGTCCGCGCGGCAACCCGCGGCAATGTGCGTCGTGCGCGCCGACTCGGCGCAACAGATGATTTTGTCTGGAAGCCAGCGCGACAGCAGAGCGTTTAGTTTCAACACCCAGCGCGTGCGCGGCGCGAGAGTCTCGGGGTCGGCGGCGGTGTGGTGGATCGCCCAGGCGAGCGGTGGCCGACCAGAAAAGAGGGTCGCGAGTCCGCCGAGCAGGTCGGAGTGATACATCCAGGTCTGCACGAGGTCAGGTTGGAAGGATTGGATTATCCTGGCTACACGTAACGCCGCAAATGGATTGGGAAAGCGAAAAGACAATCCCAGCGCGTGGACGGGAATGTCCGCCTCGCGCAGTCGCGCGCCGAGCGGCGTGTCGCCAGTCAGCGAGACAACAACCACCTCGTGACTATCGCGCGCGCCGCGCAGGGCCACTTCGGTCAACATCGTTTCCGCGCCGCCCGCGATTAGGTTGGTGACAACGAACAGGACTTTCATGCTCCACCCGTCAAACAGTCGAGATACGCGTCGGCCATGCGCGCCACCGAGAAGTCGCGGGCGCGGGCGAGCAGGAGGTCGCGCGGGGGAGGCGAGTCGAGCGTGGCTTCCATCGCGGCCGCGAAGGCGGGGATGTCGCCCACCGGCACGAGGCGGCCATATTTGCCGTGCGCCAACGTCTCCGCGCCGCCGCCGGGATGATCAGTGGAAACGACGGGCAGTCCGCAGGCCAGCGCTTCGGGAATAACGCTGACAAACCCCTCCCAATGCGAAGACAACGCCAGCAATGCGGCGCGGCGCATGTACGCGAAGGGATTCGGCACAAACCCCGGCATTGCCACATCCCGCGTCAAACCAAGACGTTCGATCTGCTCCTGCAATCGGGCGCGCTCCTCCCCCCCGCCGAGGATCAGCAAGCGCGCCGCGCGTCGACTCCGCACCTGTGCGAAGGTGTGGATGAGGTCGGGATAGGCTTTCTGCGGGGTGAGGCGTCCGACCGCGAGGATAACCGGCGGCTCGCCCGGCGCGAACCAGGGATGATCAAGAGGCTCTCTCGCGAGTCGCGTCACCTCGTCCACGTCCACTGCGTTGTAGATGACTTGAATCTTCTCGCGCGGCAAACCGGAGGCGCGCGCCAGGTCATCGGCCACGCTGGCAGAGACGGCCACGATCCAGTCGGCACGCGGGTAGAGGAGTCGCACCATCCACGGGCGGAGTTTGTCGCCAAACCGGAACGCGTTTTGGGTCGCCGCGCTGAGGTGATTATGTTCCGTCACCATCAACCTGGGCGGCGCGCCGATTCGTCCGCGCGCGAAGGCGGCGAGGGCGTTGACGTGGGTTTGGGCCGAGATGAGGAAGTCGGGTCGGGCCGTGTGGAGGAAGCGGGTGAGGGCCGGGAGGGAGGTCAGCGCGCGGCGGCTGTGGAGGTCAACGAGATTCCAGTCTGGCAGGTTGGCGAAGGCGGGGGAAGAGGCGTCAAGCAAAATCATGTCCACGCGATGGCCGCGCTCGAGGAAGGCGCGTGCCAGGTTGATGTATTGGCGCTGGACGCCGCCGCCTTTGAGCGAGGGGAGGAGGAAGGAGAGGTGGTGGACAGTCATCAGTTATCAGTTATCAGTTATCAGTTATCAGTTATCAGTGGAGAAACCCGTTTTCTGGCAGAAAACGGGTTTCTCCAGCGGGTCATTACCAGTGCGATAGATCGCGATTGATCATCTTCGCGAGGCGCGAGACTTCTTCGGCGAAGCGCGGGCGGAGGGAGGCGGCGAGGGAGGGGTCGAGGGGAGGGTAGTCGAAGGCGCGCAGGTTGGCTTCGGCGAGATTCGTTTTGAGGCGGTAACGAATGGAGTAAGGTAAGAGACGCTTGATGAGTTCTTTGAAGCGCGAGGGGCCGTGAAGCAGTTGATGGAAGCCGCGACTGCGCGGCATGGCGGAGGGATTGCTGACCACCGGCTCGACGGTCACGTTTGGATCCACGCCGAGGAAGGCGAAGAGTCCGCGCATTGCCGAGTCGAAGTCTGTGCGGAGGTCTTCCTGGAGGAGGAAGAAAAAATTTTCACGCGGGAAGAGGTCGAGGTAGCGCTGGAGTTGACTGGCGTATTGACTGCCGCGGGCGTAGCCGTAGGTCATCGCGCCGAAGGAGTAGAGTTGATCCCAATGCTCTTTCAGATTGCGCGGTTCGGCTTCGAGGGCCTCGGGGAAGGCGAGGGTCTCTTTGCCCTCCTTGATCATGTTCCAGTACCACGAGTAGGCGCGTTGGAGCGGTTCGCGGAAGATGACGATCAGTTTGGGCGCGCCCGGCCCGACCGTCCGCGCGAGGCGAGGGGCGACCTTCTCGGCCCAGTAGAGGTAGTGCGGGGTCGCTTCGCCGATGAGGGGCTGTCCGTTCCAGCCGGCGAAGTACGTGTCGCGATACCAGTCGAGGCCGTGGGCGAAGAAATCGTCGCGGCTGAAATACATCGGCTCTTTGGAGAACGATAAATAAACCTGCGGGTGTTGGTTGAGCAAATCCCACAGGGTGGTGGTGCCGGCTTTGGCCGCGCCGAGGATGAAGAAGTTAGGGAGCATGAGGTAATTGGTGAGTGGTAATTGGTAATTGATTCCGTCATTACGAGCGGAGCGAAGCAATCCCCTAGTTGGCGAGGAGATTGCTTCGGGAAGATCGCCCTCGCAATGACGGAGACGCGAGGGTTAGCGCGGATACCAGTGTTTGAGCGAGAGGCCGGTGAGACGTTCGAGTTCCTGGACTTCGGGCAGGTAGCGCCGACGGAGGGAGGCTTCGGTGGCAGGCGACATCGGTTCGTAGCGGGCCGCGCGCCAATTGACGCGCCAGAGCGCGCGACGCGCCGCGTTGCGGAGGCGCAAGGGGAAGAGTTTGCGGAGGATCTTTTTGACGGGCGAGTCGTGCGTAAGAAACTCCTCGATCTCCTCGAAGCGCGCCTCGCCGGCTTCGTTGACCACTTTCAGTTCGAGGGGACGCGCGGGGTCGAGACTCAGGAAGGAGGCCAGGCGCGATGCGACGTTGGCGAAATCGTCGCGCAGATTTTCCTGGAGGAGGATGAGGATGTCTTCGCGCGGGAAGAGATCGAAGAAGGGTTTGAGCTGGCTGGCGTAACAGCCGCCGCGAAAGTAGCCCCAACGGATGCGTCCCTCGGCGCGCAGTTGAGGCTCTTCGGCGCGCAGGCGTTCCTCTTCTTTTGCGAGGGCCTCTTCAAAGGTCAGCGTCTCGCCGTGCAGGTGGAGGCCGAGGCGGTAGTGGGAGTAGGCACGCGAGGCGGGTTCGCGCAGGATGGCGAGAATCTTCGGGCGCGAGGGGCCGAAGGCCTGGTGGATGCGCGGGGCGACCTTTTCGGACCAGTAAAGGTAATGCGGCGAAGCGTCGCCGCGCACGGGGTACGCGTCCGCGCCTTTGAAGTAGGTTTCGGCGAGCCAGTCGAGGCCCTGGTTGTAATTCTTGTCGTCGCTGAAGAAACGCAGTTCCTTCTTGAATTCCGGGAAGAAGACCTGCGGATGCGTTTTCAGGGTGGCATAGAGTCCGGTAGTGCCGGATTTGGCCGCGCCGATCAAAAAGAGATTGGGGAGGGAAGAGGTCATATCCTTATCTCCTCCCAATGCACGGGCGTGGAGAGTTTGCCGTCCCAACGCGCGTTGACGCGCGAACGCAGGCTGCCATTGTCGTAGATCTCGAATGGACAGACGTGTTCCACGTTATGCAACACGAACTCACGCTTGGGGAAAATAACGGTGGCGCGCACCGAGAGGCGATATTCGTCCGGCGCGAAGAGGGAGGGAATCCGAATATTGAAACAATGCTCTCCGGCCTCGCGCTTCAACAGGCGATCCTGGTCTTCCTCGAAATCGTACGCGCTGAGGATGGGATTCAACTGGCTGTCGTAGATCACCACCGAAAAGGCCATGGAAGGAATCGGCTCGCGAATGAAAGTCCTGACCTGGATGGTAAACGGCTCGTCATGCGGGAATCGCGTCTCGGGGTTGCCTTGCGCGTCGCGCAACGACACTTCGAGGATCTGGGCTTTCAAACTCGGGTCCGGATCGAGGCGCAGGTGAGTCTGCTGTTGCAATTCGCCGGAGCCGAGGTACATGTTGATGGCCTGATCGAGGTCGCCGCAGTATTTCATCTCGCCATGTTCGATGTAAATTCCCGTGCGACACAGCGACTTGATAGCGGCCATGTTGTGACTCACGAACAAGACCGTACGTCCCTGATGCGCCACCTCCTCCATCTTGCCGAGACTCTTTTTCTGGAAGGCCACGTCGCCCACAGCCAGCACTTCGTCCACCAGCAAAATTTCGGGTTCGAGGTGCGCGGCCACCGAGAAAGCCAGTCGCACGCGCATGCCGCTGGAAAAAAATTTGACGGGCGTGTCGAGGAATTTTTCCACCTCGGAAAAGTCCACGATCTCGTCGAACTTGCGATCAATTTCGGCTTTCCTCATACCGAGGATGGCGCCGTTGAGGTAGATGTTTTCGCGGCCGGTCAATTCGGGATGAAAGCCCGTCCCCACTTCGAG
>CAZVAX010000017.1:0-46712 GCA_964625215.1 uncultured Anaerolineaceae bacterium | reverse complement strand
CGACACCGAGGATCGCGGCAAGCAAACCAAGAAGGCGAAAGAATTGTTGGAAGAGGCGTAGTTCGTAGCGCGTAAAGAAAAACTCGACTGTCGTTTCAGCAGTCGAGTTTTGTTTTGCGATGGAAGCAAGCCCTAACGCAAAGGCGCAATGTCGCAAGGAAACAAAAATAAACCATTGCGTCTTTACGGCTTCGCGTTAAAAAATTCGCAACCCCGAAGGGGTGGTCGGATTGTAGCCTCGGGACGTGGGGCGTCCCAAACCCCGGAGGGGTGACATGGATTGGGGAAAATGTCATCTGTTTCGACAAGCTCAACACACTGCCTTCGGGATTGGATTCGATTGCGCTCTCCCGTTACAATCATTCCATCTGTTTCGGCGCGCTCAACACAACGCCTTCGGGATTGATGTGCTTCTCCAAAAACCCCCTCACCACTTTCACGTACTTCTCGTTCTCCTCCACATACGTCATGTGCGCGGACTCTTCAAACACGACCAACTCCGCATCGGGTAATCCCT
Source organism: uncultured Anaerolineaceae bacterium (assembly GCA_964625215.1). Lineage (GTDB taxonomy): Bacteria > Chloroflexota > Anaerolineae > Anaerolineales > Villigracilaceae > Denitrolinea. Next base: position 46,195 of record CAZVAX010000017.1, on the reverse strand, counting down.
TCGCCATCGCCTGCGCGCCTTCTACCACGCACGTGCGGTCATGACGGCCCGCCAACACCAACACGGGATGATTGACCGCGCTGAGACGCTCCTCCACTTCGATGCCCCCGTACTCGGCGTTCGCGAATTCGCGCAAAACCTCGGGCGAGTTGACGCCTCCCGCCGTGCGTTTCTCGAATTCGTCAATGCGCGGGTCGAATGGGTCGCGGAATTGCATGGGGAGTTGGTCGTGCAGGAGGCCGTCCACCTCCGCGCGGGTCTGCGCGACCTTCTCGCGCTCCCACGCTTTCGTTACCTGCTCGCGCAAAGCGACCGGTTCGAACTTCGCCAGGTTGTCCCACACTTTTTCAAGATATTTCGCCGAAGGGACGCCGCTCGAGACGATGGTCTGCGCGGCGGCGGAGGGGAAGTCTACGGCGTGTTGGAGGGCTACGAATGCGCCGTAGGAGTGACCCAGCACGGCGTAGCGCGTGAGACCCAGCGCGTGGGCCAGGTCCGTCACGTCCGCGGCCATCCGCCCCAGGGTCCAGGAAGAGGCGGGACAGGGATCGGAGAGTCCCTGCGCGCGCTGGTCAACGAGAATGAGGCGGAAACGATCGGTCAGCGCGTTGAGGTAGTCGCCGAACATGTGATGGTCGAGACCCGGGCCGCCGTGAAGGACGATGACCGGGTAGCCCGCGCCGCGTTCGACAACATGCAGGCGCGTATCGCCAATGTTGACATGATGAGAGTGATCCATGAACGCTCCAAGAGGCTACGGCGGGCAGGTCATGGTCAGCGTGGCGCTGTTGGCAAAACCGGCGGAATTGTAGGCCTGAACTTGATAGCCGACGCTTTGGCCGCCGAGCAGATTGATGGTTTCGAAGAAGTAATTGGAGTTGGCCGGCAGATCGGCTACCAGCACGCCGTTGCGCAACACGCGATAACCGTCTTCGGTGGAGGATTTGTCGTTCCACTCGATGGTGATGTCGGCCAGGTTCGCGCCGTAGCAATATAACTTCCAATTTTTGATGGAGGGCGCAACCACCGGCGCGGCCGCGGGCGCAGTGGGCGCGGAGGGCGTGATCACTGGCAGAAGGTTGATGTTGCCGAAGGCGTTGGAATATTCAGCCAGCACCCAGCACGGCGTGGATTGGCCGATCTGGGTCACGACCCAGTATTTGTTATCGGTTGAACGGGCGATCATCTGGTAGGTCTCGCCGGGCAGTAATGTAATGACGATTTTATATTCCAAACCCGGGCCTGCGCGGCAATTAGTGTTCAAGTCCACGGTCAGGGTGGTGGCGGTGGGCGTGCCGGTCGCGCCGCCGGTGGGAGTGGCTTGCGGCTGGATGGTGGGAGCCGGCCCATCCGCTGTGGCCGAGGGAAATACCGGTTGCCCATACGTTGGAATTTCCTCGATGGTCGCCGAGGCGAGCGGCGCGATCGCTTGCAAAGTCTGCGCGACGATGGTGGCGGCTTGGTCGTTTGGCGACATGGCGGCGGGCGGCTCAGGGATCGGCAGGTTGCAGGAGGAAAGCGCGAAGGCCGTCAAGCAGAGCAAGAAAAATATCTTTTTCATGGCGCACCTTTCAAAGCATGGATTTGGGGCGTTCCAGTTCGATCACGTCGGCGATACGCGCGTACCCGCCCCCGGCCAGGCGGCCAACGGGCTTGAGCGCGGCCAGGTTGATTTTATCACCGCCAACCAGCACACGTTCCGCGACGTGGATGTGCAGGACTTCGCCGATGACCAGACTCCCGCCGCCAGGCTCGGAACTGATCTCCACGATCTGGCGGACGCGACACTCGAAATGCACGGGGCTTTCCTGAACCCGGGGCGGGCGCACCGCGTGGCTGGCCGCGGGCGTCACCCCGGCGAATTCGAACTCGTTCAGGTCGGGCGGCGCTTCCACCGAGGAGAGATTCATGGCCGGCAACAATTCCTCGGCGACGATGTTGACCACAAACTCATTCGTCGCGCGAACGTTGTTCAACGTGTCTTTGGTCTTGCCGTCCCTGCCGCGAATGAGCGGACAGAAGACGACCGTGGGCGGCTTGGAGCAAACCGCGTTGAAGAACGAGAACGGAGCCAGATTCGGGCGTCCCTGCGCGTTGACGGTGGAGATCCAACCGATGGGGCGCGGCAGGATCGAACCGGTCAACAATTTATAAACGGAGGAATGGGGCAAATCGTTCGGGTTGATTTCCATTGGTTGATTTTCAGCCGTTACCGCGTCCTTGCGAGGGTGCTTCCGAAGCAATCCCCTCGTGCGGCGCGGAGATTGCTTCGCCGAGTCTCGACACCTGCACTTGCGCGCTGGCGCTAGTGTCCGCCCGAAGATCACGGGCTACTCGATCCTCCTCGCAACGACGGTAGAGTTGAGGTTACGACATCTTCTTATGCGCCCTCCCGCCTATGCGGAAGAAGGCTACGCGGCCGCGTTCGTCGCGAATCACGTCGGCGATGGCGCCCTTGTAGGGTTCATCCAATCCCACCAACCTGTCGCGCTCAAAAAACGCCAGTCGGACGGGAGGCAAGGCGGGACCGGGAGGCGTGTCGGGCGTGGGAAACCCGCCCAGGGGGATGTTATGATGAACGAGGTGGTTCCCCTTGATCTTGAGATCGAAACATTCCACGCCAATCCGGTAACGGCCAACGTATTCTTTCATATCCGCTTTGGGGATCGAGACGGGCTTGGGCGATTTTATCTTCGCGCCGAAATACAGCTCGAGCGCCCAGCCGATGGCGTTGGTCGTGATGATGCCGCCTTCGTCGGCGTTGGCGAGGATGGCGAGAGCGAAATCTTTCTCGGGGATAAAGAAGAGATACGCCTGCTGTCCGTGCGTCGCGCCGCCGTGACCAAAGAATATAACGCCGCCCGCCTCGCGCCGGAACCAGGCGATGCACATCTCGCCGCGTCCGCCCGCGCTGACTTGAGGAACGCGCATGGCTTGGAGGCTCTTGCGTCCGATGACGCGCTTGCCCTGCGCGGACTTTCCATCCCCCATGTGGAAACGCGCGTACGCCAGAAGGTCGCCCACCGTGCTGACCACGCCGCCCACTCCGTTCCCCGCGCGGCCAATCGCCCAGGGCCGGCACACGACGGTCTTGCCGCCTTCGCGGCGATGTCCCACCACGAAGCGCTGGGTGAAGAGGATGTCGCTGGGGTAGAAGAAGGTCATCGAGAGGCCGAGCGGATCGAGGAGCATATCCTGCGCGGCGCGCTCGTAGGGTTTGCCGGTCAACACTTCCACCAATCGCGCCGCGATATTGAAGCCGGTGTTGTTGTACGACCAGAGCGTTCCCAACGGCATGACTTGTGGAAGTTTGGCGATGTCTTTCACCATCAAGGCGTTGGCGTCGTCGCCGTTGCCGAAATCGTTGAAGTAATCGCCCACCCAGCCGCCCATGTGCGTGAGCAGGTGACGCGTGGCGACGCGTTCGGCAACAGACTCATCGCTGAGTTCTAATTCCGGCATGTACTTGCGGACGGGCGAGTCGAGGTCGAGCGCGCCCTGTTCCACGAGTCGCATGAGCAGGGTGGCGGTGTAGGTTTTGGTGATCGAGCCGGTTTGGAAGAGCGTGTCGGGCGTGACGGGGAGTGGATTCTCGAGGCTGGTGACGCCAAAGCCGGCGCGCGTCTCGCGTCCGTTGCGCCACACGCCAACGGCTACGCCCGGTACGCGCAGGCGTTGCATGTCTTTTTGGATGCGTTTGGTGAGTTCGTGGAAGATTTTGTCCATGACGTTTCTGTTGGACCCATTGCCAATTTGTCGCACTGTGGAACAAATTGGCAATTTGTTCTACTCTCCGTCTCCTTCCAACCAGGTTTCCATGTAGGGCTTTTCCATTTCGAGCGCTTGTTTTGTCATTTGAAGTGGATTGAAGGTGTCCACCATGACGGCCAGCTCGAGGGTTTCTTTCTTGCCGATGCTGGCTTCGGTCATACCGGGTTGCGGGCCGTGCGGCAGGCCGAAGGGATGCAGGCTGATATCGTACTTGTCAATGCCCTTGCGCGACATGAAGTTGCCCTCGGCGTAGTAGAGAACTTCATCGGATTGGACGTTGGAGTGGTTGTACGGCGCGGGGACGGCCTCGGGGTGATAATCGAAGAGGCGCGGGACGAAAGAGCAAACCACGAAGTTGTGCGCGTCGAAGGTTTGGTGGATGGGCGGCGGCATGTGGATGCGCCCGGTGATCGGCTCGAAGTCTTCGATGTTGAAGATCCACGGGTAGAGATAGCCGTCCCAACCGACCACGTCGAAGGGATGGTAGTCAAGCGTATGGCGCGTCAGGCGGTCGCGGACTTTGATGTGAACGTGAAATTCGCCGCGCTCGGTGTGCGTCTCCAGTTCTTCGGGGAGGCGGATGTCGCGCTCGCAGTAGGGGGAGTGTTCGAGCAGTTGACCGTATTCGTTGCGGTAGCGCTTGGGCGGCACGATCTGCGAGGGACATTCGATGGTGAAGAAGCGCGCCTCGCCATCGAGTCGCATTTGCCACGTGACTGCGAAGGGGATGACGATGTAGTCGCCTTTGTGGAAGGGCAGGTTTCCAAACACGGACTTGAGCAGGCCGCTGCCCTCATGCACCCACCAAACCTCGTAGGCCTGCGCGTTGCGATAGAAGTAGTCCATGCTTTGGGTTGGGCGCGAGACTCCGAGGATGACGTCGCGATTGCCCAGCAGGGGAATCCGCGCGGCGAGTGGATCCGCTCCGGGCGGCGCGTGAACCGTCGCGAGGGCGCGGTGACGAATCGGGCCGAAGTCCACAAACTCGGGCGCGGCGGGGCCGAGATCCTCGGACTTGGTCACGCGCGGCGGGAGAAAATGGCGGTAGAGCAGCGATTGGATGGAGGAGAAGCCCTCCAATCCCATCAGTTCTTCGCGGTAGAGTTTGCCGTTCGGCTTTTTGAATTGGACGTGGCGTTTGTGAGGTATCTGTCCGAGCTTATGGTAGAAGGGCATGGGAATCTCTAACGTCAATTGGTGATCTTGGAAAAGACAACGTACGATTGCGGTCCGTGTTGGCGCGCTTTGGCAAGGGCGGTTTCGGCTTCCTGGGTCAGAAGGTCGCCGCGCAGGCTGGGACCTCCGGGGTGGCTGGTCATGCCGATGCAGAGAGAGAGGCGGGCAGTGGGGCCGCCGTCAACCTGGTGTGTGCCGCGGGAAACGATCAACAACCGCTCACAGAGCGCGCGTCCGCCAGCCTCGTCGGTGACAGGCAGGAGAACGGCATATTCACCGCCGATCTTCGCCGGGAGGTCGGCGGCGCGCAGACGGGAATTCAAGATGGAGTTCAACACCGCGGGCGCGTTTTGAATCTCCTGCGCCGTGGGATGATCCATGACAATCGCCAACCGCAACAGGCATAGCGGGCTGACATACCGTTGGGAGCGCCTGATCTCGTAATCCATCAAGAGACGGAATACGTTTTCGTTGTACAGGTTGGGGAACTGCGCAGTATGCATGGGTGTTCCCTTCGCGGTTCAGGGAGAGAGAGTGATAGTGTGGACGAATTCGTCGAGCGTGTCAATGGTGGGCGAGAAGAAAACCGAGCTCATCGAGTTTAGGGTTGTGGTCACGCCGTCCAGGTAGGTCTCCCATTGATCGGGAGTGAAATTCGGGGAGTTCATGTCGGGCGCGACCATCGTGTCGAGGATGGCGGCCGTGATCGGCAGTTGAACGGAAAGGTAATATTTCCCGTCGCTGGTCAGGCCCTGAAAGGTGTAGAAGAGCTCATTGTTATTGATGGGGATGTAGGCCTGGCTGTACATCGTGATGTAACGCACGCCGCGCCCCGAACCGAAGTCTATCAATTGCGCGTGCGCGCTGAACATCTGCGCGGCGTTGAAGGGTGGCAGGTGCGGCAGTTCGTCGGCGAGCGGAGCCGTCCCCGGCAGGATGGATCGCAGGCTGTCCATTGCCCGCGCCGCGGCGTCGTTCATCTGCGCGAATTCCTCCGCTGGGTACACAAAGATCTGCGGCTTGTGGAAGCGTTCGCCGGTCACGTACCCTTGCAGGGTGACGCGAGTGTACTCCGGCGCGACATCCCAAGTGGGCGCGTCGGCAACTCCTTCGACGCGCGCCACGGTCTCGCCGGTCGCGCCGGTGGCCAGTCCCTTCGGGATGGCGAGGCCGACATTGTTGAATTGAAAGCCGCCGCTGGGAGATTGTCCGTTCGGGGAGGCGGGCGTCATGGCCTGCATGGTCGCCGCGACGATGGTGGCGAGTTGCGTATCCGGTGTGGGTATGGCTGGCGCGGGGGTAGGTCCGCACGAGGCGAGCAGAAGTCCGAGAAGAACGAGGAGGAGGGTCAGGTATTTTTTCATGGCTTCCTTTTTATGGGGTGACGGTGATGGATTGGATCAGCGCGTCGAGCAGGGTGAGCGAGGGAGAAAAAATTTCGGGCGCGGAGGCGTTCAGTTTATCGGCGACGGCGCCGAAGTAATCTTCGTAATCCGCAGGATTCATGGATGTGTAACCGGGGAAGGGGACGCCGTCGGCGGACAGACCAACGTTCGGGTCGTTGAGATCGAATTGGCCATCGGGGTTGACGAGGAAGGGCGCGCCGACAGGCAACACGACGATGATGTAATACTGGCCATCGCGCGTGAGACCCTCGAAATGATAGAACGTGGCGTTATTGGCCGCCGGTCCCACGGCTTGACCGTATTGGGTCACTTCACGCACGCCGGAGCCGCTGGCGAATTCGATCACGTTCACTTGCGCTGAAAACAAGGGGCCGGCATTGAAGAAGGGGACGCGCGGCAGGTTCGCCGGGTCAATGGGCGCGGCGGACGCGGCCAAAATGGCTTGCAGTCGCGGCAGGCTGTTTCCCGCGCCGTAGTTTATGGCGGCGTATTCCTGCGCGGGGTAAACGGCGATCTCCATAACGCTGAATTTCGCCGTCACGTTGTAATAGCCATAGAACGTGAAGCGAACGTGCGCGGGCGCCATTCCCCACGGCCCTTGCTCGTCTCCCGTTACGGCCGGCACGGCCTCCGCGTTCGCGCCGAGCGCCAGCCCGGAGGGGATGATGAAACTGACGTTCTCGAACGAAACGGAAATCCCGCTGGGGAGAGTCGCGGTAGGAGGCGCGACAGTGGGTTGCGGCGCGGCGGCGGTCAGCGCTTGCATGGTGGCAGCCACGATGGTCCCCACACTAGGGCCGGCGGTAGTGGGCGAGGAGGCGCAGGCCGAAAGCAACAACCCAAAAAGCGCGAGACTGACGAAAATTCTATTCATTGGATCATCCAATCTTTTTTCCGATCACATTTCTCAAAACGCCGATGCGTTCCACTTCCAATTCTACAACATCGCCGGGCTGCAGCCACGGGCCTTCACCTTTGGTTAATTCCAGCAGGCAGCCCGTCCCCACCGTACCGGAGCCGATCACATCGCCCGGCTGGAGCATGACGGACTGCGACGCCCGCGCGATGATCTCGCCAAACGACCAAAAGATATCCTTCAAATTGCCGCGCGACTTTTCCGTCCCATTGACGCGCGCCGCCATCGCGAGGTCGTACACGCCCGGTCTTCCGGCGGCCCTATCCTGCAACGCCTCACGCGTGACGATGTACGGCCCCAGCGACGAGGCGAAGTCCTTGCCCTTGGCGGGGCCGAGTCCCACCTTCATTTCGGCCCTCTGCACATCCCGCGCCGACCAGTCGTTAAAGATAGTGTAGCCGAAGATGTGGCTCTCCGCGTCCTCGGGGCGAATGTCCATGCCGGGTTTGCCGATGACGACCGCGATCTCCAGTTCGTAATCCAGCGCGGAGGTGTAGGGCGGGTAAGGGATGGTCTCTTCCGGCCCAAAAATGCTGTGCGGGTTGGTAAAGTAGAAGACGGGAAAATCGTACCACTCCTTGGGAACGTCGCGTCCGCGGTTTTGGTTGGCGGTTTTCACGTGCTGTTCGAAGGCATAGGCGTCGCGCAGGGTGGCGGGGAGGAGGGGGGCGAGGAGTTTGTCTGCTGTCACTCCTTCGTGGGAGGATAGAAGATAGGAGTTAGGAGACGCCTCGATTACGGCGCGCATGTTGGGAAAAGGAAGGGGGTAGTAGAGGCCGTCTTTGAAAAGAGCCGGCCCGGGCGGAGTCTGAGGCGAGGAGAGGGTGGCGAGGTACATCAGTTATCAGTCATCAGTTCACTAGAGGTTGCCGCGGCGTTCCTGTTCCAGTTCGATGGACTCGAAGAGGGCTTTGAAGTTGCCCTTGCCGAAACTCTGTGAGCCGTGGCGCTGGATGATCTCGATGAACATGGTGGGACGATCCTGAATCGGGCGCGTGAAGATTTGCAGGAGGTAGCCCTCATCGTCACGATCGGCCAGGATGCCAAGTTCCTGGATGGTCTTGTAATCCTCGTTTATTTTGCCGACTCGGTCGGGGAGGATTTCGTAGTAGGTATCCGGCACGCGCAGGAATTCGATGCCGTTGTCGCGCATCTTTTTCACGGCGGTGATGATGTCTCCGGTGATGAGGGCCACGTGCTGAGCGCCGGGGGTGAGATAGTAATCGAGGTATTCTTCGATCTGACTCTTGCGCTTGCCCTCGGCCGGTTCGTTGATCGGAAACTTGACGCGGCCGTTGCCGTTTTGCACCACCTTCGACATGAGCGCCGAATACTCGGTGGAGATGTCCTTATCGTCGAAGTGACGCAGGAGGCGGAAGCCCATCACCTGATGGTAAAAGTTGACCCAGTGATTCATCTTGCCGAGCTCCACGTTGCCAACGATGTGATCCACCGCGGCGAGTCCGACAGAATCAGCCTCTTTGTTTTTGATGGGACGGAAGCCGGGCGCGAATACGCCGGTGTAGTCGGAGCGATCCACGAAGACGTGCAGGGTCTCGCCGTAGGTGTGGATGGCCGAGGCGCGGTAGATGCCGTTCTCGTCTTTTTCCTCGCGCGGACTCCAGGCGGACTTGCCGCCGCGCGCGGTGGTCTCCTTCCAGGCTTTTTCCACGTCGTCCACTTCGAGGGCGATGACCTTGACGCCGTCGCCGTGAACCATGTGGTGCGCGGCCACCTCGTTCGAGGGGCCGTAGGCCGCGGACACCACGAAACGGGCCTGGCCCGATTGGAGTACGTACGACGCGGCTTGTCGGTTGCCGGTCTCGAGCCCGGAGTAGGCGACAGGGGCGAAGCCGAATCCTTTCCACCAGTAATACATGGCCTGCTTGGCGTTGCCCACGTAGAAGTGAACGTAGTCAACGGACTTGATTTGCAGGAAGTCGCCTTCCTCCGTGAGGGGGCGATTATCAGTTTGAGCGGGCGCGGTCATTTCTAAACTCCTTTGGTCGAATGAGACGATTTTACGACAAGGTCAATGGCTTTGCAAACAGAAACCCGGTTTCTGCCTGAAACCGGGCTTTTGTCCATTAGACCTCTTGCAAAAGCGCGCTAGTGAGCGCACAATACGCCTTGTGCGCCGTAGCGCTATGCGCCGCTTGGACTCCGTTTCAACGCGTCTTCGATGAATATCTTCCAGACGGGATAGGCGTCCTCATCCCAGATCGAGTGCATGATCTCGAACGCGTCTTCGGGCTTCCAATTCAGGCGCAACACGCGATACATCAGAATGAAGGCGCTGGCGCGAAAATTGGCCTCGCAATGCACGTGGACTTTTTTGTCGGCGTTTGCGTCCAGCGCGTCCATGAACACGTTCAAACCGTCGCGCGTGGGCGTGCCCCAGTTGACCGGAATGTGGATGTATTCCATGCCCAACAACTTGACCAGTTTCGGCTCGTCGGGGATCGCGTCGGGAACATCGTGCGGCGCGAGGTTGATCACCAACTGCACGCCCGCCTGGGCCACCTCTCTCATTTGCTCTGGCGTGGGCATGCCGCTCGAAGAAAGTTTGTCGTGATAGAAGAGGTAGTTGTAAATGTCTTTCATTTCACCGTCGCCACCTTTCCGCTTGTCATTATTTGTAAATCCTCGGTCTTCAGTTCAAAGATCGCGTTGGGCGTTCCTGCCGCCGCCCAGATGGTGGGATATTGCAAGAAGTCCTCGTCAATGTACGATTCCATTTTTTGCGCGTGGCCGATGGGCGGGACTCCGCCGATGGCGAAGCCGGTGACGGCGCGCACAAAATCCGCGTCGGCGCGGACGATAGGCTCGCCCGCATAGGCCGCGATACGCTTCTCGTCCACGCGATTCGCGCCGCTGGTGAGAACCAGGATCGGTTTGCCCGAGTCCTTGCCCTTGAAGATCAACGACTTGACGATCTGCCCCAGCGCGCAACCGGCGCGGTCGGCGGCCTCCTGCGCGGTGCGCGTCGACTCGGCGTGTTCGATCACGGTGTAGGAGTAGCCGAGTTCCGTCAACAGGTTTTGGATTTTTTGGGCGGCGGGAGATATCATAGGTAAAGACGAAGGATGATGAAGTGACCGGATTATATCAGCGGTTGGCGGGTACAATCCAATTATGGCCGACCAACGACAAATCTACCAGACCGACGCCGACCGATACGAAGCCCTGATCGCGCGCGAGGACTATCAGGGCAACATCCTGCGGACTCTTGAACGGATCGTGCCGAACCTCGCCTCCCGCTTCACCCTTGACCTCGGAGCGGGCACGGGCCGCCTGGCGCGACTCCTCGCCCCGCACGTCGCGCACGTCCGCGCCTTCGACGAGTCCGCGGAGATGCTGCGCGTCTGCCGCGCCCGCCTTGCCGCGACAGGACTCGTCAACTGGCAGGCCGATGTGGCCGATCATCGCCACCTGCCCGTCGCGGACGCGTGCGCGGATTTGGCGGTGTCCGGTTGGTCGGTCAGTTACCTGGCGGTGTGGGGAGACGACGCGTGGCGCGCGAATTTGGAGGAGTGGCTGGGGGAGATGAAACGCGCGTTACGGCCGCGCAGCCTCGTTGTCCTGTTTGAATCGTTGGGGACGGGGAACGAGAGTCCGGCCCCGCTTCCGCGCCTGGTTAATTTTTATCCGTGGCTGGATGAAGTCGGATTCCAAAACACGTGGATCCGCACTGATTACAAATTCGAGTCGCTCGAAGAGGCGGAATATTTGTCGCGTTTCTTTTTCGGCGATGAGATGGGGGATGACGTGGCAAAAAATAACTGGGCGATTCTGCCGGAATGCACAGGCGTGTGGTGGAAGGAAATAAATTCGGAAGGATGAAAGATGAAGAGGTCGCCCCGCGAACGGAGCGACCTCCTCTCTATTCTCTCACGCCTGCTTTTCGAATCCCTTGGTCGCGGCCATCACGAGGCCGAGGAGCGCCAGTCCCATCGTGGCGAACACGAACAGCCACTTGCCGGCGGTGAAGATCATCGTCAACCAGGCGATTGCCACAGGCTGACTCGGCCACATCGTCAGCATGCTCACGATGCCCATGTTTTCCAGAAAGTCGAACATCCACGCGAAGACCGGCATGGTATTCCATTTCATCATCTTGCTTCCAGGTTTGAATCCGCGCTGGAATAACCACGAAATGAGCAAGCCAAACGCCAGCGTGTAAATGGGCGGATAGATGAACAGATCCACCGTCAATTCCACGTTGCGATAAAACGTGATGTCGCCGTAATTGGCGATCATGGCGAACATCTTATCAGGCGTGGCAAAGATCATCAGGTCGAGCGGCTGTTGCAAGCCCGTGCCGCCCTTCATCAGCCCGCCGATGAGCGGCATGACGAAGCCCATGAAGAATATGTCCAGGACCATCATCACGATCACCAGCCAGCCCTTCGCCCACGCGTGAAACTTGCTCGAAATTTTATTTAGCATAGCGCCTCCGATAATGTTGGTTTTCGGATAAAACCCCGCTATTCAAAAAACGCTTCGACAGTTCCGGCCCACGCGTCCAACGCACGCTGTTTGTGATGGCCGAGCAACTCCATCCCTTCGACTTCTTTTTGACTGAACCACCCGAACGCGCTCGTCTCCTCGCTCAGGCCGAGAATCCCGCCGGTGACCTCCGCCTCGAAATGGATCGCGACGATCTGCGCCTTCGTCCCGTCCGCGTAGACGACTAACTGATTCGGGTCGCTGTACACCCCCACCAATCGCTTCACGCGGACGGTCAGGCCGGTTTCCTCCTTCACCTCGCGGACCGCGGCCTCTGAGGGCGACTCGCCCGGCTCCATCCCGCCGCCCGGCAGGCACCACTGACCGTTGTCGGCCCGCCGCGTGAGTAGGATGCGGCCTTCGTTATCGAAGATTGCCGCCGAACAACCAAGTCGAATTTTCCCTTCGCGACCGAGGCGTTCGCCGTAGATAATTTGAGTCATGCAAGCCTCCAATGTGGGATTCGGGTATCGCCCGAAACAAACAGTTGCAAACAATTGTAAGTTGTATTTTACGAAAGCGCGCCATATAATATTTTCAGGGTCTATTGGATAGGGACTGCTTATTTGTCTGTGGCTGTCGCGCCGAAAGGCTGCATTCAAACAAAGGAGAATGGCTATGAACAAGTCGCGTTGGATTTTGATCGCCCTGCTCGTTTTGGGCGCGCTCACGTTTGCCTCCTGCCGAAAGGACGCGCGGCCCGCGCCGCCCACCGTCCCTGTGGACGCTTCGAGTCTCGACCCGAAACTGGGCCTGCACACCGACAACGCCGTAGGCGACAGGAACTACATCGTCATCATGGCCGACTTTCCAGACGTGCAACGAGAGTATTCGGACGAGGTCATCTCCGAAAGGCTATTGGGATTCGTGAGCAACTACTATTACGAGGCGTCGTTTCACAAGTTCAATTTCAAGGGGACGATGACGAAACATTACACGCTTCCCCACCCCGTGGAATATTACAAGATCAAGCCCGCCAACCTGGATGTGGACCCGAAGAAGGTGATCGCGTTGGTGACGGATGCGGTCAACGCCGCGGACGCGGACGTGACCTTCTCAGAAGACCTGTATGTCGTCATCGCGTTGGGCGCGAACGCCGACGACTATGGAATGGTGGGATACAGCGCGGTGCCGGGTATGTTGGGCTTCCAAACCGATACCCCCATCACAACCCAGAGCGGCGAGACGGTCAGCCGCGCGGTGGTGTTTTGCGAGAACGCCCACCTCGGGACCTACATCCACGACACCTTGCACATGATCGGCGGCGTGGAGCAGGGCCGGCGCATGACCCCCTGCCTGTACGATCACGATATCCAAGCCAGGATCGCCGGTACGGGCAAATTCGCCGAGGCGATGATCAACATGGGGTACTGGGATCCGCTTTCGTCTCACGCGCCGTACGATATCAACATGCCTCCTACCGGCCTCTCCGCGTGGACGCGCCTGCGCCTCGGTTGGATTGACGCCGACAAGATCGCCCTCGTCCAACCCGGCGAAACGGTCACGGTCACGCTCGATCCGCTAGTCAGCGACGACGCGAAGACCCTGGTGATCAAAATCCCGTTGGGCGGAAACAAGTATTACCTGGTCGAGAATCGCCAGCCCATCGAGTCGGACGCGAACCTGCCCGCGTGGGGCGTGCTGATTTCGCTCGCGGATGACGCCGTTCTGGAATGCCGGCAGGGGCAGGCTCCCGTCAAACTCATGGACGCCAATCCCAGCGTGGACGCCCTGATGGACGCGGCTTTCGAGATTGGCAAAAAAGACCGCTTCGTGGATGCGGCCAATAATATCGCCATCGTTTTGTTGGAGAAAGTCGGATCTTCGTACGTGATTCAGATCACTACGGCGCAGTAGAAGAATCCAGAACCCCGGTTTCTCGGAGAAACCGGGGTTCTGTGTCATCACGATTTGATAAACGTCCCGTTGCGCAATTCCATCAACGTCTGCTGGATCTCCTCCACGGTGTTCATCACGAACGGGCCGTAGGGGACGATGGGTTCGCCGAAGGGACGTCCCGCGATGAGCATGAAGCGCACGCCGTTTTCTGATTCAACTTCAATGGAGTCGCCATCGCCGAAAACGACCATTTTCACGGAGTCGATTGATTCGCCAGCGAAGGAACCTGTCCCTTCGAAGACGTAGGCGAGGGTAGTGTGTCCGCTTGGGACGGGGAGAGAGAAACGGGAAGCGGGAGCCAGCCGGATGTCCAGGTAAAGAGACGAGGCGGCGACACCTGCACTTGCGCCAGGTGCAAGTGTCTCGGTGACGGGTCCGCGCGTCCCATTCCATTCTCCGGCCACGACGCGGACCGTCGCGCCGTCTTGGGTCACGCTGGGAATCGTCGCGGCGGACACTTCCTGATAGCGCGGCTGTCCCATCTTTTGGGCGGCGGGCAGGTTGACCCACAGTTGGAAGCCGTAGATGGCGCCGCTTTGCTCACTGCGACGCGGCATTTCCTCGTGCAGGATGCCGCGGCCGCTGGTCATCCATTGCACGTCGCCGGGGCCGATGAGGCCCGAGTTGCCGAGGCTGTCGCGGTGGTTGACCGAGCCTTCGAGCATGTAGGTGACGGTTTCGATGCCGCGGTGCGGATGCATGGGGAAGCCGCGAATGGGGCCTTCGACCGGGTCGTTGAAGGCGAAGTGGTCGAAGAGCAGAAAGGGATCGTATTCATTGCTTTGACGCGGGGCGATGGAGCGACGCAGTAAAACGCCAGCGCCTTCGAGCGCGTATCGCGGTTCGATAATGTGGGAGAGGGGTCGGGGGGTCATGTCGGTATGATGAGGGGAGGGAGAAGGATATTACGTTACCCAGCAATTCGGACAATTCCTATCTTGACCGCTTGGAATGAATGTTCTAAAATAAACGCATTCGACAAAAGGAGATTCTCATGACCCCAGGTAAAAGCGATACCAAGAAGGCCGCGAGCGGCAAGACATCCAAGGGATTCACGGACGAGGAAAAAGCCGCGATGAAGGAGCGCGCCAAAGAGCTGAAGGCGGAAGCGGAAAAGACGGACGGGGAAAGCGCCTTGCTCGCGAAGATCGCCGAGATGCAGGAACCGGATCGAGGCATGGCGAAGAGGCTCCATGCGATCATCAAAACCAGCGCGCCAACCCTTTTGCCGAAGACCTGGTACGGGATGCCCGCGTATGCCAACAAGGATGGCAAGGTTGTCTGCTTCTTCCAAAGCGCGCAGAAATTCAACGCCAGGTACGCGACATTCGGCTTCAACGACACGGCGCGCCTCGACGAAGGCGCCATGTGGCCGACCTCCTTCGCGCTGAAGGCGTTGACCGCCGCTGAAGAGGCAAAGATCAGCGCGCTCGTGAAGAAAGCGGTGAGCTGAGGACTGATCTCGCCACTGGCCCCGTTCCTGGGCGGGATCTTCGATCGGGACCGAGGCGGC
The DNA here is from genome assembly GCA_964625215.1 of uncultured Anaerolineaceae bacterium. Lineage (GTDB taxonomy): Bacteria > Chloroflexota > Anaerolineae > Anaerolineales > Villigracilaceae > Denitrolinea. Next base: position 31,005 of record CAZVAX010000017.1, on the reverse strand, counting down.
CCGCGTTACCGAGGCTGTCGCGGTGGTTGACCGAGCCTTCGAGCGCGTATTGCGGTTCGATGAGGTGGGTGAGGGGACGAGGGATCGTGTGGGTTGGATGAGGCGGAGGGGAGGGATATTACATTCCCTTATGCCCTGCTATCAAAGGAAAAATAGCCCATCGGTTTGCGTTCGCGAAGCATGGCGGGTGGGCGGGCGGAGTGGATTCTGTTTGGCAGAAATAAATCCTATTCTCCTTTCTCGTTTCTTGCGCGTAAATCCCGGACGCGCTTTTGCAGCCCCTCGAAATACTCCGACTCGGTGATCTCGCGCACCTGGCTTTCCTTGCGCGCCAGGTCAATTTCGATAAAGAGTTGAATCTTGGTTTGCAGGTTCTTCACTTCATCCTTCAAATTTTGTTCGCGGCTGCGCATCACCTCGGCCATGCGGGTAAAGACCCGCGCCAGGCCGCCGAACTCGTCCTTGCGTTTCTCCATGTCGCTCAAATTCACCGCCGCGAAGTTGCCCGCTTCCACGGATTTGGACGCCTCAACCAGGGACAAAACGGGCTTGCTGACAAAGGAAGATAACGCCAGCGCCACCAACAGCGCGATGCTTGTCACCGCCGCGAGCATGGCGTAGGTTTGCAGGCGCGACTGTGCGAAGATGGTTTGCGCCTTTTGCTCGGTGTCGCGTATCGGCGCGGAGAACTCATCCATGTAGGTGGTGGCCGCGATGCGATATTGCGTCCCGCCGACCGGCACGCACTCCATGTATTTCTCGCGCAGGGAACCGTCGGGATCTTTCCAGGTGTAATACGAACCGACCACCGTCCCATCCAAACTGGCGTCGAAGATCGCCCAGAAATCCGGCAGGGTCGCGGCGAGGGCGTGCATGTCCTGTCCCACCAATTTCGGATTCGAGTGAAAATATGTGACGCCCTTGGAGTCGTACAGCGCGGTGTAGCCGGTCAGGCCGACGGGCTGGACGGCGATGCCCGCCAGTTCCTGGTCCGCCATCATCCGCCCGGTGTCGGTCAACAACCCTGGATGCGCTTCAAAATACAGATCAACCTGCCGCGCCACATCCAGCGCTTTCTGCCGGATGGACGTTTCCCCCAACTCCCTCATCTGTTGCGAACTTTCGTCAACGATCAATTCGCTGACGCGTTCCATCGAATTCAAATTGACATAGCCGATGACCGCCAACGGGATGGTGGTCAGCAGGAGAAGCGCCAAAAAGAGCCGTGTCCGTATGCTCATGGTGAAAATCCTTCCGCCGCGCCCGGCCAGGCGAAACGATGACAAAAATGTTTGCCTTGCCACCCCCGTCCGCATCGTCCTCCCAGGCTACGTTGAATTTGCCGTTGGCCATCCATGCAGACGGTGGGCCTGCGTTATTGACCGGCGGCGGCGTTGACTGTTCTTTCGGGCAGGCGTTGGGATCCATCGCCTTTAAAAAATCACTTGGATTTTTTACCGCCAAACAGTCCAGCCAAAAGGCCCTTCTTGGTTTTCTCCGTCTGGAAAGAGGCGATATCTTCATTTGCCAATCGCCTATTCTGTTCAGGAATTTCCAAGCCCTGGCTTTTTAGCAACTCCTCCAGCTTTGCGAGAAAGCCTTCCCTCAGTTGCTCTAGGCTGTAGAAATTCCCGCTTCCTACATTCTTTTTACTCTTCCTCATTCCGAGGAACAACATTTGATCTCGCAGATCGTACAACCAGATTACTTCCAGATCGTCTTTGATGAAGACCAAAGAGCCGCCCAAGGCGGCGGTTTCAGCCTGCGCCGCAAATCCTTGCGTCGTCAATATTTCTTCAAGGATCTGTTTGCATCTGTAGTAATACTGTTCCATAGCGCTTCTCCTGTCTCATTCTGAAAAACATTTTCCTTCATCCAAGCAGGAATGATGCTTGCGCAACTTACACTTACATCAACTATACAACCCTTCAGCGCTTTTGACAACAATAGTGAGACAGAATATTTCACTGCGACCGCGCGCAGCGAAAGCCGACCAAAATATTGGAAAACTCCGGCACATACTTGAAGCGGACGGTGGCGCGGATGTTGATCTCGTTGAAGTTCCACGAGCCGCCGCGCGCCACGCGCTCTTTCCCAAACGCCGGACCGGCGGGGTTGAGGGACGGGGAAACGGAGTAGTAATTTTCGTTATACCAGTCCGCCGCCCATTCGGCCACGTTCCCGGCCATGTCGAGCGCGCCGAAGGGACTCGCCCCGCGCGGATAACTCCCCACCTTTACCGGGAAGCCGAGATCGTTGTTGAAGTTGAGAAGCAGGGCCGAGGGACTGTCCTTGCCCCAGGGGAAGAGACGCCCGTCTGTGCCGCGCGCGGCCATCTCCCATTCGGCTTCGGTGGGCAGGCGCGAGCCGTCCGCGCGCCAGGCGCAATAGGCTTGGGCGTCGTTCCAGGAAACGTGGATAACGGGGAAGTCTTCCTTTCCGGCGAGGGAGGAGCCGGGGCCGGAGGGATGGTCCCAGTCCACGCCGGGGATGCATTCCCAGTCCTGGCGGTTGAGGATGTTGGAGCAACCCTTCTTCTCCGCGTCGGTTTGATAATTGTTGGTCAACACGAAGAAGCGGAACATCTTGTTGGTCACTTCGGTTTGGTCAATCCAAAACCCGCTCAATTGGACTTCGTGCGCGGGACGCTGGTCGCTGGGGCCGTTGTCGTTTCCCATGCGAAACGAATCCGGCGGGACAACGAGCATGACCATGCCATCCTTGGGGGAGGTATACGGTCCGGTCGGGCTGGCCGGAAGGGGGTCCGTGGGAGGCGGCGAGACGGGCGCGTCCGTTGGGGTCGCTTCGCGCGTGACGGTCGCGGCGGGTTCGGTCCATGGAGCGACGGAGGCCGCTGGGGGCGCGGTCGGGAGGTTGGTCAGAATAGAGGCGACGACCGCGATTGCCAGGAGCAGGAAGATCGCGCCAAGCGCCAGAACGCCGCGTAAAACCCGCGACCCTTCCCGGTTTTGGCGATAGGCGTCTTGCGACGGCATCGAAGGGATGGTCATGCCGATTCCGCTGGCGCGTTGGATCAGGCTTCGCATCAAGCGGCTATGTCCTTCCTCACGAAACACGTCCACCCATTGCCAGCGGGTCAGGCTGCGAGGCGCTTCGCACTCTTCCAACCGGACCGGGATGGCAAAGATCACATCCTCGGGTTTCTGTTTGGCGAGTTCCAGAATGAAACGCACTTCCTTTTGGAAGTAACTCTCTTTTTTAACCGACCGCCTGGAGAGACAAACCAACACCACGTCGGCGCGTTCGGCGGCTTTCTCGATCTCGGCTTCCCAGTTCTGGCCCGGCAGGAGATCGAACTCATCCAGCCAAACCTTGACCCACCCGCCCGCCACCAGCCATTGGGCCATTTCGCGGACTTTTTGCAAGTCTTCTTTGGCGTAGCAGATGAAAACATCGAGTTTGCGCTCATTCATGAGACCGCCCCTCCAGTAGCGGCGTTTGGATTATACGTCATCTCGTCCTCGTCTCAAAGCGGGCCATAAGTTGGGGAGGAGGCCGCGCGCCGCCAAGAGGGTATCTGGAAAGTCAAAATGGCTCTCCCTTAATTAACGGGAGTCCCCAAGAGCCTTGCCACGGAGTTCGCCGATTTACACGGATTGGAAAAGAAAATCCGTGAAATTTGCGGCTAAAGGTTTTCCGCTTATCCATTTTCCCGTCAGAAACGGGAGAGCCGTCAAAATTTAACCGGCGATGAACGGGGATAAACGGGATTTGCTTGTTCAAGTCAGAAATTCTTTGCCGCGATTTTTACAGATAAAATGGATTTGCGCGGAATTTTGTTTCCTTGACGGATACCCCGATTGATATAGAATACATACGATTGAGGTATTTCCAGTTCGGAGGGTTGCATGTCGGATTTGGATCAAATTGGACGGCACAGAATTATCGGCCAAATCGGCGAAGGGGGGATGGCGCGAGTCTACAAGGTTTGGGATGGCCAGCGTTCGGTGTTCCTGGCGATGAAAGTCCTCCGCGCAGACCTGGCGGAGGATAAAGTCTTTATCCGGCGATTCATGCGCGAGGCGGAAACTCTCGAAAAACTTCAACATCCCCACATCGTCCGTTTTTACGGAGTCGAGGACGATGGGTTGAATGTGTTCATGCTCATGGACTTTGTGGACGGGACGACGCTCCGGCAAAAGATCCGCCAGCAAAACCAGCCCTTCGACGCGGCGCAGATCCTGGGCGTGATAAGACCGGTCTGCTCGGCCCTCCATTATGCCCACCTGCACAATATCGTCCATTGCGACATGAAACCCGCCAATATCATGATCCACACGAATGGCGCGGTATTTGTGTCGGATTTCGGCATCTCGCGCCTGGCTGAAGGCGCCACCACTGTGACAATGGTCGGCGCCGGCACACCCGCCTACATGTCGCCCGAACAGATTCGGGGCGAAAATCCCTCCCCGCAAACCGACATTTACGCGCTCGGCATCGTTTTATACGAAATGCTGACCGGCGGGGAACGTCCCTTCACCGGCGAGCGCGCCCAGGTGACCGGAACGAGCGGCGAAAAAGTGCGCTGGGAACATATCAAGCTACCGCCCGTACCGGCCCGGCAGTATAACCCATCCGTCCCGCCGGAACTCGAAAAAATAATTCTGAAGTGCCTCAGCAAAGAGCCTTCCCGGCGATATAAAAGCGCGCTCGAATTCTTGAGCGCGGTCGAAGCCGCGCTGGGCGTTCCCTCAACTCAGACGATTCAACTCGGGGCCGGCGCGACCTTCCAACCGTCCGCGGCGACGCGCCCACCGACAAACCCCTCCAATCCTCCGTTTGGCAACGCGTCCATTCCGGACCCCGAACCGCCGCGTCGCCCCAAGCGAAAACTCCTCCTGGCTGGATGCTTTGTGTCCGCGGCGGTGTTGTTCCTGGTCGCTTTGCTTGTGGTGGCTTACTTCACGATTCCCAGCATCACCATCACCCTACCCTGACCGCCGGCGTTGGATGTGACTGACGAAAAGTAGTTCGTTAAGTTGTATAATGCACTTATGCGAATCAGAAGGAGCGCCAATGAATAAGACTCGCCTGCTTGTTTTGATAGTCGGGGTCAGTTTGGTTCTGGCTTGCGCGGTCGCCATCGGTCCGGAGTCCCCCACAACTGTTCCGCAGGGACAATCCACCCTGCCTCCCCTGCCCACCTATACTCCCTATCCAACTTACACTCCCGTGCCGCCGCAGAACACGCTTGTCCCACCCCCGCAACCTACTGCCACAAGCGGATCGTCTTCAATCTCGCCGAAATATCCCGCCACCCTGCTCGAACCAAACGACACCCAAAGCGGCAACACCAAACTTGCCGACGAGTTGTACTACTTCGTCGGCCAGGCTGGGAAACGCGTTACCATCACCGTCATCGGCGACCCGCGCTACCAGACCTTTTCCCTGCGCGACTCCGACAACAAGGGCCTGGTCGGATGCGACATCACCACCCAAACGATCTGCATCATCAAAGAATATGTTTTGCCTTACTCCGGCGTCTACTACGTGCTGGTGGATCGCACCTTTGTGGATAACTACAGAAAACTTCAGTCCTGCGTCACCAACCCGCCCTACGCCGATTGGTGCTATCGCGGCGGCTCCTATACTGTGACGCTCGAAATCCGATAAGCACGCTTTGGAGGTTGCCTCATGAACAAATCCCGCGCTCTGATCCTGCTGGCCGGCCTGTTATTCATCCTGGCATGCACCGTCGCCATTGGGAATAACCCGACCTCTGCGCCGCCCGCAGCGCTCCCATCACAGACTCCCCTGCCCACCTACACGCCTCTTCCAACCTATACGGTGGTCGCGCCCACCAGCGGCAGCGTCATTGAACCGACCTCCACCTTGAACATCCTCCCCACATCCGACATCCTGCCCAAGTTCCCCAGCGAACCGATCCGGGCCGGAAGAACCGTCTATGGCGACACCAAACAGGCCAGCGACATGTGGTATTTCACGGCCAACGAAGGCCAGATCGCTTCGATGGTGTTGACGGCGGAGCAGTATTACCAATATTTTTCCTTGAGAGACGAAACGAACGACGGCCTGGTCGGATGCGACGTGGCCGGGAACAAAGCCTGCATTATCGAAAGTTTCAGGCTTCCTTACACCGGCTTGTACTATATCCTGGTGGACCGCACCATGATCGAGGATTACAAGAAGTACCAATCCTGCGTCACCAATCCACCGTACCCCAGTTGGTGCTACCGCGGCGGTCCCTACGGACTGACTCTCACCCTCCAATAGTTCGCGCCGGGGGCCTCGCCTCTGCCAACTCGAGGTCCCTGCCTGCGCGCAGAAATCCCGTCATTCCTTGCGTCATCCCAAACGAGTGAGTATACTTGCGCCAATGACCCCCAAAAATATCGGCCGATACGAAATTAAAACGGAACTGGGACGCGGCGGCATGGCCATCGTTTACCTTGCCAATGACCCCCGCTTCGACCGCGAAGTGGCGCTCAAGGTTCTACCGCGCGAGTTCCTCTTCGATGAACAATTCCGCGCCCGCTTCGAACGCGAGATCAAGACAGTCGCCCAATTGGAACATCCGGCCATCGTGCCGGTGCATGATGTGGGCGAGGAGGACGGCCAGCCCTTCTTTGTGATGCGCAACATGACCGGCGGCTCGCTCTCCAACTGGCTCAAGCAGGGACCCTTCTCCGTGCAGGACACGGCCCGCATCGTGGAACGTCTCTGCAAGGCGTTAGCCTACGCGCACAAAAAAGGCATCATTCACCGCGACCTCAAACCCGGCAACATCCTCTTTGACAACAACGGGGAAGCCTGCATCTCGGACTTTGGCGTAGCCAAACTCGCCGAAGCCGCCTCCACCATGACCGGAAGCGGGGTTATCGGCACCCCGGCTTACATGAGTCCCGAACAGGCCCAGAGCAACCAGGTGGACCTGCGAAGCGATATCTACGCCATGGGGGCGATCATTTACGAAATGCTCACCGGTGAGCAACCATACAAAGCCGATACGCCCATGGGCGTGGTCCTCAAGCACATCACCGACCCTGTCCCCGATCTTCTGAAACGCCACCCCGATTTCCCGCCGGAATTGGGCGAAGTCATCCAAAAAGCAATGAGCAAGAATCCGGATGACCGCTACCCTACCATGCTCGACCTGGCAAAGGCCTTGAACAAGGCCGCGTTCGGCGAGGAAGGCCAATTCACCGAATACAACTCGACGCGCCCAAACATCCCGGCGGTTCCGCCCTCCTCCTACGCGCCCACCATCGCGCCCACGCCTGCTCCCAAATCCATCACGCCGCCGCCGGTAGCCGCGCGCCCTTCCTCCTCTTCGATCGTAAAAGGATTGATCGTGATCGGCGGACTATTCGGCGCGCTGGCGCTATTGGCCTTGATCGTCGCCGTCATCCTGTTCATGCGCCCCGACCCCGCCGAACCCCCGCCCACTACGCCGGTCACCATTGAATCAACCTGGACCGCCGTCGTCATCACCGCCACCCCGCTTCCCGTCACCGACACGCCGGTTGCGCTCCCAACCGAGACCCTCATTCCCGCCACGCCAACCATTATCCTCGAATTCAACGCGACCCTGCTCGAGCCCAACCGCACCCACAATGGCACCACAAACACGACCAGCGAATTGTTATATTTCATCGGACAGGAAGGCGACCGAGTCACGATCGTCACCACGGGGAACCCCCTCTACCAAACCTTCTCGATTCGCAACGACAAGAATATCGGCCTGGTCGGTTGCGAATTGGTCAGCCAAACGAGTTGCTCGATCACGGGATACAAATTGCCCTACAGCGGAGTCTTCTATGTCCTCGTAGATCGAACCTTCGTGGAGAATTACAAGAAACTCCAATCGTGCGTCAACAACCCGCCTTATCCCGATTGGTGTTTTCGAGGCGGACCGTACTCGATCACCCTCAACATCGAATAACATTGAATCCCCGCCGCCACCGGCGGGGATTTTATACCGCGCAACTCCGGCCAAAACTCACTATGGCGGAGACGATGAAGTCCGTATAATAAGGGGCTAGAAAGGAACACCCATGATCTTGAAGCGCATCCTCTTTCTTCTAGCTGGAATCAGTCTAATCCTCACCGCCTGCAACGAGGCGTCCCTTGCCCCGCTGGAAGCGACCGCCGGCCCGACCGCGCGTCCCTCGCGCACCCCTACGCTTTTACCCACGCCGCCGTTCACATCCACACCCGCCCCGCTCGTGGTCAATATCGGCGCGAACGTAGAATGTCGTACCGGCCCTGGGCCCTACTTCGACCTAGTCACCCTCATCGAAGTGGACGCGCAAACGGATAGCGGCGATCATCAATATCCCTTGCTCGGAACCGCCGGGGGTTATTGGCAGATTATGGGTCCCACCGGGCAGGAATGTTGGATTCCCGCCCAGTATGAGTTGCCGCTGGTTGTGGCGGGAACCGTGCAACCCGTCGCGCCGCCGGCCACTCCCACCTTATTGACTCCCACCGCCGCGCCGCCCGCCGTGGAAGGGCTAGTGGTCAAGAAGAAGAAATGCGCGCTCTCCACCTCGGAGAAACCCTACACCCACTACGTGGTGGACATCATTTTTGTCCTGGAATGGGCCGACGTTCCGGGCGAAGACGGCTATCGCATCTATCGCGACGGAAACCTGGTCGGCGAATTGCCCGCCAACGCCACCGTCTTCTCGGAAACGTTCGAACTGAAAAAGCCCGGTCGCGCCAGCACCTTTTACATCGTGACCTTCAACGTTTTGGGAGAAACCCGCAGCGCGCAGTTCTCTTTTTCCAATCCCTGTTAGCGACTTCCACGAATCGCATCGGGCGGCGGACAAATCTGCCGCCCGATTTTTTGCCAACCGGATACGCCTCACTCCGACATGGCGCAGCGGAATCCCACCCCGTCGTACGCGTCGTCCAACCCAAACCACAAGCGATATGTGACGCGGCCCACGCCCCAGGTCCAATTCCACGAGCCGCCGCGCATGACGCGATATGCGCTGGAAGCCTGGTCAACGCCCTGGGGGTTTTCATAGGGCGAGATGGCGTAGTAGTTTTTGAAATCCTTGAAAAGCAGAGGGTCAACCTCCAGGAACGCGTCGTAAACCCACTCCCAAACATTCCCGGCCATATCGAGCGCGCCGTAGGGACTAATTCCCTGTGGAAAACTCCCCACCGGCGCGGAGCGCGCGTACCCATCGCAACCCACCACATCCTTCACCATCACTGATACATCCAATTCGGTCTCATCGTCGAAATTGCCCTTTGCGCAATCGAACTCATTGCCCCACGGAAAAATATACTTTTCGTTCGTAGACGGATTCCACGCGGCGGCCTTTTCCCATTCCGCCTCGGTCGGCAACCTCCGCCCGACAAACACGCAATAATCCACCGCATCCTCCCACGAGACGTACACCGCCGGATGACTCGCGTACGCGGCATCATCGAAATATTCCCGCGACTTGGACGGAGGCTCGCACGCGCCCGCCTCCACGCACTGGCGATACGCCTCATTCGTGACCTCGGTGCGGTCCAGCCAAAACCCAGCGAGGTACACCGGGTGGGCCGGGGACTCGTCGGTCATGCCGCGATCGGTCCCCATGATGAACTCCCCCGCCGGAACGAAGACCATCGTCATCCCGTCCGCGGGGGAGACGAAGGTATCGCCCGGTTGGCGGACAACAGTCGGAGAGGGCGAAGCCGCTTCGGAGGAGGGAGAAGCGACGGGTGTGATGGGTCCGCACGAGGTCAGAAAAAGAGTCAGGAGGAGGCGTCCAATCGTCTTCATGGGAATCTCCTTTCCGCAAATTATAAGACCTCGCGTCGCCGCGAGGTCTCACTGATGACTGTTCACTGAAAACTGATTACTGGTTTACGTGCCTTCTTCCCACGAGTTCAGATACTTAACCTGTTCCTCGGTGAGGTTGTCAATCTTCACGCCCATGGCTTGCAGTTTGAGGCGGGCGATCTCGTTGTCAATGTCGGCGGGGACGGAATAGACCTTCTTCTCCAGTTTGTCGGCGTTCTTGGCCATGTACTCGGCGGCGAGCGCCTGGTTGGCGAAGGACATGTCCATCACCGAGGCGGGATGACCTTCGGCGGAGGCGAGGTTGATGAGGCGGCCCTCGCCGAGGATGTTGATCTTGCGGCCATCTTTGGTGGTGTATTGATCCACGAACGGGCGGACGAGGTTGGGTTTGCCAACGCTCATCGCGGCGAGCGAGGGGATGTTGATCTCCACGTTGAAGTGACCCGAGTTGGCGACGATGGCGCCGTCTTTCATCACGGCAAAGTGATGCTCGTCAATCACGTTGATGTCGCCGGTCACGGTGCAGAAGATGTCGCCGATCTTGGCCGCGTCCACCATCGGCATGACCTGGAAACCGTCCATCACCGCTTCGAGGGCCTTCATCGGGTCCACTTCGGTGACGATGACCAGCGCGCCCATGCCGCGCGCCCGCGAGGCGAGGCCGCGTCCGCACCAGCCGTAGCCGGCAACGATGAAGTTCTTGCCCGCCAGCAGGACGTTGGTGGCGCGAATGATTCCGTCCACGGTGGATTGGCCCGTGCCATAGCGGTTGTCGAAGAAGTGCTTGGTCTGCGCGTCGTTGACCGCGATGACCGGGAACTCAAGCATCTTGTCGGCGGCCATGGCGCGCAGGCGGATGACGCCTGTGGTGGTCTCTTCGGTGCCGCCGATGATGTCTTTCAACAATTCGCGGCGATTCTTGTGAATTTCCGAAACGAGATCCGCGCCGTCGTCCATGGTCATGTGCGGCTTGTGGTCGAGAGCCGCGCCGATGTGCTTGTAGTAGGTGACGTTGTTCTCGCCCTTGATGGCGTAGACAGGGATCTCGTACTGGCTGACCAACGCGGCGGCCACGTCATCCTGCGTGGAGAGCGGGTTGGAGGCGGTGAGAACGAGGTCCGCGCCGCCATCGTGCAGGGTGCGCGCCAGGTTGCCGGTCTCGGCAGTGACGTGCAGGCAGGCCGACATGCGCAGTCCCTTGAGCGGCTTCTCTTTGGCGAAGCGCTCGCGGATCTGGCGCAGGACGGGCATTTCCAGTTCAGCCCAGTCAATGCGGCGGCGTCCCCCTTCGGCCTGGTTGAGGTCTTTGATATCGTAATTGGACATGTAGGTACTCCTTTGTACTTTGGCGTAACCGGCATTCTCTAATGCCGAGCGGCGCGTTAGAGAACGCGCCTTACGCGACAATTTACTTGATTAACTCGTTCAATTTTCCCGCGTCATCGAAATGCTCGCGGAAGCGTTTGATAAATTCGGCGCGGGTGTACGAGTGCGCCTGCGGGCCGCGCTGTTCGAGGCAGTAGACCGCCGCCAGCGAACCAATCTCGCCGCACAACTTCCAGTCGAAGCCGTGGGCGTAACCGGAGAGGAAGCCGCCGCGGAACGCGTCGCCGACTCCCGTGGGGTCAACAATCTCGCGCTCCGGCACGGTGGGGATAAAGATGTCCTGCCCGTCGGTATAGAGGTTTGCGCCTTCCTTGCCGCGCGTGACCACGACCACCTTCACGTGCTGGAGCATTTGCTTTAAATCCCAGCCGGTCTTTTTGGAAATGAGACCATACTCGTAATCGTTGCAAAACAGGAAGGTGGCGCCTTCCATGTCGCGGGCAAGTTCGGGGCCTTCGAGTCGAAGCACTTGCTGGCTTGGGTCATAGAGATAGTTGATACCCAACTCGCGGCACTCGGCAGGGAATTTCTTCATGGCATCGGGCGCGTTCGGAGAGACGATAACCAGGTCCGGTTTGGAGGGCAGGGACTTCAAGGATTGGGTGGAGGCGTGTCCCATCGCTCCGGGGTAGAAGGAGGCGATTTGGGCCGAGGCCCGATCGGTCGTCGCGAAGAACGAGGCGGTGAACTCTCCGGGGATGACTTGCATCAGCGAGGTGTCCACACCCTGTTCTTCGAGCCAGGCGCGGTAGTCGGCGAAGTCGGTCCCGACGGTAGCCATCACGCGCGGACGTTCGCCGAGCAGGGCCATGGTGTAGGCGATGTTTGGCGCGATGCCGCCGCGCTGTTTCGACATCGAGTCCACCAAAAACGAAAGGCTGATGGACTTGAGCCGCTCGGGTAAAATCTGTTCCTCGAACAGGCCGGGGAAGGTCATCAAATAATCGTAAGCGACGGAGCCGGTAATGAGGGTGTCCAACGAGTTTCTCCAAAGTGGTTTGGCGCAGGAAAAGGCGCGCTCCTGTGAGCGCGCCAACGAAAGCGGACAGAGTTTAACACGGGATGATTGAAATGTCTAGAAATTTATTTCCCAACTTGACTCTCCATGCCTTTCCCGTTATAAGCGCTCCATGAAACTCCCTCGCCTCCTCGCGCTCGCGCTGGCCGCCTCCCTCATTGCCTGTTCCCTCTCCCCAGCCCTGCCCGCCAATCCCTTCGGCCCGACCTCCACTCCGAGCGCAACACTTACACCCATAGCAACCCTCACCCCCACTCCCTCGCCCACGCCTGTTCCGCTCATGCGCGTCGAAAGCGGCGACCAGGCCCGTTTCAACGGCGACTATGCCGCGGCGCGCGCAGAGTATCAGCAAGCCTACGATGGCTCGACCGATCCCGAGGTCCGCGCCGCGGCGTTGTGGGGCTTGGCGCGCGTCGAGTTCGAAGCGCACAACCTCGAGGGCGCGGCGACGCGTCTGAGTCAGCTCATCAGCGAAGCGCCGGAGAGCGTCCATGCCGCGCAAGCGTATTTCCTGCGCGGCAAGGTCAACTACGCGCTCGGCAAATACGCCGAAGCCGCGGCGGATTTTCAGTCCTACCTTTCGCAACGACCGGGCCTGATTGACGCCTACGCCCTCGAATACCAAGGCGACGCCTACTTCGATGCAGGCAACTATGCGGAAGCCCTCGCCGCCTACACCGCCGCCACGCTCGCGCCGCGCCTCGACGCCGGGTTGGAATTGCAGATCCAGATCGGAAAGACGTACGCCGCCCTGGGCCAGTATGGAAACGCCATCGCGTTGTACGACGCCATTTTTGCCTCCTCCAACAACGACTACGTTAAAGCCCAACTCGACTACCTGACCGGCTCGGCCTACCTCTCCCTTGGCCAAACCGAAGAAGCCTACGCGCGTTTCAAACACGCCGTGGAAAATTACCCGCTTTCGATTCACGCCTACAACTGCCTGGTGGAGTTGGTCAACGCCAACGTGCAGGTCAGCGAGTTGGATCGGGGCATCGTGGATTATTATGCCGCCCAACAAGGCGCGGCTGGATATGACGTGGCCCTGGCCGCGCTCGACCGTTACCTCGCGGCGGGGCTGGACTCCGATGGGACCGCCCGTTTCTATCGCGCCCTCACCCTCGAGGCCCTCGACCGCGACGAGGAAGCCATTCAGGATTACACTACCGTCATCAATTCGTACGCCAACAACCCGCATTGGTCGGAAGCCTGGGCCAACAAAGCCACCCTGCAATGGCAAACGCTTGGCGATTACTCCGCCGCCGCGCAAACCCTGCGCGAGTTCGCCTCGCGCGTTCCCACCGACCCCGAAGCGGACGACTTCCTCATGGACGCGGCGCGCCTGCTCGAACGCGACAACCAACTGCACGAAGCGGCCCTCGTCTGGGAATCGGTCGTTGACCAATATCCCGGCGGCGACCGCGCCCACGACGCCATCTTCCTGGCAGGCATCACTCACTACCGCCTCGGCGATTACGGCCGCGCCGAATTCGACTTCCAACGCGGCTTCGACAACGCCACTACGCCGGAAAACCAGTCGCGCGCCCTGCTTTGGGTTGGCAAAACCCAGGAAAAACAAGGCGACTCGCAGCAGGCCTTCGAAACTTGGACGCGCGCCCAAAGCATTGACCCCACCGGTTACTACAGCGAACGCGCCCGCGACCTGCTGATTGGCGCGCCTCCCTTCGCGCCCGCGACGCTGGTCAAACTGGACTACGATCTGGCGGCGGAACGCGTCGAGGCCGCGGCGTGGCTGCGCGTGACCTTCAACCTGCCTCCCGAAACCGATCTGTCCGGCCCCGGTCCGCTCGCCGGCGACGCGCGTTTCGTGCGCGGAACAGAATTGTGGGAACTCGGCCAATACGATGAGGCGCGCGTCGAATTCGAAGCGTTGCGCAATTCGGTCAGCGCGAGCCCGGCGGATACATTTCGACTTGCAAATTATTTAATTGATAACGGCCTGTATTACCAGGGTATTAATGCGACGCGGCAGGTGCTTACACTAGCAGGACTGATCAGTCATGCAGATTCGCTGAAATCACCAATGTACTTCAAACACGTGCGTTATGGCCTGTACTACCGCGACTTGATAGAACCTGCCGCACAGGAGAATGGAATCGATACTCTTCTCCTCTTCAGCGTTGTGCGACAGGAAAGCCTTTTCGATGGTTTTGCGATATCATATAAAGGCGCCGGCGGTCTAATGCAAATTATGCCGGACACTGGCGCGGAAATCGCGCGTGAATTGGGCTGGCCTCCCCTCTTTGAAACACATATGCTTTATCAACCAAACGTTAGCGTTCGATTCGGCGCGCACTATCTCGCCTCCAATCGGGATAAGTTGGGGGGCGATATTTACGTTATGCTAGCCGCGTACAATGGAGGCCCCTACGGCGCGAGCATATGGCAAAGCCTCGCCCCCGATGACCCCGATCTCTTCGTTGAGGTTGTTAGACCAGCCGAAACGCGCGATTTTATTCGCGGCATCTATGAAATTTACAAAATCTATTTGGGAATTTACAGTCCGGTTCAGGAATAGGGCGTAGGCGGGCGCACACGTACACAAGCGCAAAAGTAAACACGTGAATAAACCAGGCGCACGATGAGCATAACGGCTCGCCTGTGTACCTCTGTCTACGTGTTTACGTTCTACTTCAAATGCCCCACGATCCTTTTGTGCATCTCGTCGGCGTCCATATCCAACACGGAAACCAATTTATCGCGGCCCGAGGCGCCCGCCACAATGTCAATGCGCGACTTCGGCACATTCAAGATATCGGCGAGAAATTCGATCAACTCATCGTTGGCCTTTCCATCCACGGGCGCGGCGATGAGATGGATCTTCACCGTTCCGTCGCTTTGAATCTCCACGATTTCATTGCGGCTGGCGCGCGGCGTCACGCGCACGGCCATGGCCGCGCCGGTCTTTCCATCATGCAGGCGATAAGTGCGTTTGGACATGGGTCACCTCACAAAAAAATATACAAGACGCGAACGAGGGCGGTTTGAACGGCATAAACCATCAAGATCAAAATAAGATAACTGATATCGAACATGCCGATCAACGGAACCACGCGGCGGATCGGCATCACCATCGGCTCGACGATCCGGTCCACGAAACGACGCACGGGATTGTAATAATCGAGAAAGATCGAAAAGACCCAATTCAAAACGATCAACAGGATCAACAACGAAGCAAGCAGGTTGATAACCCAAATCAGCGTACCGACAATGGACACATTCACCTCACAACATCTCCAACTTCGTGCGCGTCAGCGCGTGACCTTGGGCGGGCGCGGCCCCATAATGGCGGTCCCCACCCGGACGAGAGTGGCCCCTTCCTCCACCGCGGTCTCGAAATCCACGCTGGCGCCCATCGAAAGTTCCGACCAATTCGCGCCGGGAAAGGATTCTGCCAGGAAATCGCGCAGCCGGCGCAGGGTCTGAAAATACGGACGCGACCGCTCCGGGTCCTCGAACCATGGGGGCATGGTCATCGTACCGCGAATTTCCAGGTTGGTTAATTTTAACACCATATCAAGTTCGGGGAGCAAATTCGGCCAGCCCGATTCGCGCCCGGCGAGCCAGCCCGATTTGCTCTCCTCCTCCCCCACGTTGAACTCCAACAACGCCGGCAAGCGGACTCCCGCCTCGGCGGCAAAACGATTCAGTCGGTTGGCAAGTTTCAGGCTGTCGAGCGAGTGCATCAACGCGAAACGGCCGGGGATCAAGTCCGCTTTGCGGCTCTGCACATGACCGATCATATGCCACTCCACCCCTTCCGCCCGAATGGATTGCATCTTCGCTAGCGCTTCTTCGGGATAATTCTCTCCCAGGATTTTGACCCCCGCCTCGATGGCCGCCTCCACCGCCTCCCGCGGCTGGGACTTGGTCACCACCACCAGCCGCGTCGACCCGGGCGCGCGTCCCGCGCGGCGCTCGGCAGAGGCGATGCGCTCGAGCGTCTGTTCGTATCGTTCGCGGATGGAGGAGGAGAGGGAGGACATAAGTGGAGGCATCAGAAACCAGGTTTCTTGGAGAAACCTGGTTTCTACTACAACGCCAATATCGCGCCGAAGCGGCCGGTGCGGCCCTTTTCGGCGCGGTGCGAAAACCAATCGTCGGTGTGACAGGCCGTGCAAACCTCGCACACTTCCACGCGGCCAACGCCCGCGTCTTCCAACTGGATGCGGTTGGCGGACCACAAATCGAAATGGAAACGTCCGTCGTGCGGCGCGAGCAGGGACTCAGCCCGCGCGCCGAACGCGGCGCGTACTTTCTCCGCCACATCCTCGCCGACCTCGTAGTGATCCGGCCCGATAGAGGGACCGATGGCGGCGCGCAGGTCGCGCGGGTCGCTGCCGTAACGCCTGGTCATGGCTTGCACGGCGGCCGCGGCCACCCCGCGGACGGTTCCCAGCCATCCCGCGTGGGCGATGCCGACCACGCCTTTCTTCGGGTCGTGGAACAGCAAGGGGACACAGTCGCCGAAACGCATGTAGAGCGTGACCTTGGGATTGTCGGTGAACAGGATGTCGGCTTGGGGGGCTTTTGTGGAGAGGTCGCGCGGCGCATCGGCGTAGACTGCGTCCATGCCGTGAACCAGCCACACGTCATGGATGGAGGCGGGGTCGCGGTCGAGGGCGCGGAAGGAGCGGACGCGATTCTCGCGCACGTTGGCGATGTCATCGCCCACGCTTCCTCCCACGTTGAGCGAATCCCAGGGCGCGGGACTCACGCCCCCCCGCCGCGTGAAGACGCCGTGCGGGAGATTCGCGAAACTTTCAAAGGCGAGGTAATGGATGCCGTTGGAGCGCTGGAACATGGGAATTGTGGGGCGAAATGGCATTCCGCCGTCTTTGCGGATTACCTTACCAATCCGCACGGCGTTATTTCGGTTGCGCCGCGAACTTCTTGATGAAGTATTGCCGCGTCTCGGCCATCGTTTCTTCCATGTAGGGGATGGCGAACCAGGCGGTTCCGAAACCGAACAATCCGCCGGTGAGGACGCGCAGGAAGGGAGTCGATTCGCGGTATGGGAGGAGGGAGGCGACCCAAAGGAAGTTGAATTGGCTGAGAAGTTGCGAAAAACCGTCCAGGCCGATCGGCCCGATGGCGATGACCAGCCATAGGGTCCAATGCAGAGCCGGGATTCGTCGCCCTGTGAGGGCAAAAACGATGGCGAAGAGGATCAGTCCAAAATAGATGGCGACGTCGCGTTCGCACAACGCGACTTTGTAGCCGACCTCTTCGTTGCCGGTAAACTCACGCGCAGCCAACCGGCTGGGGCTGGTGGGATTTTCCAAATTGGTCAAGCCGGTGACTTGATCGAAGGTTTTGACATTATCCATGCCCGCTTCGGGAAGCGGATAATAGTTCTGCTCGCCGTAGAGGAAGAAGGAACGGAAACCGAATTGATGGCAAAGCGGACTGTAGATCGTGTAGATGGCTTTGGCGGGGGTCACGAGACCCTGCTTCATCAACACCGGCGCGAGGTAGGGCAGGCCGACGTAAATCGCCAGGAAAAGAACAACAACGGTCAGGTAATGCCGCGACAACCAAAAGGAGACGCGGTCGGAGGCGGTCACTTCTTGACTGCGGCGGAGGGCCGCCTCATATTCGGCGCCGCCCACCTTGTGGAGTTGACCGCTCCGGTCGGAGGCCGCGCCGAGGGTCACTTGCAGTTGCCCTTTGGTGATGGGGGCGTAGAGGGTGTACGGTCCGACTTCCACCACCGGGATTTTGTCGAAGTACCGTTTGAGGGCGGCTGGATCCGAGTCGATATCCACTTCAGCCAGGCGATGGGGGTATTCGGCGGTGAGCGAGGCGAGATGTTCCTTGACCTCGTCGCACAAGTTACAGTCTTTGCGGGTGTAAAGGGTAACGGTAATCATTAGAGATCGAAGGTCCAATTCGGGAAGAGGCTGGCAAGCACGCTAAAGTAACCGAACAACAACATCCCGCCCACAAGAACCATCAACACGCCCATGCCGATCTCCGTGTAGCGCATGACCTTGCCATACTTGCGCAGGATGACCGTCACCCAGCCGATGCCGAGCGCGGCCAGCAGAAAGGGAATCGCCAGCCCGGCGGAGTAGGCGGTTCCCAGTCCGGCCGCGAGGGAGAGGGACTGCCCTGTGATCGCAAGAGTGAGGATGAAGCCCAGCGCCGGTCCCACACAAGGCGACCACCCCGCCGAGAAGAAGACGCCCATCAACGCCGAGGAGAGATAACCCCATTTGGGGTCGGGCATGGTTTGAACGCGCGTGTCGTATTCGAGGATGGGGATACGGAATACGCCGATCATGTGAAGCCCGAAGACGATGATGATGAATCCGCCAATGCGTCCGAGCCAAAATTGGATGTCGTAGAAGATGCGTCCCAGTCCGTAGCCGAGGATGTTGAAGAGGATGAACACCAGGCTGAAGCCAATCACGAAGGCCACGCCATGCGAGAAAGTAACCAGGCGATTGGCGGGCGAGTTTTCGCCGCCCGCGGCGCGTCCGCTCAAATAGCCGACGTAAGCCGGGACGAGAGCCAGCACACAGGGAGATAAAAACGAGGCGAGTCCGGCGATGAAGGCCAGGCCGTAGGAGACGTTGGAGGTATCCATGAAATTCCTGTCCCGTCATTGCGAGGGCGTATCCGCCCGAAGCAATCTCCCCCTTCGGTCGCGGGGATTGCTTCGTCGGGAAGTGCGCCCTCCTCGCAATGACGAAGTTGCGAGAAGAATTATTGAGTCAATATAACTGTTTGATCGAAGTAACGTGCGTTCCTTCGACAAGCGCTTTCTGCCAATCGGTGTAGCGGATCTCGGTCTGTTTGAGCGAGACGTGCGGGGTGGTCCAGCGGAAGATCCACTTGGCCTCCTCCGGGCGGACATTGATACAACCATGCGAACGCGCCGTCCCAAAGTTGTTATGCCAGAACGCGCCGTGAATGGCGACTCCGCCCGTAGCGATGAAAGTGCACCACGGCACAGCGGCGGTATCGTAACCGGCCGCGTTTTCGGTGGAGTTCGCGCCCATGGATTTGGAGACGATCTTCCACTGCACGTACATATCGCCGACGGGGGTCTCGTATTTTTCATCCAATCCAATGGCCGCGTTCGCCAGCGAACCGGTGGAGCAGCGGCAGAAAAAGACCTCGCGATTCCCCTCGAAGCAGGAGAGGGTTTGGTAATTGATGTGGATGATAATCTTCTTCTGGGCCGGGTCCACTTCGGGGCTGATGGGAGACGTCTCCTCTTCGGCGAGGACGCGCATAGCCGCGCCGTTCACCCAAAACCGATCTTCATACCCATAGCCATGCGGATTATCTTCATTGAAACGGTATTCGATCGCGCCAGTCGTCGGGTTGGTGCGGATGGCGTCCATCCAAGCCACCTGCCCGTAATACAGGCGCGGAGGCACGTGCAGATCGTTGATGGCGGTGTTGGCCCAGGGCGAGCGGATGGGCGGATTCTCGATTTCCAGATCCACGTATGGCACAGTCACTTCGGCCCAGAAACCCGTCTCGCCTGGCGGGATGACGGCGATGGGCGCGTTCGGCAAATTCTTGACGGGCTGAATGAGCGGCGCATACAAGTAACCGCCGGGCGTTTCCACCCAGCGTTGGTTGATCACATTGCGGTCAAGGGCGCTTGCCACCGCCTCGCGATTCCACTCGACGATCGTGTCGCGGTAAATGCGATTCACCACCGAGGAATAAATGTTGGGCTGGGAATACACATCCGCCGAACCAAAGGCGACGCGGCCCAAACGCTCGGCGGTTGGAAATTGCGCCAGTTCGAGTTTGCCCATGGGCGATAAGGCCAGCGCGCCCATGCCGAGTCCGGCAAGTTTCAGAAAGTCACGACGGGAGTTGCGGAAGGTCATGTGTCAACCACAGATGAAAAGGATGAAAAAGATGGGATAAGGATAATCGTAAAGAGAGTCATCGTCAACGTCGCGATGAGACAAGCCTAATCTTTGAAAAACGTTTCGAGCGCGCGCAGGCAATCCGCGCTGACCTTGTGACCGACCTCCGCCTCGCAATAGACGATCTGCGCGCCGGCCTGTTCGAGCAACGACATCGAAGCCCGCGCCCGGTCAATCGGCACCAGGTTGTCCTGCGTCCCATGCGTAACGAACACGGTCTTGCCCGCCAGCGGTTTGCGCGCCACAAGTTCCTCCATGCCCGAGGGCATGAATCCCGCCAGGATGCCGGCCTTGCGGACGCGCTCCGGGTAGAGACAGGACAGCACATTGGACAAGGCCGCGCCCTGGCTGAATCCCATCACGTCGAATTGACTCGCGTCGACTCCCGCCCGCGCGGGGTCGCTGTCCACCAGGCGAATCAGCGCCCGGGCCGAGTCCTCCAGGTCCGAGAGACTGGGCCGGCCAAAGGTCCCGGTGGGATGCGTCCGCCAGGAGTAGCCTCCGTTCGGCGAGAGGTGGAGTCCGCGCGGGGCGAGGATCAAATAGTCGGCGGGAAAGTTTCGGGCGAAAACCCACATCGAATTTTCATCGCCGGTCCAACCGTGGAGCATCAACAACAGGCGCGAGGGAGCGACGGCGGCCTCGCGCACGCGCAGAGTCCAGCCCTCGAACTCGACCAGGGAGGTGTTATTTAGGGCGGGCACTTCGCAAGATCCGTTCGATGGCCCAAAACAAGAAAACGATGAGGACCACCGGGGCGAGTCCGGCCACCAGGCAGGTCATGCCGAGACCCCAGCCGGCCGCGCCGTAGAAATACCAAATCAGCCCGCCGCCCACAATGGACAAGAGCAGGATGCCGCCGATGATGAGACGACGGTCGGTTTGTTTGGCGTAGTCGCGCAAATCGCGTTTCACGTTACCTCCGATACGATCACGAGCAAAATACTTACACGGTTTCAAGTTCCAAGTTCCACATTTCAAGTTGGCGGAACGTTATCCATTCGCTCATTTGCTTTTTGCCTCTTTGCTTCGACCCAACGCGCGCGCCAGACGCGCCGACCATCTAACGGCCTGGCGGATTTCGGCGAGTTTGGCCTGCGCGGCTTCGTCGCCGAGGCGCGCCACCTCGGACACATCCACCGCGCCCAAGAATGGGATATGGTGCACTTTGGGCCGGATGACCACCTCGGGTTTGTCCACTTCGAGGCGCAGGTCGGTGACGGCCCGGTTGAAAATATCCATAGACTGGATGAAGACCTCGAGCGCTTGCGCGGGACGGATACGCGCGATGCGCCGGACGAACGGAGCGAGGAATCCGCCCGGCGTGGGAACTTCAATCGTTTGCACCGGCTCGTCCACGGGCGCGGTCAAGGCCACCGCCACCACCGGCAGTCTGGGCGCGAGCGAGCGCGCAACCGAGACGGGAACGGGGTCCAGCACACCGCCATCCACCAAGTCCCATTCCTGAATGCGGCGCGGCGGAAAGATGCCTGGAATGGCGATGGTCGCCAGAACCGCGTCCACCACGCGATTCTCGGAAAGGATCACCTCGCGGCCCGCCTTGAAATCCACGCCAGTGAGGGCGCAGGGAATTCGCAAGTCGTTGAAAGTGAGGTCTCCGAGGGTATCCTGCAACCACTTCGCGCCGCCAGCGATGCCCAACAGGGACGGCCCCTCTCCCGCCACATGACCATACAGCCGCGCTTGATCCACCGAGCGGAACAGCGTTTCGATCTCGTCGGGCGCGCGCCCCGAGGCGTACAGCGCAGCCACGATTCCGCCGAAACTGGTCCCGGCAATGGCGCGAATGCGAAATCCCTCTCGTTCCAGGACTCGCAAGACTCCAATGTGGGCGTTGCCCTTTGCTCCTCCGCCACCGAGCGCGATTGAAATGTCCATGATTACTCCAGAGCGATTCAGCGAGTCGGCGAATCAGCAAGTCAACGAGTCGGCGATTCAACGAGTGGTCAGGCGCGGCAGGAGGGAGCGCAACCCGGCCAGAAGAGCGTCCACATCTTCGCGGGTGTTGTAACCCTGAATCGAAATGCGGATGAAGCATTTGTCCTGCCATGCGAGGATCGGAACTTCCACGTTGAAATCATCGTAAAGCAAACGCTTGAGCGCTGGCGCGTCCACATTCGGAATCGGCGCGACCGCCATTTGCGCGTAAAACTCCGAATCGAGCGGATAGATCGGGGGCAGGCCGGTCAGCGCGCAGATTTCTTCCAGCGCTTCTCGCAACAAGGCGTGACACACGACGCGCACCGCCTCCCAATCGTTTTCTTCCATAAAGCGGATCGCGGCTGGAACCGCGAGGGGCGCGGCGAAATCTTTCGTGCCGGTCCACTGGAGCAGGTCAATGAAGCGCGAGCCGGTCGTTGTTTCGGGCAAGGGATGGTAGCCCCAACTGACCACGAAGGGCTCGACGCGCGGTTGGATGTCGCGACGGGCGTAGAGAAAGGCCGAGCCTTTGGGGGCAAGCATCCACTTGTGGCAATTGCCAAACACAATATCCGCGTCGAGGGCGCGCAGGTCGAAGGGAATCTGGCCTGGCGAATGCGCCGCGTCAATGATCGTAAAGACGCCGGCCTGCCGCGCTCGTTGACAGATGGCCTCCACCGGAAAACGCAAGGCGGTCGGCGAGGCGATGTGACTGAGGTAGATCGCCTTCGTGCGCGGCGCGACTCCTTGCCAGAACCGCTCCTCAATTTCCTCCGCTGAGGCGACAGGCAATGGAATGGATTGACGCGCATAGCGCGCGCCCGTCCGCTCGCAGATGTATTCCCAGGTGAAATCGCAGGCGCCGTATTCGTGGTCGCTGGTAAGAATCTCGTCGCCGGGCTGGAGATCGAGGGAACGCGCGGCGATGTTCACTCCGTGGGTGGCGTTGGGAATGTAAACCAGATCGTCCGCGTCGGCATGGAGAAACCGGCCCAACGTCACGCGTGAGGCGAGCAGGAGGGAGTCTATTTCGCGGCCGAGGAAGCGAACCGGTTGGGCTTCGAGTCGTCTCTGCCAATATTGGTAATCCTCGAAGACCGGTTTGGGAGTCGCGCCGAAGGAACCGTGATTAAGAAAATGGATGGTGGGATCGAGGAGAAATTCGTCTTTGAGCGGGTTCACGCGGGAAATTCTATCAGGAAAGTTCAAACGTGGACATTACTGAGGTAGCGCGCGAACGCCTCGGGACGCAGGAAGAGAGAGATGAAGAGGCAGGCCATAAATCCGCCGAGATGCGCCCAGTAGCCGACGCCGTAAAAGGAGCCGACCAGGGCCATGTTGATGGCCGGAATGATCTGGATGGCGAGGAAGTACAGCACCACCCATCCGGCGCGGATGCGCGGCCAGGCCGGAATGAATTGCAAGATGACCAAGGTGCGGATGCGCCCCTCGGGGAAGAGCAACAGATACGCGCCCATCACGCCAAAGATCGCGCCGCTCGCGCCGATGCCGGGAATCTGGTCGTTCCACATCACGAGGGCCGTCATCGCGTCGCCCAGAATGCCGGCGAACAGGTAATACGCCAGGTAGCGCCAGGAACCGCAGGCGTCCTCTACGCGGCGGCCAAAGACCCACAAGGCCCACATGTTGCTGGCCAGGTGTCCGAGGCCGCCATGTAAAAACATGGAGGTGATCGAGGAGAGGAACCCCCCGCCTTCGCGATGCGTGATGAGGTAGGCGGTGGAGCCGTACCTCATGATGAAATCCCATGTATAGTCCGTGGCGAAGAACAGGATGAAGGTGTTTGAGAAAATCAACGCGATCGTCATCCAGGGAATCGGACTGTAGCGATTGGGCTCGGTGTCGTTCAGCGGAAACATGGCAAGCAACCTCGATTAGAACGGCGGAAGAGGCGGGACAAACCGATCCAGGCGAATCAGCGCGTCCACCAGGAGAGGCAGGAACGAGGCGCCGAACAGGAGAAATCCGGCCGCGCCCAATGTAAAACGCGACAAGCGCGAGCCGCTGGTGCCGGTCTCTCCGAGAAAATCCCAAAAGCAATGATGCACGCGCAGGGAGGCAAAGGCCATCAAAAAGGAACCCAGGATGCAAACCAGGAAAGCGAACCACATCATGAACGGAATGTATTGAGGCGCAAAGCCGTAATGCACCATCGCGGACAGGAAATATAAAACCGCCGGGCCGGCGGTCAGCCGCGCGAGGGACAGGGTCGGGGAGATGTGACGAATCTTCTCGGCCTGCAGTCGCTCTAGGCGGGTGAGGTTGTTGTAGACCCGGTCCCAATCCTCCTTCGTTTTGCTGGATTTGGCAATGCGTTTGTAGGTATCGAGCGCGCCTTCCCGGTCGCCGCGCTCCTCGTAGTAACGCGCCAGATCGTAGAGATCGCCTTGCAGAGCCTGCAAATAATCGAGTTTTCCCTGCGCGGAGGGGTGAGCCGGATTGAGCGCCGCCACCCGCGACCACGCCTCGGTCTGCTCCTCCAGGCTGGGGGATGATTCGGCCAGCAATTGCCAAGCCCGCTCGGAGTCGGCATGATCGCGCGCGACCTGGCGCAGCATCGGCAGGGCCGTTTTCGGGTCGGTTTTCAGGAGGGCCTCGATCTCATCCAGCGAGCGCGACGCCTGCTCGCGCCGGCGCGCCTCCTCGTCGGCGCGTTCCTGCTCCAACCGCTCCAACATCAGGCGCGTTTGACGATCCTGCGGGTCGAGCGCGAGCACACGCTGACAAGCCTCGATGCGGTCGTTCCGATAGTCGAGCAGGCCGACCAGCCAGAGCCAGGCCAATTTGTTGCCCGGGTCGCTCTCGACCACTTCCAAAAACAGATCCCGAGCCGTCATCTCCCTGCCGGCCCGCGCGGCCTGAATTGCTTGTCGAAGAATTAAGTCCTTGTTGGGCATGGCATGTTGGAGACGCGTGAAACAGGGATGAAACCCGCCTGCGTTAGCGCGCCTCGAGCAATCCCATGCGCATGGCCGCCAGCACGGCTTGGGCGCGGTTGGGTTGCTTCATTTTTTCCAAAATATTTTTTGAATGCGTACGTATCGTCTCCTCGCTCACGCTCAATTGCGCGGCGATCTGGCGATACGTGTTCGGCGTCGCCATCCATTCCAGCACTTCCATCTCGCGCGGCGTCAGCGACACAGGCGGCGCGGCCTGCGTCTTCATGCGTCCCATCACTTTTTTCATCACATCGGGATGCAAATACGCCTCCCCGTTTGCCACCGCATGCAGGGCGCGTACCAACTCGCCCGGCTCGATGTTCTTCAACACATATCCCTCGACGCCCGCCGCCACCAGGTCGAAGACGCGGTCGTCCACCTCCGTGCCGGTCAGCATCATCACCTTGATTTCGGGATTCGACTTTCGCAACGCCAACGCCATCTCCTGTCCGTCCATCTCTGGCATGACCAAATCCACGAGAACGATATCCGGAACGAGCCGACGCGCAGCCTCCAGCCCGGCGCGACCGTTCTCCGCTTCGCCCACGACGGTCAGGCTGGATTCCAGTTTCAGGACCATCGCCAACCCCTTGCGGACCACCGCGTGGTCGTCCACGATGAGGATGCGGATGGGGTCAGGCATGAGAATGTCCATTGATCGGCAGATGGATGGAGACGCGCGCGCCCTCCCCCGGCGCGCTGACGATCTCGCACTCGCCTCCCAGGGCGCGGGCGCGTTCCTGAATTCCGTGCAACCCAAAATGTTCGCGGTTGACGCTGCGCGACAGCGCCACCGACGGGTCAAAGCCGCGGCCCTCGTCTGTGATCTCCAGGCGCGCCTCGCTCTCCGTCACAGTCAGGCTGAGTTTGGCGCCCGACGCCCCCGAATGACGGGCGGAATTGGCAAGCGCCTCCTGCGCCATGCGGTAGATCGTCCGACGCAGGCCCGAGGTCAGGCTGTTAAAGTCGCCTTTGTTTTCAAATTCGATTTCGAACAGGCGCGGGCGGCAACAACTGGAAACATAATTTTTCAGGTCGGCCTGGAAGAGGTCTTGAGTCAACGCGGAGGGCCAGAGATCGAAGATGGAACGGCGCGCCTCTTCGTGGGCGCTGTTGGCGAGGGAGCGCAACTCGATCAGTTCGTTCTTCACCTCGCCTGCCTGGGCCGGCAACATGGCGATGCAAGCGTCGAGCGAGTAGACGATGCCAAAAAGCGACTGCGCCACCGTATCGTGGATGTCGCGGGCGATGCGGTTGCGTTCGGTCTCGACGGCGAGTCGCCGGGCGCGGTCAATGCACAGGAGGGTGGTGCCCAGCGCGAGGGCGGCCTGATTCGCCACGTTGGTCAGGGCCTGCTCGCGCGGGCGCGTCAATTCCGCGGCCTTGTCCATTTCCACGAGCAGGACTCCCACCGGGTGTTCGCGCAGGAAGAGCGGAAGAACCATCCATTCGCTGGTGCGAAGCCAGGAATTGAGCGCGGGACTGGCGACCAGAACCTCGTCGAGCGCGCCCGTGCGATAGCGCGTCCGTTCGATGAGCGATTTGAAAATCTCGCCGTTCTCGTAATTCAGCGGAAGCGGCGCGGCTTTTGGAAAAGAGGAATTGACCGGATAGAGCAGCCAGTCACCCATCTCCTCGCGCGCCGGATCAACGAGACCGACAACCGCCTTGCGGAATCCCAGCCCGGCGGTCACCGCGCCGAGCACGCGTTGCTGGACCGAAAGCAGATCCGGCGCGGCTTGCAGGAGGACGGTCAATTCGTGAATCACTTTCAACTGGCGATGCGCGGCGGAAAGTTTTTCGTTTTGCTCCGCCAATTGGTCGCGCGCAAGCGAAAGTTGATCGCTGGTTTGGTGAATGGCCTTCAACAGAACCGAGGGATACGCGAACAGGATGGGAATGAGCCAGACCCCGGCCAGCTGCGTGATCAACGTCACATCGGCCTGCGATTGCAGGCTGGAAAGACGCTGGGCGATCACGTTGCCAAGCAGGAAGAGCGGGGTAAACGCCGCCGCCGATCTCAACGCCCCGCGCATCTGAAAGAAAAACGCGCCCGCCAGCAACGGGCTGAGCGCGTAAAGATAATACGGGCTGCGCGTCCCGCCGCTCACGGCCAGGATGGCGGCTGAGAAGAGCAAGTCCACGCCCAGAAAAATCGGATACCCCGTCACCATCTTATTGAGCGAACGCGTGAACGCCGAGATAATTCCATTCGCGAGCAGGGCAATGGACAGAACGATCCAGGGTGAAATCAACCCCACCGTATCCGTCTTCACCAACCAAACCGCGGGAAGCAGGCTGGCCCAGCGAAATAACACTAAAAAAGAAAAGACGCGATTCGAGCGAATGAGGGTTTCCATCTTCGATAACATACGCGGAAAATTATATCCGAATCCCCCGCGCGGGTGAGACGAGTTCCCCCGCGCACGGGATGGCGCGAAGCCGCCTGCGTTGTTATCATATCCATGCCAAAAAGGAGACCATTATGGATGTACTCAAAGAAGATCAAGTGTTGGATTGCTCGGGAATGTTATGCCCGATGCCGGTTGTCAAAACTTCGAAGGCGATCAAAACCCTCGAAGTGGGTCAGGTGCTTAAAATGATCGCCACCGACCCCGGCGCGCCACCCGACATGGAGGCATGGAGCCGCCAGACCGGCAACGAACTTCTGCGTTCCATGCAAGAGAACGGCAAGTTCGTTTTCTTTATCAAGCGTTTGAAGTAACCCCCCACCGTTTTTTTCAACCCTCGGAGGTCACCATGTCCAAATCCGACCCAAACGCCCCCAAGCGCCTCGCGCTAATCGCATCCAAAGGAACGCTCGATTGGGCCTACCCCCCGTTCATCCTCGCCACTGCGGCGGGCGCCATGGGCTGGGAGGTGGGCGTTTTCTTTACTTTCTACGGTCTCACCCTCCTCAAACCCAAACTCACCGCCGCGGTCTCGCCGCTCGGCAACCCGGCCATGCCGATGAAGATGCCCTTCGGCCCCGAAGGATTCCAAAACATCGCCTGGCCGATGCCCAACCTGTTGATGGCAAACGTGCCCGGCTTCGAGAGTCTCGCCACCACCTTGATGAAGCAAACCTTCAAGAACAAGGGCGTGGCCTCCGTCGAAGAACTGCGCGACATGGCCGTGGAAATGGACGTGCGTCTGATCGGTTGCCAGATGACGATGGATGTCTTCGGCTTCAAGCGCGAAGATTTCATTCCGCAGGCGGAAATCGGCGGCGCGGCCACCTTCCTCGAATACGCCGCGGATGCCGACGTGCAGTTGTTTATTTAGGCAGGTACACAGGTATATAGGTACACAGGTACACAGGTCGCTCGAAGACTTGTCTACTTGTGTACTTGTTTACTTATGTAACTTCAATGGAGACCAATCATGAGCGTATGGAAGACCAACGACCCTGAGGTAAAAAAGATTCTCTACATTCAAACGCACGGCGAAAAGGACCCCGAGCGCACTGCGACTCCGTTCTTTTTAGCGACTGCGGGCGCGGCGATGGATAATGAAGTCTGCATTTACTTCACCATGAACGGCCCGCAGTGTGTGGCGAAGGGCAATGGCGACAAGATCATCATTCCGCGCAAGGGCGGTGGCGGCAAGGAATTGAAGTTCTTCATCGAACAGGCACAGGAGATCGGTGTCCGTTTTCTCGTCTGCCAGCCTTCGCTTGACCTGCACGGCTACACCATGGACGACATGATCGAAGGCGTGGAAATGATCGGCGGCGCGGCGTTCAACGACATGGCGTGCGACGCGGATGCAGTCATTGGTTTTTGAAATCTTTAAACACAAAGGACACGAAGTACACAAAGTTGGTTGATTGATGGTTTTGGCTCTTTCTTTTCGATCGTCAACCGCAATAATCCAAAAGAAGGCATTTCGTTGAGCAAGCCTTAAACCTTCGTGACCTTTGCGCCCTTCGTGTTTAAATGTTTTTAGGAGGCACATGCCTACCACACAAGAAAATTGGAATCCTGGCAAGGCGGCAAACCGTCACCCCGAAGTGACATACGAAGAGAAGGAGAAACTCTTTCTCGAAGTGAAAAATGACCCGCGCTACGAAGACTTCCTATATGGATGTTACGAGTGCGGCATTTGTGTTTCGACCTGTCCTTCGGCGCGTTTCTATGACTATTCCCCACGCGTGATCGCGCAGGCGATGGCGCGTGAAGACATCGAGCGCGTGTACGACATCATCTCGGAAGATATTTGGAACTGCGCGCAATGCTTCTCGTGTCTGCGCTGTCCGCGCGGGAACAACCCTGGCGGGCTTGTGACTTTGCTGCGCGAAGTCGCGGTCAAGAATGGCTTGCAGGAAACCAAAGACGTTTTGCAAGGCTACAGCCGCGTGATCTACAAGGTGATGCTCAAAGGCAACCAGGTCTCGCCCGATATGCTCCAGCCCGACTTCTTCCCCGATTGGGGTCCGTGGGTGCAGAACTTCTCCGCCAACATGCCCGTGTGGAGAAAAGCGATTCCAGTTGATACGCTGCGTGGTGTGACCGATGCGGCGTGGAAAACGAATCGCAAGACCCTGCTCGAACTTTATACCATCTGGTTCGAGACGGGCAACATGGACATCATCAAGGAAATTGACGAAGGTTTGCACGATTTATTGGCAGATGTGATGCAGGAGGAATTGGAAGAAGGATAGATCAAGCGTCAAGTGCGAGGTGTCAGGTGTCAAGTAAAACCTGATGCCGCAGACCTGACACCTGATACCTGACACTGGAGAACTTATGAATACCGTAGAAGAAATCCTTGAACGTAAATCGCACGCCGTCACCCGCGACCCTGAACATGCGCCGACGCATGACATCCGTGAGGCGTTGTATGAACTGGAAGCCAAAGGCGAAATTGTCCTGCACAAGATGCCCGAAAACCATGTGGAAGTGAAGACCAAGTTCGGACGCACCAAGAAAATTCCCATTGACCACACCTGGCACCACAAATCCTGCGGTCAGTGCGGGCACATCCCTGGTTACACCTCGTCCATCTTTTGGCTTCACCGCCAGTTCAACCTGGATTATCTCGACCCCACCGACCAGACCTCCTGCACGGGCTGGAACTATTACGCTTCGGCGACCTCCAATACGGCGGCTCAGGCTGCGGTGATGGTGCGTAACTTTGCCGCCGCGTATGAGACGGGTTACTTCCCTGTCATCCACTGCGGCACATCGTATGGACATTACAAAGAGATTCGCGAGCAACTCGTCCACCACAAGGGACTGCGCGATGAAGTCCGCCGCATATTAGACAAGATGGGCAAACCGCTCGTCATTCCCGAAGAACTCGTCCACTACAGCGAATGGGTGCATGTCATGCGCAACAAGTTCGCGGAAAAACAAACCGTGGACATGGGCATGATCCGCGCCACGGTTCACCCCGCCTGCCATTACTACAAGATCGTCGCTGAAGACGCGATCTACGACCCCGACATCTACGGCGGACAGCGCACGGCAACCGTGACCGCGACTCTCGAAGCGTTGGGCATTGACGTGGCAGATTATTCCACCTGGTTCGATTGCTGCGGCTTCGGCTTCCGCCATGTGCTCGTTCAGCGCGACTTCACTCGTTCCTTCTCCACTCTCCGAAAAATCGAAGTGATGAAGAACGAAGTCAACCCTGACCTGACCGTGACCCATGATACAGGTTGCGTGACCACGCTTGATAAGAGTCAATTCTCCGCCAAAGCGCATGACCGCAATGTCGGCATCCCTGTTCTTTCAGACGCGCAGGTCGCAGCGCTGGCAATGGGAGCGCATCCCTTCCGCGTGGTGCAGTTCCACTGGCATTCCACGGATTGGCGTCCTTTCTTGGACAAACTTGGAATCAACTGGCAGAAATACTGGGATGAATTCCAGAACGACCTTGAACTGATCCGCGCTGGGCAGAAGTCTGGCATTACCTGGGAAGACGCGGATAAACCTGTGGTGAGTACACAAGTACACACGTAGACAGGTACACAGTTGAGCGAATGTT
>CAZVAX010000016.1:0-47623 GCA_964625215.1 uncultured Anaerolineaceae bacterium | reverse complement strand
CGCTCTACGTTTTGGATGAACCCTCCGTCGGCCTGCACGCCGCGGACGTTCACAAGTTGATCGAGGTGCTTCAGCGTCTCGTGGACGCGGGCAACTCGGTGCTCATCATCGAACACAACCTGGACATCATCAAGATCGCCGACTGGGTGATTGACCTGGGTCCCGAAGGCGGGGATAGGGGAGGCGAGTTGGTGGGCGAGGGAACGCCGGAGCAGATAATGAAGGTCAAGGGTTCGTACACGGCGAAGTTTTTGAAAGAACACATGAAGTAACCGAGAGAACCCAGGTTTCTGGCAGAAACCTGGGTTCTGTATTTGAGACAACCATGCACAATCACGAACCCGACAAGTACGCCTGTCCGTTCTGCCGCATCATCGCGCAAGCAAGAGATTCGATGGAAGGAACGGATGGTGTCTACCAAGATGATGAAGTGACCGCTTTCCTCGGCCTGGGGCGCTGGGAGAAGAATCCGATGGATGTGCTGGTTGTCCCCAATCGTCACATCGAAAATATCTACGACCTGCCGCTGGAGCTCGCGCCGGCGCTGCAACGCGTCACGCGCCGGGTGGCGATCGGCCTGAAAGCCCTCACCCGCTGCGAGGGAGTCTCGACGCGTCAGCACAACGAACCGGCAGGCGACCAGGATGTCTGGCATTATCATATTCACGTCACGCCGCGTTTCGCGGGGGATCGCTTTTACGAGAATCGCAAAATCCCCTTCCCCGAAGCGGAACGGATGGCCTACGCGGAGCGTTTGAGAAATGTTCTACTCATTTCCAAAAGTCAGGTAGAATAGCCGTTGCCACCGGGCGGGATTGATCTCCTGCCTGCCCTGCTGGAAAGGAAATCAAAATGAACAAATCCGGACCTTCATCTACCGCCAATACCATCCAATCCTTCCGCAAGCGACGCCAATCGCGCGGCCCAATCCTGTTCTACATTTTCGCCGCCATTCTGGTTGTGGCTGGCGTCATTGTGCTTGTAATGTGGCTGACCGGCCCGAGCAAACCGCTGAACGCCATGTTCGCCACCGACACGCCTACGCCCACGGTCACCTTCACGGTCACCAGCACGCCCATGCCAACGGCCACCTCCACTGAAACGCTCACTCCCACCATCACCAGCACGATCACCCCTGGCGCGCCCTTTCAATACACCATTCAGGAGGGCGACAATCTCTTCCTCATCGTCGAAAAATTCGGTTTGGGCGACGATGGAATCGCCTTGATCCTCGCGCTCAACCCGGTCATCGTGGAAAACAACGGCATCATCATCCCGGGCCAAATCATCTGGATTCCCAACCCGGATATGCGTTATCCCACCTCCACGCCGGTCCCGGCAGACCTCCCCAAGGGAACAAAGATTTCTTACACCGTCCAGCCCGGCGACACGCTGAATGGAATTGCGATCCGTTTCAACAGCACCGAGGATGCGATCATCGCGGAAAACAAAATCGAGGATCCAAACAAGATTGAAGTTGGCGACGTGCTGATCATCCCCGTCAACCTCGTCACGCCGACCGCCACGCGTCCGCCCTCCTCCACACCGGGCACCCCGTCCCCGCCGGTTCTCTTCCCCACACTGACGGTCACCGGAACCAAGACCCCGTAATCCATCTTCTCCCGCAGATTCTTCTGCGGGAGAATCTTGTAAAACGCTGGACAAATCCGCGCTTCTCACGTAAAATCCCGCTTCGCATTGCAAGACAAACTCGCGTAAGCGACGTTCTCTAACGTCCGGCCCGCGCTAGAGAGCGCAGACTACGCAAAGAACCGAATCAAATCTGGAGAAACACCCGTGGCAAATATTAAGTCTCAAATCAAGCGCAACAAGCAGAACGAAAAACGCCGCAAGAACAACCGCGTCTCCCGCGGCGCGGCCCGCACCGCTGTCAAGGCCGCGCTCGTCGAATTCGCTGACGCAGAGGTGAAAACCGCCATTAGCGCGCTCGACAAGGCCGCTGAAAAAGGCGCCATCCATCCGCGCAACGCGGCGCGCCGCAAGTCCCGCCTGATGAAGGCGAAAAACAAAGCCGCCAAGAAATAACCGGGCGTTCATCGCCAGCGGGAGTCGCAAGACTCCCGTTTTTTATACCCCCACCCCGGCCCTCCCCCATTTTCGCCTGAAGTTCGGCGAAAATGGGGGAGGGAGTCCCGAAGGGGCGGGTGGGGGTTTATAATCCGACCAATGACCGACCAACTCCAACAAACCATCGAAACAAAGATCAAATTCATCTGCGACGCGCATGGGATCGTTCTCGCGCCGCTGACATGGAAGCCTATCCCCTTCACGGGCGAGTGGGGCATCTCCACCTCGTTCTTTCAGAGCGCGGCCGACGAGGCGCGCGCGGCCGGAGGGGGCGCGGGGAAACCTGTCCCGGCGCGGGCGCAAGAAATGGCCGAGCAGGTTCGTAGTCAAATGGGAAGCGTGGAGGGAGTGAGTCATGTCGAGGCGGTGAAGGGTTATCTCAACGTCTATTTCGAGACGGCCGCGTACGCGCGTCGCGTGGTCGAGTCGGTCCTCGCGTCGGGCGCGGACTATGGGCGGGGCGCGGCCAAGGGACAGCGTCTCATGGTGGAGTTTTCCCAGCCCAACACACACAAAGCCTTCCACGTGGGACACTTGCGCTCCGCGATTTTAGGCGACTCGCTGGCGCGTATCGTGGAGTTCGCGGGTTACGACACGGTGCGCTCGAACTATCCCGGCGACATGGGACTGCACGTTATCCGCTGGCTGTGGGCTTATATGAAATTCCACAACGGCGAGGAACCCGAAACCGACATCACCAACTGGATGGGGAAAGTC
Organism: uncultured Anaerolineaceae bacterium; assembly: GCA_964625215.1. Lineage (GTDB taxonomy): Bacteria > Chloroflexota > Anaerolineae > Anaerolineales > Villigracilaceae > Denitrolinea. The sequence goes on along the minus strand of CAZVAX010000016.1, from coordinate 44,818 downwards.
TACTCGGACGCGACCAAACGGCTGGAGGAGAATCCCGAACTAGAGAGCGAAGTGCGCGCCCTCTACGCGCGCTGGGACAAGCGCGACCCCGAGGTGGTTGACTTGTGGAAGAAAACGCGCCAGTGGTCGTTGACCGGTTTCAGCCAGTTGTACGAACTGCTGGACATCAAATTCCACAAATATTATTTCAATAGCGAGGAAGAACAACCCGGCAAAGAAATGGTCGCCGAGTTGATCCAGCGCGGCATCGCCATTGACGAACGACCCGAGGGGCCGGTGATCGTCAAACTGGATGAATTGCTCGGCAACAAATCGGAAAAATACCGCGTGCTGGTCGTCCTGCGCTCGGACGGCACCGCCCTCTACGCCACCGAAGACCTGGCGCTCGTCTTGCACAAGTTCCGCGATTACCCCGATATGGTCCGCTCTATCTACGTGGTGGATGTGCGCCAGTCACTGCATTTCACGCAGGTCTTCAAGACGCTCGAATTGGCTGGATACGAACAAGCAAAGAAATGTGTGCACGTGTCGTACGAACTGGTGACGCTTCCAGGCAACGTGGTCATGTCTTCGCGCGAGGGGACGGTTGTCTTGCTGGAGAACCTGATCCGCGAAGCCATCGAGCGCGCGAAGGAAGAGGCGCGCAAGAAGAATCCTTCTTTAGCCGAGGAACAACTCAATACCGTGGCCTACGCGGTAGGACTGGGCGCGCTCAAATATCCCTTGCTGGCGCGCGAGAACGCCAAGATCGTCACCTTCGACTGGCAGTCCGCGCTGGACTTCAACGGTCAGGCCGCGCCTTACATCCAGTACGCGCACGTGCGGTGTAATTCGATTCTTAGAAAGTCGAAAGTCGAAAGTCAAAGGTCGGACGTTGAACCTTCGACTTTCGACTACGCTCTCGACCCCTCCGAGATTGAATTGATCGAAACCATCTCGCGCTTCCCATTGGAGGTTCAGCGAGCGGCAGAGGAGTACAAACCGCTGGTCATTGCCAGCGCGGCTTATGAAATTGCCAGAGCCTTCGCTTCTTTCTATGACAAGTGCCCCGTCATTCAGGCGGAGGAGAAAATTCGCGCGGCGCGGCTGGAATTGGTGATGGCCGCGAAACAGACGATGGCGAACGCGCTGTACTTGCTGGGCATTCAAGCCCCCGAGGTAATGTGAGTTACAAGTTTGAAGGTTGGAAGGTTGCTTGTTGAGCGGCCTCCAACCTTCAAACTTTCTAACCTTCAAACTTTCAACAAGGAGAAAACATGCCAATCAAAACTCTCATCATGGGCGCGGCGGGACGCGACTTCCACAACTTCAACACGTTCTTCCGCGGCAACAAGGACTACGAAGTGGTGGCGTTTACCGCCACCCAGATTCCCGACATCGAAGGCCGCGTCTACCCGACCGAACTGGCGGGCGCGCAATACCCAAAGGGAATCCCCATCCACGCGGAGGAGGAACTGCTCGACCTCATCAAGAAGCATGGCGTGGAGCAGGTCGTGTTCGCCTACTCGGACGTGCCGCACGAATACGTGATGCACAAGGCCAGCATGGTCAACGCCGCGGGCGCGGACTTCCGCATCATGGGCACGCGCTATGTGCAGATCAAGTCCACGAAGCCGGTGGTTTCGATCAGCGCCGTTCGGACGGGATCCGGCAAGAGTCAGACCACGCGGCGGGTGTCGCTGATCCTGCAAGAGATGGGCTACAAGGTCGCGGCCATCCGTCACCCCATGCCGTACGGGAATCTCGTCGCGCAGGAAGTTCAGCGGTACGCGGACTATGACGATCTCGATGAGTACGATTGCACCATCGAGGAGCGCGAGGAATACGAGCCGCACATTGACAACGGCGTCATCATCTACGCCGGTGTGGACTACGAGAAGATCGTCCGCAAAGCCGAGCAGGAAGCCGACATCATTTTGTGGGACGGCGGCAACAACGACTTCCCGTTTTATGTGCCTGACCTGCAAATCGTCGTCGCGGACCCGCATCGCCCCGGCCACGAGACGACCTACTACCCCGGCGAGACCAACGTCCGCATGGCGGATGTGTTCGTCATCAACAAGGTGGACACGGCGGACGCGGAGAACGTGATCAAAGTGCGCGAGTCGCTTCGCCGACTCAACCCGCAGGCGATCCAGATCGAAGGCGCCTCGCCCCTCTTCGTGGACGATCCCGAAGCGATTCGCGGCAAGCGCGTCCTCGTCATCGAGGACGGTCCTACGCTCACTCACGGCGAGATGGCCTACGGCGCGGGCTACGTGGCGGCGCGTCGCTTCGGCGCGAAAGAGATCGTGGACCCGCGTCCGTTCGCGGTCAAATCCATCGCGGCCACGTACGCCAAGTATCCCAAAACCGGTCCCATCCTGCCCGCCATGGGCTATGGCGACGCGCAGACAAAAGACCTGGAAGAGACGATCAACAAGTCCGACGTGGATATGGTCGTCATCGGCACGCCGATTGACCTGAGCCGCATCATCAAGATCAACAAGCCCAGCCAGCGCGTGCGCTACGAGTTGCAGGAGATCGGCAAGCCCACGTTGACGGATGTGTTGATGAAGAAGTTTGGGAAGAAGTAGTCTTCTAGTCTGATAGTCGCTAGTCTGATAGTCTGATAGTCTGATAGTCAGTCGGCTTGCTGAGAGGCAGGCCGATTTTTTTATCCATCGAAAACGTCCGCCCGCCCACTCATCCGCTGAAACCATCCGCTATCCGCTTCCAGTCCGTTTTCAACAATCCGTTTATCCGCTTCCAATCCGTTGACGAATCCGTTTTGACACACGCCTGCCACAAATCCATGTTATCCTCCGCGCATGACCTATCGCATCCTCGTCGTGGACGATGAACCCTCCGTCACCGACCTGCTGGCGTACAACCTGCGCAAAGCCCTCTACGAAGTGCGCCTCGCCGCGGACGGAAGGGCGGCTCTCCGTCTCGCGGGCGAATTCCACCCCGACCTGATCCTGCTCGACCTGATGATCCCCGAAGTGGACGGCCTCGATGTGTGCCGCGAACTTCGCAAGTCCAGCAATGTTCCCATCATCATGATCACCGCGCGCGGCGAAGAGACCGACCGCATCGTCGGCCTCGAACTGGGCGCGGACGATTACGTGGTCAAGCCGTTCAGCGTGCGCGAATTGATGGCGCGCGTCAAGGCTGTGCTGCGCCGCGCCGAAAGCAAAAGCGGCGAACCGTCCACCGTCACCATCGAAAAAGGCAATCTCTGCATGGATGTGGAGAGCCGCGCTGTCACCATCGCCAACCTCCCCCTCGACCTCACCCGCCTCGAATTCGACCTGCTCCATCGTCTCCTCTCCAACCCTGGCCGCGTCCTCACCCGCGAGCGCCTGCTCGAACAGGTTTGGGGCTACGATTTCGTCGGCGATACACGCGCCGTGGATAGCGCCGTCAAACGTCTGCGCGCCAAACTCCGCGCCGCCTCGCCCGAAGCCGATTGCATCGAGTCCGCGCGCGGGTTGGGCTACCGAATCAATTAGTACCGCAAAATTTATTGCCTGCCAGAGGCAACATGAATGTTGCGGCGCTTCAATCCTCATGCAAACCATCCGCGCCCGCCTCTCGCTCAACACCCTGCTCGTGCTTACCCTCGGCATGATCCTCGCCGCCGCGCTCGCGTGGCGGGCCGTCTCGTCCCTCTACATCGAAACCCAACGCGACAACCTCCTCGCGCAAGCCAGATTCATCGCGGCCACTTTGCAGGGCGAGCCGCTCCCCGAAAACCCCCAGCCCTATTCGCAAGCGCTCAACGTAACGCCAGGGATTCACACACGCCTGCTGACGGAAAACGGCGCAGTTGTGGTGGGACTCCCTTTGACGGACGCCTCCGTGCAGGCCCCTCTCGCGGAACAGAACGCCTCTCTTCCGACCTCCGAGTTGGTTCAACGCCTCGAAATCGAATCGGCCCTCACAGGGACTCCCGCCACCGCCCTCCGGCGCGTCCTCGACAACCGACGCGTCCTGTATGCCGCCGCGCCCATCTTCGCGGACGACGGTCGCATCGCCGGCATCGTCTACATCGCCACGCCGCTTCCCGCAACGGGACTCCCCACCGATCTCCTCCTCCAACTTCTCGGCGCAATTTTCCTCGCCATCCTCCTCGCCTCTCTCGCGGGGCATTTCCTTGCGCGTCAGATCGCGCGTCCGCTGGAAGGGCTGGCCTCCGCCGCGAACACCATCGCCCAAGGCGATCTCTCCGCCCGCGTCCCTTCCGAGAGCGACATCGCCGAATTCCACGCCCTCAGCCAAACCTTCAACGACATGGCCGACTCCCTCCGTCAATCCGATGAGGCCAAGAAAGCCTTCCTCGCCGACGTGACTCACGAACTCCGCACCCCGCTGACTGTCATCAAAGGCGCCATCGAAACCCTCGAAGACGGCGCGCTCGACGACCGCGAGGGACGCGGCCCGTTGCTTTTATCCATGCAACGCGAAACCGACCGCCTGATCCGCCTCGTCAACGAACTGCTCCTGCTCACCCGCGCCGACGCGGGATCGCTACAGCTTGACCTGCAATCCGTGGATTTGCCCGCCCTGGCCCGCCAACGCTGCGACCTCCTCTCCCCTCTGGCTACGCGACAGGGAGTGGAGTTACATGTCACCAGCGCGACGTACCCCCTGGTCGTTCGCGCCGACCCCGAACGCCTCGCGCAAGCGCTGGACAACCTGCTCGACAATGCCATCCGTTACTCGCCCGCGAACTCGACTATCATCGTTTCCATCGAAGAAAAAGATGACGGCCTCCAATGCTCTGTTATAGACCAGGGAGCGGGCATTCCCGCCGACCATCTGCCCTACATCTTCGAGCGCTTCTACCGCGCGGAAAAATCGCGGGCGCGCAGGGATGGCGGCGCGGGATTGGGTCTCGCGATTGCAAAGGCTTTGATCGAAGCGATGGGAGGGCATATCTTTGTACAAAGCGCCGAGGGGGAAGGGACAACGATTACCTTGTGGCTGCCAGCCGCAACTCTTTGACCTGCCTCGCAATTGCCTCACAAGCGACACGCGCCCGACAAATGGAGGGAATATCCTGTAGGCGAATTAAATTTCGCGTTACAAAAAGGAGATTCCCATGAAACAGATTCCCGCCATCGTCAATGCCGTCCTCGCTTGCGTGATGATTTTATTCCTCGTCAGCGTTGGATTGCCGAATGTCAATGCCAGAGCCTTCGGGGAAACGCCCGCGCCTGAGATGGCCGCGCCCGCTTCGGCGTCCGCGTGCGACGCGACGCGCACGGTGCAGGTCAGTGGGACGGCGGTGGTCAACGTCAAGCCGGACCGCGCCTTGGTCCAACTGGGCGCGCAGTCCAACGGCAGGTCCGCCAAAGAAGCCCAAGAGAACAACACGGATACGATCAACAAGGTGACCAAAGCGTTAAAGGCGCTGGGGATCGAGTCAAAAGACATCGCCACAGACTGGTACGTGATCGAGCCGCTCTACGAAGATTATGATTCGCTCCGCATCAAGGGCTATCGCATTTACAACATCGTCGCCGTCACCCTGCGCGACGTGGACAAAACCAACGACGCCATCGTTGCGGCTTTGGAGGCGGGCGCGAACCAGGTGGTGAACGTGGAGTTTTACACCAGCGAGTTGCGGAAGTACCGCGACCAGGCGCGCGAGATGGCGATGAAAGCCGCGACCGAAAAGGCGCAGGCTCTCGCCAAAACCGCAGGCGCGAAGGCGGACTGCGTTCTATCCATCAACGAAAATTCCAGTTCCCATTTCAACGGCTGGAGTTGGTGGTATGGCGGAGGCAATCAGAACTTGTGGACGCAGAATGCGATGCAAAACGTCGCGCCGGCCGGGGGCGGCGAGTCGGCGGCGGCGGATGACGGTCCCGTTACCACGGGCATGATCTCGGTTCGGGCGGAGGTCAGCGCGACGTTTGGGTTGAAGTAGGTCGGCGTCTGGAGAAGATGTCTGGCTCATCTGCAAAGAGACAGTCACTTTGGGAGTGACTGTCTCTTTGTGTTTTTCTACCGATTCAACATTCCGCGTCCCCCGCCAAACTTGCTGGGCGGTTTCCTCATGCGGATGGCATACCACCCCATGCCCAAGCCTCCCAGCAGCAATAACGCGCCAAGAACCCCCAGCCACATGGATGTGCCGCCGGTCTCAACGGGAGCGTTCACATCCGGCACTTGCTCCGCGTTGGACTGCGCGCCGAAATCCACGAAGGCGAGGTCGCCCGCGTTGACCTCCAGTCGGTAGGCGATTTGCGTGGTGGGATTGAAATTATCCGGGATGGCGACGCTGATCGTGTACGTGCCGGCCGGCACATCCAAAAAGCAGGTCCGCAACGGGATGGTGGGATCGTCCGGGTCGAGTTCGTTGGTGGTTTCCTTGGCCTGGGAATACGCGCCGTTGATGTCCGTGACACTCACCTGTCCGCCCGCGAGGCCGAATTCCGATTCCTGCCTCAGCGCGTCGCCGTTGATATCGTCATAAAGAAACACGCAGACTTCCGTTGTGCCGGTGAAGGGAGTGGGAGTCGCTGGGATAACCGTGGCGGTGGGCGAAGGTCCCGGCGTGGGCGAGAAGGCCGCCGGTCCGCCATAGCCGAGCAGGATTTGCATGCCCACAAGCAGATTGGAGCAATCGGGATTCAACTGTGGATTCTGCGCGTAGAGCGTTTCTAAAGGGACGCCGGTCTTGAGCGAAATGGCAATGCAACTCAAGTCGTCTTCCTGGACAATGTAGATGATGCGACCATCCGGTTGGGGGGTGGGCGTGGCAAATTGCGGAAGTTGCGGCTGGGGCGAGGCTTGGGCCGGCAACGTCAGGGTGAGGATCGCCATGAGAAGGGCAAGCAGGCCGAGGTTAAGGAAGAAGCGTCGGTTCATTGTCGGGATTATACCCCGACAGAAACCAGGTTTCTCCAAGAAACCTGGTTTCTGCGCGTCTGATATAATTCGGCCATCGTTGGAGGTCGCATGCCGTTACACATCATCGTTGGCGTTCAATGGGGGGATGAGGGGAAGGGACGCATTGTAGATTATCTCGCCGCCGGAGCCGATTACGTTGCCCGCTATAACGGGGGCGACAACGCCGGCCACACCGTCACCGTGGGAAGCAAAATTTTCAAACTACATCTTGTGCCGTCGGGCGTCGTTCACCCGCATACCATCGCCGCGCTCGGAAACGGCATGGTCATCAACCCGCGCACCCTGCTGGACGAAATGAGTCAGTTGCGCAGCGCGGGCGTTTCGATCGCGCCGCAGCGACTTCACATCTCGCCGGCCGCGCACCTCATCACGCCGGCCCATCGCGCCATAGACAAGGCCCAGGAGAAAGCGCGCGGCAAGGGACAGATCGGCACTACCGGGCGCGGCATCGGCCCGGCCTACATGGAAAAAGCCTCGCGCCGCGGACTGCGCATGGCCGACCTGCTCGCGCCAGACTACGAGGAGCGACTGCGCGCCCTCCTGCTCGATTCCAACCGGACCCTGAACCTGCTCGGCGCGCACGAACTGGAAGTGGATCCCGAGATCGAATCCTTCACCAACCAGACCTCGCGCCTGGCTCTGTACATCCGCGATGTGGCGACCGAACTCAACCTGGCCCTCAAGCAGGGACAGTCTGTGCTGGCCGAAGGCGCGCAAGGGACATTGCTCGACCTCGATCACGGCACCTATCCGTTTGTGACGAGTTCCTCCACTGTCGCGCCATCCGCTTTGCTTGGCCTCGGGCTGGGTATCACCGCCGCCAGAGACGCGCGCGTCCTCGGCGTGACCAAGGCCTTCCAAACGCGCGTCGGCTCCGGTCCCTTCCCCACCGAGTTGGAAGGCGAGATGGCTAAACGCCTGCGCGGCACGGGAGCGAATCCCTGGGACGAGTTCGGCACAACCACCGGTCGTCCGCGCCGCGTGGGCTGGCTGGACGGAGTCCTGCTCCGCTACGCTGTTCGCGTCAACGGCTTGACCGACCTGATCATCACCAAACTCGACATCCTCTCCGGCCTGGAAAAACTTCAACTTTGCACCAGTTACACTGTCAACAACGCCACCGTCGCCGAACTCCCCGGCGGCGCGGACGGCCTCTCCGCCTGCGCGCCCAACTACGAAGAACTCCCCGGCTGGACCGAGGATGTCACCCACGTCCGCAAGTGGAAAGACCTGCCCAAGAACGCGAAGAAATACCTGGAAAGAATCTCCGCCCTCGCCGAAACACCGATCAAGTTGGTGTCGCTTGGGCCGGAGAGGGAACAGATTTTGGAACTATAAATTTTTCCACGAATTTGCGCTAATCTTCGCTAATTTATTCGCGCCGATTGGCGTAGACACCTGCACTTGCGCCAGGCGCAAGTGTTAGCGGATTCAGGTGAAATAAAGAGACCGCCTCCCGGCGGCCTCTTCTTTTTCACGAATTACCATTTACCAATTACTTCCCATACCTCTTCCGAATCTCCGGCAGAAAATACTCCTCAAAAAACTTATCCTCATCGTAATCCGGCAACCATCCCCAATCTTCGCGCGCGCGCGCGTCGTCCACGTCTTCGGGCCACGAGTCGACGATTCCCTGGCGGCGCGGATTCGGCTCGAAGACGATGGTCGCGCCGGGGAAGGCTTTCACGGCCCGGTCACGGAACTCGCCCGCAGTGAGCGCAAACGCCGCAATGTTGTAGACCTGGCGCGTCAACTTGGCGCGCGGCACGTCCGTCAGCATCAACAGCGACTTGATCGCGTCGGGCATCGCCATAAATGAAATCTTCGTGTCCTCGCGCACGAAGCACGCATACGGTTTGCCTTGCGCCGCGGCGTGGAGCATCTCCGGGCCGTAGTCGCTCGTGCCGCCGCTGGGTAACGTAAAGGCCGAGACAAGGCCCGGGAAGCGGATCGCCCGAAAGTCCAGCATGACCGGCGGGTTTGGGTCGAGATGACGCTGGCCGTAGAACTGACTGTAATACGTCCCCAACTTTTCGCAGTAGAGTTTATTGCAACCGTACATCGTATGCGGAATGTCGAAGTCCTCCTCCTTCACGCGTCCCGCCGATTTTTTCGCGGCGAGGTTCGGCATCCCATACGCGGCAATCGAACTGGGAAACAAAAACTTGACCGGCTTCCTGTACTTCTCCGACTTGTACGCCGCCAGCATCAGCAACTGCATCGTCCCCTCCACGTTGATGCGATGCGCCTCCTCCGTCGCCACCTCCGCTTTGGAGGAGAGCGAGGCGGCCAGGTGGTAGATCACATCGAAGTCGTAGTCGTAGAATTGCTTGATACGGTTCACGAGGTCGCCCTGCACATGTTCAACCGGCAGGGTCTTGATCGCATCCGGAAGCGGAGCCAGGTCGGCAGTCACAATGCGGTAACCGTTGCGCGCCTTCAGTCCCTGCACCAGCGCTTGCCCGATCTCGCCGCACGCCCCCGTCACCAACACAGACGTTTCAGCCATGAGAATCTCCTGAGTGAGTGGTAGCGCAAGATAGTATCTTGCGCTACACTATTGTACAATACCTCACGTGAAACGACACAACTACTTTTTCCTTCTGACTCTCCTCCTGACCTCCTGCTCGGCCCTGGCGCGACCCGACCTCGGCACCGCCACGCCGCATCCGCCCACCGCGACTCCGGTTCTTTCCCCGACCCCGGTCTGGTTCCCCGCCACCGACACCCCAACCGCCCGACCCTTTGCCTCCCCCACCGCGCCTCCCGACTGGCGTCCCGGCCTCGGCGACCCGATCAAAGCCGACAACTTCACGGACGAAACTCACTGGGAACTGACAGAGAGATCCGCCTCGCTGGTGGATGGACGCCTGATCCTCTCCGCCAACCCGGGCATGTACGTTGCCAATCTCAATACAAAATTAAAGTTGACCGACTTCTACCTCGAAGTCACCGCCGCCCTCAACATCTGCTCCTCCGCCGACGAATACGGCCTGCTCGTGCGCGCCACCAAGGACCGCTCGTACCGCTTCGCGTTGACCTGCGAAGGCGATGTGCGCGGTGAACGCATCGCGAAGAACGAGCGCCTCGTCCTCCAGCAACCCTTCCACACCGGCGACGCGCCGCGCGGCGCGCCGGCTACAGTCCGCTTCGGTGTGTGGGCTTTCAAAAACGAGTTGCGCTTCTTCTTGAACGACAACTACCAATTCAGCGTGAGCGACGCCAACCTGCCCTCCGGCACGATCGGATTCTTCGTCCGCTCGGCCGGCGTGACACCCATCATCGTCTCGTTTTCCGATTTGGAGATTCGCAAACTGAATTACTCACCCATCGCGCCGTGAGGAACGCACAAAGGTACACAAGTAAACAGGGTACACACGTAAACAGGTAGACGGAACACGCAACACGAACTACGAAACTGCCAAACTTCGTAACTACCCAACCCTCCAACCCGTTATAATCCCCCCATGTCGCCCAATAAACTCAACGACCTCGATCCCAAATCCTGGCTGAAGTTTCAAAAATCGTGGTTCATCCACAATCCGCCGCCGCGCAAAAAAGGGACTCTCGTCCATCCGGCCAAGTATCCCGAGACGATGGCGCAGGAATTCATCGAGTTCTTCACCAAGCAGGGACAAACCGTCCTCGACCCGATGTGCGGCACCGGCTCGACCCTCGTCGCCGCCCTGCGCGCCGGACGTCACTCCTACGGCATCGAGTTGAATCCCAAGTATGCGAAGATCGCGCAAGAACTCCTCCTTGAAGAACGCGCTGGGCTTGGGTCGCAGGTCGAAGGTCTAAAGTCAGAAGTCATCAACGGCGACGCCTCCCGCGCCCTTGACCTTCGACTTCCGACCTTTGACTATGTTCTCACGAGTCCACCCTATTGGGATATGTTGCGTGTAAAAGGCGCCGACAACCAACAGAAACGCCGCGCCTCCGCCAACCTGGATGTCTTCTACTCTGACGATCCCAACGATCTCGGCAACATGGACGATTACGAAGCCTTCCTTGCCAAACTGGTGGACATCTACGCACGGTTACAACCGCTACTCCGTAGCAAAGCCTATCTGACCATCATCGTCAAGAACGTCAAGAAGGGCGGCAAGATCTATCCCCTCGCCTGGGACATCGGCCGCGAACTCGGCAAAACCTACACCCTGAAAGACGAAAAAATCTGGTGCCAGGACAACCAATCCCTCGCGCCGTATGGACTCGGGTCAGCCTGGGTGAGCAATACTTTCCACCACTATTGCCTGCAGTTTAGGAATGAGTAGTATTCTCCGCCTGCCCCTTCCCCGCGACCTGATCGAAGGCGGCATCGCCTACGCGGCGCGTTCCCTCCCGCACACCTTCGGTCGCGCGGACGGCTCACCCTACGACCGTCTGCGGCGCATCGTGGCGGGTGTGGCTGTCGAACTCGCATTCCGTCGTCACCTTTCGCAGAATGACATTCCCTTCGATGTTAAAGGCGCCACGCCCTTCACCGACCCCGACCGATACGACGTCACCCTCGGCGGACATCGCTGTGACATCAAATCCTTCCTGCTGACCTACCGCGAACAGATTCATCGCCTCCACCTTGACCCCAACCTGCTCCTCGACGCCCCGGCGCTCGTGCCCCTCGATCAATACGCCGCCGACGGTCACCGCCCCGACGATCTCTACCTCTTCGCCTTTGTCACCGCGCTACTCGCCTCGGCTCAACGCGATGTTCAAAAGGCCCTTGCCGCCGGTCAACCCATTCACCTGCTCAACGCCCTGCCGCGCGACTGGAGCAACCCGCGCGAATGGATTCCCCTCGGCCCCCTCGCCCTCAAATCCGACGCGTCCGCGCCGCTTACCGTCGAACTGCTCGGCCAGACCGAAGACCGCGAATTCGCCAGCGAGACCCTCCTCCTTCCGCCGCGCACACGCGTCGAAGCCGCGACCAAATTCTTCGCGCTGGCCGCGCTCCACTCGCAGAGTCCGCCCGATGGACGCGTGGCCGTTCATAGTCCCGCGCGCCGCGAGGCGTACGTTGTCCACCCGTTGGAGTGGGGCAATCTCTGGGTCTACGGCATGGACATCTACCTCGCCGGCTGGATTCCCCGCGAAGAATTTCGCCGCCGCGCCGACCTCATCCGCGAAGGAACGCGCGTCTTCCAGTTCGAGCAGACGCGCACTAAAAATCTCGCCGTCCCCGTGCGCGACCTGCACCCGCTCGGCGCGTTGTTTGAGAAAGTGAAAGAGTGGGAACGATCTAAAATTAACCGCGGCTAATTATCGCGTGTTACACTCCCCCGCATGACCAAACGAAAAATCTTAATTGCCCTCGTTGCGCTCATTCTTTTGGGGGTTATCGTTTATCAAATTCCCACTGTCAAACTTGCGGTGGATTGGCGCGTCGACAAATTTTTTCTCTACGTGAAGAACTCCGTCAACCCGCCCGGCCCCGTCCCGACGGCCCTGCCGGTGACCTCCCTCCCCGCGACTCAGACTCCGCCTCCCGCCTCGCCCACACTGGCCGCGCCGACCCAAGCGACTCCCACCCCCACCGCGACTCCCGAACCTCTCCCTGCGCAAATCTCCCTCGACCAACCCACGTGGGCGCAGCAAACCCCCAACAACTGCGGCCCGAACGCGCTCTCGTTTGCCCTGCAAATATACGGCTGGCCCGGCACGCAGGATGAGATTGCCGCGCAGATCAAACCCGTCACCGGCGACCGCAATGTGAACCCCGATGAGTTGGTTTGGTTCGTCCGCAACAACGCCGGTTGGCTCAACATGGATTACCGCGTCTCGGGCGACATTCTCCTGCTCAAACGCCTGCTAGCCCATCGCTACCCGGTCATCGTGGAAAGCGTCACCTCGCTCGACCCCAACGACGCCCTCGGTCCCAACGACGACTTGTGGGCCGCGCACTATCTGCTCGTCACCGGCTACGATGACGCGATGCAAACCTTCGCCATCATGGACTCGTACCACGAGAACAACAAAACCATTGCATACAATCAACTCGAGGAGGAATGGAAACCGTTCAACTACGTGTACATGTTCTTTTACCTCCCCTCGGAGGAAACGGAGATCAGGTCGCTGCTTGGCGCGGATTGGGACGCGGACGCGAATCGTCAGCGCTCGCTGGAGGCCGCGCAAGCCGCGACCGACGCAAATCCACAGGATGCATTCGCATGGTTCAACTTGGGGAGCAATCTGGTGTATTTCGGACGCTATGATGAAGCCGCGCTAGCCTTCGACAAATCTCGCGCTACGCAGCGCCTGCCCCTGCGAATGTTCCGTTATCAGTTCCAACCCTTCCACGCGTATTTTCAATCCAATCGCATTGACGATCTGCTGGCGCTCGCCAACTACGCGCTGGGCGTCACCGATAAATCGGAGGAGGCGTGGTTATGGCAGGGCTGGGGTTTGTATCGCAAAGGGGATAGGGAGGGCGCGATTGCCGCGTGGCGCAAGGCGCTTTCCATTCACCCCGGCTACGCCGACGCATTGTACGCGTTGGAACAAGTCGGCGCGACGCCGTAAGTCGGAATAATTCCGATCTACGCGGATGCCCGGGTTGGCCGCGCCCGATCAGAGGTCAGGAAAGAAGCGGGTCAGTTTTCGAGGAAGGAGTAGCCGCCGGGGCGGGTTTGAATCAGTTGCGCCTCGCCGGTCTCCTCTTCCAATTTTTTCCGCAGGCGATAGACGACATTTTTCAGCAAGGTCAGGTCGGCTCTTTCCATCCCCCACACGGTTTGCATGATCTCGTCGGCGCGGAAGACGTAGCCCGGACGACTCATCAGCAAATGAAGCAGACGAAATTCGAGGTTTGTGAGGCGGACCTCACGCCCGCCGCTTCCCAACGCGGAGCGATGGGCCGGGTCGAGGCGTAACTTGCTGGTCCCCACCGACCCCATCGGCTGCGACCAACTGCGCCGCACCCAGGCTGTGATCTTGGCCTCGAAGATGGCCGGGCTGATGGGCTTGACCACGCACTCGTCCACGCCGGCTTGGTAGGCTTCGAGGATGTCGGGTTCGTTGCTGCTGGGCATGAAGAGCAGGATGGGACAGGAGGTGAGGGCGCGGTATTTGCGACAGAGTTCGATGCGATGCGCATGCGAACCGTTTACGTCAATGACAATGAGGTCGGGGAGATCTTCGAGGGAGCGTTCGAGGGCGCGCTGGATGACCGTTTCGAGGATGGCCACCATGCCCTTTTCCCGGATGAGGTAACTCCATATCGGGGCAGTCGCCGACTGGTCACAAACAATGAAGACCCGCAAGGGCGGTTGAAGCGCGTTTTGGGGAGTAGTCATAAGGATATTATATGCAAAATCGGTTATAATAGTAACAAGAAGTCGTAAAATAACACTCAAATATGACCTTTGGGTGATATGGCAAATTTTCTGCGGCTTTTATACTGGAACTAGAAATCCATGAAAAAGGAGAAAAGGAAATGACAAAGCTTCTCGTAATGCTTTCCCTGCTATTGCTGGTGGTGACTGCTTGCGGTCCGGGGAAGACGCCGGAACCGACTGCAATGCCGCAGATTGAGGATGTGGCGACTCCCTTCCCCAGCCCCACGCCGGCCCCCTTGAATCCCACGGCTGAACCGCCTGTGATTGGCGCGCCCGAAGCGGGCGATGAGAAAGTTTCAAGCGTGGACGGTATGACCCAAGTGTACATCCCGGAAGGCACATTCATGCGCGGCGGTTTGGACGCCATGGCCGAGCAGGACGAGGTTCCCCCCAGCCAGGTCACCCTGCACGGGTTCTACATGGACAAGACGGAAGTGACGAATGGCATGTACCTGCTGTGCGTGCAGGCTGGCGTCTGTGGCATTCCGCACCTGGCCAAGCAGCCGGTCTTCAAATCCGAGACCCGCCCGGAATACTTCCGCAACACGGAATTCAACGATTACCCGGTCATTTACGTTGGCTGGGGCGACGCCAGCGCCTACTGCAAGTGGACCGGCCGCCGCCTGCCCACCGAAGCGGAATGGGAATATGCCGCCCGCGGCGCCTTCCCCTCGTTGAGCACCTTCCCTTGGGGCGACAATAAGCCGGATAACTCGTACGCCAACTTTAATTACTACGCCGGCGATACAATGCGCGTTGGCAGTTTCCCGGCGGGCGCGAGTCCCTTCGGCATTCTGGATATGGCCGGCAATGTGGCCGAGTGGGTGAACGACTTCTACGATCCCGATTACTATACCGGCGGCGTGGCCTTGAATCCCACCGGGCCGATCGCGCGTAACAACTTCTTCGCCCGCGTGGTACGCGGCGGCTCCTTCGGCGACCCGTGGCAGTACCTGCGCGTGTCGAAGCGCTCCTCGGTGGTGGGACCTGATCCCAGCCAGCCGCCCGAAACGGATCGCTGGTATGGCGTTTCGGCCTCCACCATCGGTTTCCGCTGCGCTTCCGATAACTAAGTCTGTCCGTTCTTCGAGCCGCCGGTTCTTTCCGGCGGCTCTTTTTTTAATTGACGCTCCCTCGCGCCTGTGGTATCATGCCGACCACAACCCAATAGCCCCAATCGGCAACTCTTATCCAGAGAGGCGGAGGGACCGGCCCTGTGATGCCTCGACAACCGGCTTTAGTTTGGTAGTTGGATAGTTTAGATAGTTGGATAGTTAGGCAGTTGAGTAGTTCGGAACTACTAAACTGCCAAACTACGAAACTAAAAAAACTACGTAACTACAAAACTAAACCACGGTGCCAATTCCGACAGACGGATGTTCTGGGAGATGAGAGGGCAGCCGTGCTTATGCAAAATTGCCCTTTCGCGAGTCCGGAGGGGCAATTTCATTTCCAAAGGAGACCCATCCCCAATGAGCACGACTTTCATGACTTCCCCCAAACTTCTGTTCACCTCCGAATCGGTGACCGAAGGCCATCCCGACAAGATGTGCGATCAGATCTCGGACGCCGTGCTGGATTCCTGTTTCGAGCAGGATCCGTTTTCGCGCGTGGCTTGCGAAACGGCCACCAAGACCGGCTACGTGATGCTGTTGGGCGAGATCACCACCAAGGCGTTCGTCAATTTCGATGATCTCGCCCGCAAGGTGATCACCGAGATCGGATATGACCGCGCCAAAAAAGGCTTCGACGGGAATACCTGCGGCGTGCTTTCCGCCATCGCCAGTCAAAGCCCCGACATTGACATGGGCGTCAGCCAGTCGCTTGAAGCGAAAGGCGGCGACCAGGATGAAATTGACAAAATCGGCGCGGGCGACCAGGGCATGATGTTCGGCTTCGCCTGCAACGAGACCAAGACACTGATGCCCACGCCCATTTACCTGGCGCACAAACTCTCCCGCCGCCTGAGCGAAGTCCGCAAGAACGATACGCTGGAATGGCTGCGCCCGGACGGCAAGAGCCAGGTCACCGTCGAGTACGCGTACGGCAAGCCCAAGCGCGTCGACACGGTACTGATCTCCACCCAGCATGCGCCGGAAATTTCGCAGGAAGATATCCGCGCCGCCATCATCAAGCATGTGATCGAGCCGGTCCTGCCGAAGGAGATGGTAGACAAAGATCTCAAGGTGTACGTCAATCCCACCGGGCGCTTTGTGGTTGGCGGGCCGATGGGCGACGCGGGCTTGACCGGTCGCAAGATCATCGTGGATACCTACGGCGGCATGGGACGTCACGGCGGCGGCGCGTTCAGCGGCAAGGATCCCACAAAGGTAGACCGCTCCGCCGCGTACGCCGCGCGCTATGTGGCGAAGAACGTGGTCGCCGCGGGTTTGGCGGAGCGCGTCGAAGTGCAGGTGGCGTACGCCATCGGCGTGGCGCATCCGCTTTCGGTCAACGTGGAGACCTTCGGCACGGCGAAGATCGCGGACGAGAAGATCGCCGAACTCATCCTCGAACACTTCGACCTGCGCCCCGGCGCAATCATCCGTGACTTGGACCTGCGCCGCCCGATCTATCGCAAGACCGCGGCCTACGGTCACTTTGGCCGCGACGATGTTCAATTCCCCTGGGAAGAGACGGACAAGGCCGAAGCGCTTCGCAAAGCGGCCCGTTTGTAATCGGCCATTAAACATTCAGGCGGCAGAAAATCTGCCGCCTGAATGTTTAATGATGGAAAAGGGGAAGAAAATAACCCTTTACAAAGCCTGCTCCGCCTTGCGCATCGAATTGAACGACTCGATGGCAACCTCCAGCATGGCGCGGTCGGGTTGGCGCGTGGTGAGCGACTGAAGGGCCAGGTTGGGCTTGATCAGCCATTGCACAAAGCGGTTATTGAGGTGATTGGCTGTCCAACGGATGTATTCGACAGAAATCCCAGCCAACACGGGGATGAGCAAGACGCGGCTGGCGAGTCGCCAGAGCATCGGCAAAGGACCGAGCGCGGTGAAAACGAGAATGGAAAGCAAAGCCAATGTGAGCATGAAGGCCGTCCCGCAACGAGCATGTTGGATGGGAAAGGTCGCCACCGATTCGGGGGTTAATTCCGCGCCGGCCTCGAAAGCGTTGATGGTCTTATGTTCCGCGCCGTGATAGCCGAAGAGACGTTTGACGTCCGGCATGAATCCGATCGCCCAAATGTAGCCGATCAGCATAACCAGCCGCAAAATCCCCTCGAAAAGATTGCCCACCCACAACCCAGCCGAAGATGCTTGGGCTTCACGTGAAAGCGCGGGCAAGGCCCCGCCTCCCCCACCGACGGGCGAAAAGAATCCCTCCACCCAGCCGCCAAGCGCCGCCGGAAGCAGGAAGAAGAGTCCGATGGCGAATACGAGAGACGCGCCAATCGTCAAGTAAAGAGACGCGCCTTCGAGTTTTTCATCCTCCCCGGTTTGGGCGTTGGCCGAGACGGTGAGCGCGCGCATTCCAAGTCCAAGCGCGTCCCAGAGTAAGATGACCCCGCGCACGAACGGAACCTTGGTCAAGCCGGATCGGTACATCTTCGCGAGGGGTTCGGTCTGCACAACGATATTGCCGTCGGGCGCGCGCATGGCGATGGCGTAGGCTTTTTGTCCCCGCATTAGAACGCCTTCGATCACGGCCTGTCCGCCATAGGTGATAATCCTGTCTTCTGCCATTTCTAAAATCTCTTCATTTCCTTCGATACAAAGTGTCAAACTTCATTGAATTAAATTGTGTCCGTCATTGCGGAGGAGGGTGGTCTTCCCGACGAAGCAATCCCCGCTCCGTGGAGGAGATTGCTCACCTGCACTTGCGTGCAGGCGCAAGTGTCGCTCCGCTCGCAATGACGGAATCAATTAACGTAGGAGTTGCCGGTTACTTCATGTTGTAAATAAAACGCACCAGCGCTTCGATGCCCTTCTCCCAAGTGGGCAAGTGCAAATGTTCATTCGGCGAGTGGATCAAGTCGTCGGGCAGGCCGAAACCGGTCAACACCGACTCGACGCCGACGTATTCCTGCAGGTGGACCACCACGCCGATCGAACCGCCCTCGCGCCGGAAGATGGGACGCTTGCCCCACACCGTTTCGAGCGCGTCGGCCATCGCCTTCACGCTGTGACTGTTCACATCTGTGATCGCCCAACCGGAGTGGGTTAACTCCTCCAACTCCCAGCGGATCCCTTTCGGGGACTTGGCCTTGAGGTAAGCCTTCATCTGCTTGACCACCTGTTCCGGCGTTTGGTCCGGGACGAGGCGGCAGGAAATCTTCGCCATGGCGGAGGAGGGCAAAACAGTCTTGCTTCCCTTGCCGGTCCAGCCGGAGAGCAGGCCGTTGACCTCCAGCGTGGGCAGCGCGCCGATCCGCTCGGAGGGAGTGAAGGCCGGATCGCCCCACAGTTGGGAGACGCCGGTTTGTTGGAGCAATTCCTTTTTGGTGAGGGGAATGCGGGCAAAGTCGGCGCGCTCGCGTTTGGTCAGCCGACGGACGCTGTCGTAGAACCCAGGCAGAGTGACGCGGCCTTTCTTGTCGTGCATGCCAGCCACCAACTCAGCCAGCGCCTGGGCCGGATTGTAGATCACGCCGCCGTACAAACCGGAGTGCAAATCCTTGTCCGGGCCGTAGACGCGCAATTCCATATAGCACAGGCCGCGCAGACCGTAGGTGATAGTCGGCATGTCCGCCGACATCATGCCCGCGTCGGGGTTGAGACAAATATCGGCCTGGAGCAGGTCCGCGTTCTTCTTGATGAAGCCTTCGAGATTCTTCGAGCCGACTTCCTCTTCGCCCTCCACCAGCCACTTCAAATTTACCGGAAACGTGTTGGTGCGCATGATGGCTTCCACGGCTTTGAGCGCCGCCTGCACTTGGCCTTTCATGTCGGAGACGCCGCGCCCCACAAAATAGTTGCCGCGCTCCACCGCCTCGAAGGGATCGCACTCCCATAGTTCGAGCGGGTCCACCGGCTGAACATCGTAATGTCCGTAGATCATCAAGGTGGGGGCGTGTTTACCGGCGCCCATCCATTCGCCATACACCACCGGATGGCCGCCGGTGGGCATCACCGCCACGCGCGTCATGCCGAGCGAGCGCAATTGGCCCGCCACCCATTCGGCAGCGCGGGCTACGTCTGCCTTGTGTTCGTCGGTGGTGGAGATGGAAGGAATGGCGACGAATTCTTTCAGTTCTTCCAGGAAACGTTCCCGGTTGTTACGTACATACTCCAACGCGGCTTGGATGTGGGTCATGATTTCTCCTCGGAGGCCAAAGAGCCGTATAAAAACCAAAAATCTGTTTGCGGAAAATGGCTTTGCAAACTCCCGTCCCACACGAACGCGCCGGGGACGAGCGCGCTGCGAAGATAATTATCCATCAAATCGGACGATTCGCCCAATAATGCAATGATAACGCGATGGCGGACATTCTGGGGATATTGGCGCGCCGCCCCGCGCTGGTCGCGACGGGCGTCTTCGAGGTAATCCTTCCACAGTTCGCTTCGGGCATGGACCTCGCGCCGGGCTTTGGCCTCCCAGGCCGATCGCCACTTCTGGCGGGCCGATTCCAGCCGGGAGTCGAGCGCGGCCAGCCGGGGGGTAGGTCCGAGGCGGGCGCGGGTGAGGAGCAGTCCGCCCAGAGTGAGTTGGGTCAGGTCCGGGGCGCGGGAGGAAATCGGATAGTAAAGTTCGTTCGATAAAAGGTATGGTTCGAGAACATCCACACCCGCTTCAAAGTAGGCTTGATCCTTCTCTGGCGTGTACATGTTACGGCGCGGGGGTGGGAGTCTGTTCGAGGCCGCGGCGGGTGACGAGATACCACTGCTCGATCAGGGAAAAGCGATCGCTGGGATCGAAGAGAGGCGGCGTTTGCACGCCCTGCACGTTCGCGGCTACCGCGTAGGAGTAGACCGGCACATAGAGCGGCAGGGCCGGAAGTTCGCGTGAGAAGATCACCTGGAAGTTGCGATAGAGGCGTGCGCGCAGGCCAAAGTCAGTGGTGACGCGGGCCTGTTCGAGGTATTCCGAGGCGGTGCGGTTATCCCATTGGGAATAGTTCTGCCCGCCGACGGCCTCGGCCTGATGCCAGAAAGGATACGGGTCGGGATCGGGAGTGCGGGCAAAGGCCAGTTCCACCAGCGCGGCCTGGAAACGACGCGGCCCCAGATACTCGTTTTGAAGCGATTCGTAGGAGGCGGGGATCAAATCCACTTTCACGCCGATGGCGGCCCAATTTTGCTGAATGGATTGGGCCATCTGGGTATGCGTTGGGTCGTTGGGATGGACGAGAGTGAACGCCAGGGATTGATTTTCGTTGGCGCGCACGTTGCTCCCATCGGCTGGGAGGGTGTAGCCCAGTTCCTTGAGCAGGACAATGGCCGCGGCGTCGTCGTAGGGGATATGCTCCACGCCGTCGTAGTGCGCCCACGAACCGGGCAGGATCGGCCCGTCGGCGGGAATGGCTTGTCCCTGGAGAAAGGCGTCAATCAAACGCTGGCGATTGAGGCCGAGCATCAAGGCTTTGCGAATCTCCGGCTCTTGCAGGAAAGGAACCTCGGGATTATTGAGGTTGAACACCACCATGCCCATTTGAGGCATCCGGCTGGTGTAAATGGAAAGTTCGTTTTCCGCCAGGGCCGACGAGAGAATGTCCGCAGTGATTTGACTCACGCCCGCCACTTCGCCGGCGCGATAGGCCTCCAGCCCGGCGGCCGCGGTGGGGTAGTATTTGAAAATCACCTGGTCAATGTAGGGACGCTGGCGGTAATACTGATCGAAGGCGGTCAACACCACGCCGGTGATCTGCCCCCCTTCCACCAATAGATGATCGAATTTAAACGGGCCGCTCCCCACCGGTTTCAAGTTGAATTCGGCGTTGAGGACTTGATCCATCGGAATGGACGACAAGAGGTGTTTCGGCAGGACGCCGAAGGCGGTGTAATCCAAAAAGGGCGCGTACGGCTCCGGCAGTTTGATCTGCATGGTCTTGTCGTTCAGTCGAACCACTTCCACTTTCGACCAGAGTTCCTTCACATCCTGTGGGTAGAACGAAGCGGGACTTTTCATCAACTCGATGGTGAAGATCACATCGTCGGTGGTGACGGGTTGGCCGTCGTGCCAAACCGCATTGCCGCGAATGGAAAAGTTGTAGATGGTGCCGTCTTCGGTCATCCCCCACGATTCGGCCAGGTCCGGTTCGGGCATGCCGCGCGAATCAAAATGCATCAGGCTGCTGTAGATCAGGCGGTCCACATCGCGGTCGGGGGCGTTGTTCCAATCCAGCAAAGGATTGAGGCGTCCCATCGCGCCGACCAGCGCCTCGGTGTAGACGCCTCCCGCCGCAGGTTGCGCGCCGATGATGGTGGCATCGGGTTTCTGGCTAAGCAAAAGAATCCCCACCAAGACGAGCGTGAGGAGCACAACCAGAATCTGCCAGCGAAGTCGTTTCATCGGTATAAAACAGAAAGGTCTCCAGCCCGCCCCGGAGGTGGAATCCGCGGTCGAAGCGGCGACCTTTCTGTTCGGTGGATTCGAATCAGCGGGAATAGACGATCAAGAAGATGGCAAGCGCAAAGAACAGCCCGCTCAAGGCGATGGTCACATAGAAGAGAGTCTTCTCGATGCCGCGCCGGGCAGTGAACACCGTTCCAGAATCGGCGCCGGTGAGACCGCCGCCCAATCCCGCGCCCTTACTCTGCAAAATGACGCTCAAAATCAGAGCGACGGCGACTATAATCAACGCAATCTGTAGAAACGTTATCATTCGTAAGCCTCCTGGCAATTTAGCGGGGGAATTATACTTGCGGTATCGTTAAATCGTCAAACCACATTCTGAAAATCGGATGAGTCCCATGCACGAGATTATCGTCAACCTGCACATGCACACGCGTTACTCCGACGGAAGCGGCCTGCACCGCGACATCGCCGCGGCCGCCCTGCGCGCCGGCGTGGATGTGGTCATCGTCACCGACCATAACGTGCTGGTCAAGGATTTCGAGCGGTATTATCGCGAAGGCGACAAACGAACGCTCATGCTCGTCGGACAGGAAGTTCACGACCAGGATCGCCATCCGCAAAAGAATCACCTGCTCATCTTCGGCGCGGACCGCGACCTCGCCGCCCTCGCCGACGACCCGCAGATTCTCATCAACGCGGCGCGCGAGGCGGGCGGCGTCTGCTTCCTCGCGCATCCCTACGACCCGCTTGCCAAACTCGTCAACGAAGACGACATTGACTGGGTGGACTGGAACGTGCATGGCTACCAGGGCATCGAACTCTGGAATCATTTCAGCGAATTCAAAACCGTCCTCGACAGCTGGCCGAGCGCGCTCTTTCACGCTTACTTCCCGCATTTCTACGGACGCGGCCCCCTGCTTCCCACCCTCCGCAAATGGGAGGAATTGCTCGCCTCGGGCAAACGCGTGGCCGCCATCGGCGGGTCTGACGCGCACGCCCTGCGCTACCGCCTCGGGCCGCTTTCGCGGACGCTCTTCCCGTACGATTTCCACTTTCGGGCGTTGAACACCCACCTGTTGATTCCGCGTCCCCTCAGCGGCGATTCAGACTCCGACCGCGAGTTGGTTCTCGAATCCCTCGGCCAAGGCCGCGGCTTCATCGGCTACGACCTGGTCGCGCCGACGCGCGGCTTCCGCTTCACCGCCCAGGGACGCGCGCGCCAGGCGGTGATGGGCGAGGAAATTCCGCTGGATGGAGGCGTCACGTTGCAGGCTGTCCTGCCGGGGGAGGCGGAGATACGATTAGCGCGAAACGGGCAAGTCGTTCAAGTATGGAAGCGGGAGGAGAGGTTCGCCCACACTGCGAGCGAGGCGGGCGTCTATCGCGTGGAGGCGTATCGCCGCTATCTTGGCGCGCGTCGCGGCTGGATATTCAGCAATCCGATCTATGTGCGCTGACGAGAAACCAGGTTTCTGGCAAATTGACAATTTGCGCCACATCAAGTAAACTACCGCCCGTTCAAGACACAACTCAACCTGTGTCTCCTTCCGTCCGCAACCCGCCCACGGCGAGGATGCGAACAAACCCATGGAAAGGAGGTTTTCCCTATGCACAAATACGAACTGGTTTGCATTCTCCAGCCTGATCTGGACGAGACCGCATTTAACGGCAATGTCGACAAGATCAAAGGTTGGATTAGCGATTCCGGCGGCACTGTTGATAAAGTGGAAGTGTGGGGCCGGCGTCGTCTGGCTACCATGATCCGCAAGCAACGCGAAGGCCAGTATGTTCTGTTGAACGTCAGCCTGCCTTCAAAGGCCGCCGCCGACCTGGAACGCAACCTGCGCTTCCTGGAACCTGTGATCCGTCACATGCTTGCCTCTGTCGCCTAGTTATTTGCCTGGATATTGGTAAAGGAGATCGAAATGAGCCGAGGCTTAAACAAAGTCATGATCATCGGACACCTGGGCCGCGACCCGGAGATGCGTTACACCCCCTCCGGCAAGCCCGTTACCACCTTCACGGTGGCGGTGAGCCGCTCGTGGAATTCGGGCGACGGCGAACGTCACACCGAAACGGAGTGGTTCAATATCGTGGCCTGGGGCAACCTGGCTGAAACCTGCAAGCAATACCTGGCCAAGGGCCAGCTCGTTTATATCGAAGGCCGTCTGCAAACCCGCCGCTGGGAAGACAAGGAAGGCCAAAAGCACACCAGCGTCGAGATCGTCGCCAACGAAATGACCTTCCTCTCCGAGCGACGCGAGAGCGGCGCCCAGAACCACGAAACGAGCCCGGCCTCCAGCGAGGAAACCGAACCGACCCCGAACGAGGATGAATTCCCGTTCTAGCGCAACTGGAGAAACACAATGGCTGAAGAATACAATCGCGGCGGAGGCGCCGAAGGCGAAGGCGGGGACCGCCGCTATTACGCCCGCCCCAAAATCTGTCAATTTTGCACCGACAAACAACTGACGATTGACTATAAAAAAGTGGACCTGCTCCGCCGCTTCATTAACGACGAGGGCATGATTCGCCCCCGCCGTCAAACCGGCACGTGCGCCCGCCACCAACGCGTCCTGGCCGGCGCGATCAAACAAGCCCGCCATATCGCCCTGCTTCCCTTCACCGGGCGACTGGTGGACGATAATCGCTAATTGGCGCATCGGGGCATGGCGAACGTTCCATGCCCCGCTTTTGCGTCACGGAGAAACTACATGGCACCCAAAAACAGACGGGAAACCGTATTGACCAAGAAACACGTCGCGCGCCTGGCGCGCGAACGTCGCCAGTCGCAGATCATCCGCTGGACCGCGATCGTCATTTTTGCGTCCGTGGTGGTAGGCTTTCTGTACTTCGGCTTCACAGGCGGCCTGATTCGCATCGGCGACTTTAACATTGATTACCTTCTGCGCAATCGCACCGTCGTTCAACTCGGAGAGGACAAAGCCACCCTGCGCGAATTTCAAGCCTATGCCCGCCTGCAACGCCAGCAGATGCTCCAACAGTATATGTTGTACATGCAATACGCGCAATTTGGGCTGGATGTGCAAGGCCAACTCGAGCAACTGGAGTTCCAGTTATCAGAGGATGGCGCGCAGGAAGTAGGCCAGCAGGTGATTGACGCGCTGGTCAACGATCTATTGATCAAGCAGGAAGCCGAAGCGCGCGGCGTTACCATCAGCGAAGAAGAGATTCAAGCGCGCATCGAAAGCATTTTCGAATACTACCCGGCCGGGACTCCCACCCCCACCGTCACCGCTACCGAATTGGCCTTCTCGACCCTCTCGGTCGAACAACTGAAGATGGTCTCGCCCACGTCCACCATCACCAACACGCCGGATGGGACTCCCACCATCACATTGACTCCCAGCGAGACTCCCACCCCCACCCTCACGCTGACTCCCGACTTCACGCAGACTGCGACCATCACTGTCACCTCGACCCCTACCGTGACGTTCACCCCGACCGTCACCTTCACTCCCACCGAGACGCCGACGGTCACGCCCACCCTCACGCTGACTCCCACGATCACGCGCACTCCCACCATCACGCCCACCGCCACACCCTACACCCAACAGGGATTCGACGCCGCGTTCGCGGAGAGCATGACCCAGTATGCGGAATTGGGCATCACTGAAGAGTACTACCGCGAACTTGTGATCAGCGACCTGTACCGCACCAAATTGTTCGACGCTCTCACCGCGGATGTGGAAACCACCGCCGAGCAAGTGTGGGCGCGCCACATCCTGGTCGGCGATCAGGCCACCGCGTTGAACCTGCTTGAGAAGATCAAGAACGGCGAGGAATTCGGCGCGTTGGCCGCGGAATACTCGACCGATACCAGCAACAAGGATCAGGGCGGCGACCTGGGTTGGTTTGGCAAGGGCCAGATGGTGGCTGAGTTCGAAACGGCCGCGTTCAACACCCCCGTCGGTCAAATCAGCGAACCGGTCCAAACCCAGTTTGGCTGGCACCTCATCCAGGTGATCGGCCATGAGGATCGTCCCATGAGCGCGAGCGAAGTGGATCAGCTCAAGCAACAAAAGTTCAGCGAGTGGTTGGCCGAGGCCCGCGCGAAGGCCGAGGAATCCGGTTTGCTCCAGATCTTCGACATCTGGATGAAGCATGTCCCGCTCAGCCCGAACCTGCAAGAACTGATTGACCAACAGCAGCAACAAGCGCAATAAACGTTCCAACCCCACCGCCGCTCCAACCAAGCGGCGGTGTTTTTTCCATGACAATTTTAGTCAATGCAGATAGAATTGCGGCTAAATTCCGATTCACCAGAGGAGGCACCCATGGCAAAGAAAGAACTGGAAGGCGAGGTCTATTATCCATCCGAGGAAGTTGTCGCCCAGGCGAACGCGAAGGACTGGGATGCGTTGGCGGAGAAAGCCCGCAAGAACCTGGCGGGCTTTTGGGAGGATGAGGCCAACGAATTGGAGTGGTTCCAAAAGTGGGACAAAGTTCTCGACGACTCGAAAAAGCCGTTCTTCAAATGGTTCACTGGCGCGAAAGTGAACATCGTCCACAATTGCATTGACCGTCACCTCAAAACCTATCGCAAGAACAAACTGGCGCTCATCTGGGAGAGCGAAGACGGAAAACTGGAGCGCACCTTCTCCTACTACTCCATGAATCGCGAAGTGACTCGCATGGCGAACATCATCAAAGCCATGGGCATCGTCAAAGGCGACCGCGTCACCATCTACATGGGACGCGTGCCGGAGATTGTCTTCGCCATGCTGGCCTGCGCCAAGATCGGCGCCATCCATTCGGTGGTGTTCGGCGGCTTCTCGGTGGACTCTCTCCAGGGTCGCATCGAGGACAGCCAGTCGAAACTGGTCATCACCATGGACGGCAGTTACAACAACGGCAAGGTGGTGGAACTCAAACGCACCGTAGACGAGGCCCTCAAGCGCTGTCCCTCCGTGGAAAATGTGATCGTCGTCAAGCGCGTCGGGCATGACGTTCCGATGGAAGCCGGCCGCGACCACTGGTATCACGACATGTGCGCGCTGCCCATCGCAAACGGCAAATGCCCAACCGAAGTGATGGAAGCCGAAGACCCGCTCTACATCCTCTACACCAGCGGCTCCACCGGCAAACCCAAGGCCATCGTCCATACGCACGGCGGATACATGGTTGGGACGTACGCCACGCTCAAGTACGTCTTCGATCTCAAAGACGAAGACCGCTGGTGGTGCGCCGCCGACCCGGGCTGGGTGACGGGTCACTCCTACATCGTCTACGGCCCCATGCTGAACGGCGCCACCTCCTTCATGTTCGAAGGCGGCCCGACCTTCCCCTACCCCAATCGTTGGTGGCAGTGCGTGGAACGCTACGGCATCACCGTCCTTTACACCGCGCCCACCGCCATCCGCGGCCTGATGCGCTTCGGTGAGGCCTGGCCCGCCAAGCACGATCTTTCCTCCCTGCGCCTGCTTGGTTCCGTGGGCGAGCCGATCAACCCCGAAGCGTGGAAGTGGTATTACCGCGTCATCGGCAAGGAACGCTGCCCGATCATGGATACGTGGTGGCAGACCGAGACCGGCATGTTCATGATCACGCCGACGCCCACCCTGCCTCTCAAGCCCGGTTCGGGAACCAAGCCGTTCTTTGGTCAGGAGGCGGAGATCGTCAACGAACAGGGCGAGGCGGTCGCGGACGGGGAGGAGGGCTACCTCGTTTTGAAGAATCCCTGGCCCGCCATGCTTCGCACCATCTACGGCGACCCGGAGCGTTACGTGACCCAATACTGGTCCAAGAACCCCGGCAAGTACACCACCGGCGACTCGGCCAAGCGCGACAAGGACGGCTACTTCTGGATCATCGGCCGCGTAGACGATGTGATCAAGGTCTCCGGCCACCGTTTGGGGACCGCGGAGGTCGAGTCGGCGCTGGTCAGCCACCCGGCGGTCGCGGAAGCCGCGGCCATCGGCCTGCCGCACGACCTCAAAGGTCAGGCCATCTACACCTTCGTTCTCCTGCGCGCCGGATTCACCCAATCATCTGACCTGGCCGAGGAATTGCGTCAGCACGTCGCCACCCACATGGGACCCATCGCCCGCCCGGAGGATGTCAAGTTCGTGGACAAACTCCCCAAGACGCGCTCCGGCAAGATCATGCGTCGCGTCTTGAAGGCGCGCGCGCAGGGGTTGCCGGAGGGCGACATCAGCACGTTGGAAGAGTAAGCCGCAATTTGTATGTTCAGAAAATCCTCCGAGAAAACTCGGAGGATTTTCGTTTTTCGATTAAGGTGTCCGCGTCATCCTTCTACTCCGTTCTGGCGCAACGGAACCCCGTAAAATTGTTTAGCGCATCAGATGCAACAGAGAAAAACCAGCGATTAGTAGATCGGGCTTCGTTCATATTATGCGCCCAAGAGCCGCCTCGAATTACATGGAACCTTTGCCCAAAATAGATAGAAGCGGTTGGTACTCCATTTGGATACACATCGTACCAATCGTTGACCCATTCCCACACATTACCGGCCATATCCAACACACCATAAACACTCGCTCCATTTTTATAATACCCAACAGGGGCAAGGTTCACGTTATCATCATCATATCGGTTGTCTGCTTTATTGCGGTTTGGACAGTTCACATCGCAGTAGTTCAACAACCTGCCGTCGAATTTATCACCCCATGGATAAATTGAACCTTCTGTTCCACGGGCCGCTTTTTCCCACTGGAATTCAGTGGGCAAATCACGTCCCGCCCATAGACAGTAGGCTTTTGCCATGTCCCAATTTACATAGATCACGGGGAAATTTTCATACTTGGGATTACCGTAATACACATTCTCGCTAGGCGAGCCAACATGACTGGGAGGCGCGCATTTCCCGTCTGCCACGCACATAGCATACATTTTATTTGTCACCTCGGTTTGGTCAACCCAAAAAGCCCCGATAGATATTTTTTGAAGGGGCTTCTCATCGGCATCGCCCTGATCACTGCCAAGCATGAACGCTCCATCTGAGATGTAAATCATTGTCATGCCGTCCTTTTCAATGGATGGGGTGGAACTGGCCACTTCTGGCGATGAGGTGGGCGACTTCGTAATTACCAGAGTCTCTGTGGCTACATTCGTGGGAACCTCGGTGAAGATCAACACATTGGTCGCCGTAGGCGTTGTAAGTAAAAGCTGGTTCCTACTATATAAAACAATTCCTACCACACTCAAAATGAACAAAAGAACGATTCCAACAATAAGTACAATACGAACTGGAGATTTTGCCGAGGGTTTTTCTTCAAATTTCCGGACCGACTCTGGATCAGTTTTCTGCGCATCCTTATTCACTACTTTTATCACTTGTGTTCGTTCAAGTGACCCGCGTTCCGCTAATGGAGATCGTCCAATTTTTTCCGGCTTCATTAGTTGCGGAATCCCACCATTTTCGGGAGAAACGGAAGATTCTTCTTGTTTTATCTTTTGTTCATATCGTTTATATAGGGATGTCAATAACTTGGAATATTCGTTTTGCTTTTGATCCCCAAAATAATCTACCCACTGAAAAGACTGCAATCTACGAGGAATAGATGTAACATCATCCAGGCGTAATGGAATCAGGAAAATAACACCCTCGGGTTTTTGTAACGCAAGGTCATAGGCATATCGAATTTCCTTTTGAACGTACCCATCGCTCATTACTGACCGATTGGACAGGCAGATAATGATCACGTCTGCCTCGTCAACTGCCTGTTCAATAACCGCCGGCCAATCTTGTCCAGGTAGAATCCTTTCCTTGTCCAACCAAGGATCAATCCATTTTTGAGACTCAAGAGCCTTATATAGCTCCTCTACAATGAGCCTATCTTCTCGAGCGTGACAGAGAAAAACGCTAAGTTGACGGGACATCGGTGAATACCTCCTTTGGGATTGGTTAAGGGTAGAGAAGAGTCTCACTAAGTTGGGCTCAGGCGAAGCGAAGCCAGTAGCAATGAGTAGGCAAGACACGCAGCGGCGCGTCGTGCAAAACGGTGGGGGTTTGGTATTTTCTCGGCATGCGAATCCCTCGCGCGAAAAGGTTATGGATATTGTAGTACAGAAAAGCCTTTTCGCAACCTGTCAACCTGTTTATAATGCGACCCATCTTATCCATACCCCAAAGGAGAATGTCCCATGAAACTGCTACGCTTTTTCGGTTCGGAAGTTGTTCTCGGCACATTGATCGCCATCCTCAGCGTGATGACCGCCTTGTCCAGTTACCAGGGCGCGATGGCGGACTCGAAACAGAACGAATTTGAGATCGGCGGCATGAAGAACCTCAACGACGGCAATGCCTCCTACCTCGAAGCCAACCAGTTCATCGTCTACGATTACAGCATGTACGACGGCTGGTACACCACCGACGATGACGAGAAGGCTGACTACTACGAGGAGAATTACTCCGAGCAACTGATCGCCGACCTCCAAGTCAACCCGGACAATCCTTTTAGCGAGGCCTATTACAACGCCATGTACCAGGAGGCCTACGGCTACTGGGACGAATCCGACACGAGCTTCGAGCTGGCCGGTCAATATGACGAGAAAGGCGATAAACTGCAACTGGTCATGCTCCTGATGGCGCTCGGCCTCGCCTTCGCGGCCTGGGCCTCCCTGCTG
Organism: uncultured Anaerolineaceae bacterium; assembly: GCA_964625215.1. Taxonomy (GTDB): domain Bacteria; phylum Chloroflexota; class Anaerolineae; order Anaerolineales; family Villigracilaceae; genus Denitrolinea. The sequence continues at coordinate 14,501 of CAZVAX010000016.1, read as the reverse complement.
AAGGAAGAGAACAACCTGCGCTACTTGTTTGCTCTCCTGTCCATTGTGACGCTGATTGTGGGATTGATCGCCTATACGGGAGTGCCTGCGGTGGCAGGATAAGCGGTAATTGGTGAGTGAGTGGTAATTGCCTCGCGGCTGGACAACTGCCCACGCCGCGGGGTTTTATTTTGGGATATAATGGCGGAAATTCCGAATTTCCGATTTTCTGGAGAAAGATATGACCACTCTTCAAGTTCGTAAAAAAGGAACAATCACCCTCCCATCTGATTATCGAAAAAAATACGGGGTGGAGGAAGGTGAAGTAATGACCGTTATTGATTTAGGAGAAGGAGTTATCCTGCTCCGCCCTGGGGTCTCAAAAGTGGATCAGCTCTCTCGTCGCATCGCGCAGACCCTAAAGGAAGACAACGTCACTCTCGATGATTTGCTCGAGACATTGGACGAAGAACGCAAAAAATACTTCAAGGAAAAGTACGGCGACATCGGCGAGGCCCACTCCGCATGAGCAAACCGCACATTTTCCTTGACAGCAGCGTGTTGATTGCCGGAATTATTTCTGAAACCGGCGCGGCGCATGTCCTCTTGGAATTGGGGGAAACGGCAGACATCCAACTTACGATCAGCGAAACAGTTGTCATCGAATCAGAACGTTCGATCACGAAGAAGTCTCCCCGAAACATTCCTCGCTTGCGCGACATTATCCGAAAATCCCAATTGAATATTATCCGCGATCCGTCTGAAAAAGAAATCAGGGAAAACCTATATCTCATCGGCGATCCAAACGATGTTCCCATCCTCCTCTCCGCCATGAAAGCCAAAGTGGACTTCCTCGTCACCCACAACCGCAAACACTTTCTCGACGATCCGAAGGTCTCCGAACGCTCCGGCCTGCAAATCGGAACTCCCGGCGACGCGCTCGCATGGGTAAGGAACGAGATTCAAAAATAAAAGAGACGCGGCCCCACCGCGACTCTTCATCTCTCAAACTTACGCAACACACAATACGCAACAGTCATCTTTCCGAATTCACAATTCCAAATTCAGAATTTATCCCCTACCCCTCCCCAACATCTCATCACTGACCTCATCCAGTTTCAGACTCATCATCTGACTCGCCGAGTCGCGCCCCATCGTGATTCCATAGATCACGTCCGCGGCCTGGACGGTGTTGCGGTTGTGCGTGATGACCACGAACTGCGTGTCGCGGCTCAGCTCGCGCAGCAAGTCGCGGAAGCGGCCGACGTTGGCTTCGTCCAACATCGCGTCCACTTCGTCCATTACACAGACCGGCGTTGGCGAGACTTTCAGCAATGCGAACACCAGCGCGATGGCGGTCAGCGAGCGCTCGCCGCCGGAGAGCAAAGCCAGTCCCTGCTCGCGGCGACCGGGCAACTTGGCCTCGATCTCGATTCCGGTTTCCACTAAATTTTCGGGATCGGTCAACGTCAGTCGCGCCGAGCCGCCGCCGAACAACTTGATGAAAATCGTGCGGAACTCGTTTGCCACCTGTTCGAACGTCTTGTGGAACTCGCGCTGGGTCAGGTCGTCCAACTCGGCGATCACCTGGCGCAGGTCGGCTTCGGCCTTCTTCAAGTCCTCCACCTGTTCCTTCATAAAGCCGTAACGCTGTGACTCAGCCTCGAACTCGGTCTGCGCCTCGGGGTTGACCGCGCCCATGCGCCGCACCTGCATACGCGCCTGCGCCATCTGCTCTTCCAACTCCGGCGCGAGTTCGGTCACCACCGGCAACTGCTCCACCATTCCCTCCAGCGGCAGCGGCACCGGCCCCGACACATTTTCGCGGTACTCGAAATTCACCAAACCAAAATCATCCTGGATTCGATTCCGCAGAGTCTCCAACGCTTCCTGCCGCCGCGTCAACTCCAACTGCGTCTGTCCCAGCGCGCGCTCGGCGTTCGTCATCGCGCGTTGCGCCTCGCCCTCCTGCGCCTGGAAATTCGTCTCCTGTTGTTCGGCGTTCTCCAAATTCTTTTCCGCCGGTTCGATCTTCACGTTCAACTCTTCAATGCGCGCGTTCAACTCGAACTCCTGCGAACGCAATGAACCCTTGTCCGCGTCGAGCAAAATCAACGACTGCTCCGCCTCCGCGAGTCGATTCGACACATCCTCTTTCTGCGCTTCCAACTTCACCGTCGCCGCGTCGCGCTCCATCCGCCGGTTCGACAACTCTTCGAGCGAGCGCTCCGTCACCGCGAGACGCGTATTCCAATACGTAACTTGTTCCTGAACTTCGTCCACCGACAGCGCTGCCATCTCGGAGGTAAACGCCCGAATAGACTCTTGCGCGACTCCCGCGCTCGCTTCCATCTCCGACCTCAGGCGGGCCACCCGTTCCCGGTCCGACTCGGCCCCCGCCACCTCCCCGGTCAACGCCTCGACCTGACTCTTCGTGAACTCGAATTGCCTGCGCGCCGACTCGGAGTCCAGCGTCAACTTCTGCTCGGCCCCCCGCGCCGACTCGAGTTCACCGCGCGCCGCGAGCGCCTCGGACTGGCGATCGGCTTGTGCGCGCCGCGCCGCTTCGAGGTCCGCGCTGAGGCGGGCGAGGGAGTCGTCGAGGGAGGCGAGGCGCGTCGTCACATCTTCGAGCGCGGACTGAGTCTCGCGTTTCTGGCGCGGCCGGCCTAAGGTCCCGGAGCGAGGCGATTTGCCCGCCAGGATGAGTCCATCCGCGCGGAAGACCTCGCCCGCCAGAGTCACGACGCGGTAGAAACCAGGTTTCTCCAAGAAACCTGGTTTCTGGTCTGCGAGCAAGCGTCGCGCTGCGGCGCGGTTTTTGACGATCAAGGTTTGGCCGAGCAACAACTCAGTAGCGGCGCGCAGATCTTCGTTGGTGTTCAAAAGCGCCGCGGCGACGCCGAGACATTCGGGATCGTCGGGAACGTAGAAACCCGGTTTCTCAGAGAAACCGGGTTTCTCCTGCACATTATCCAGTGGAAGCAGCGCGGCGCGACCCTCGCCCTGCTCGAGGAGCGTGAGGGCTTCTTCGACAGAATCATTCGAAAGCAAAATCGCGTCGAGCGAATCGCCGAGCGCGGCAGAGATGGCGACCTCGAGTTCGGCAGGAACATCGAGGGCCGCGCTAAGCGCGCCGCGTGTCGCCAAGCGTGACTGGCGCGCCGCGTCGAGCAGCAGGCGCGCGCCTTCCGCGTAACCCGCCAGCGAGGCCTCGGCCTGCTCGATGACTTCGAGCTGCGCCTGCACGCGGGCCTGTTCGGCGGCGCGTGAATCGCGCTGCTGGCGATAGGCGCGCAGTTCTTTTTCGAGATCGTCGGCGTGCTGCTTGGCGGATTCGACTCTTTGCTCCGCCTCATTGAGTTGACCCTCCAACCGTTCGCGCAGCACGCGCGCGTTTGCAAAAATCGTTTCGGCTTTTTTGAACGCGGCCTCGGCAGTTTGAATCATCTGCCGCGCCGACTCGAGTTTTTGATTCTGCGATTCGATTCGCAGTTTGAGTTCGTCCAGCCGCGCCAGCGACTCGGCGCGTTGCGCGTTCAGTGTATTGACCTGCTCGCGCGCTTCGTTGAGTTTCGCTTCGACCGCGGCGCGTTCGGCTTGCCGCGCTTGCAACGCGGACTGCGCCGCGCCGAGTTGGGTTTTGGCTTCCTCGTGTTCGGACTGCAAGCGCGCCGACTCTTGCTCCACCTCTGCCACGCGCTCGCGCGCCAACGTCTCTTCGCCCGAGGCGCGTTCCTGCTCGGAGAGGAGCGCTTGTTGCGAGGCGAGCAACGCCCGGCGACGTTCCTCCAGCACAGCCAGTTCGCGGCTGATGGTTTCCTTGCGGTTGTGCAACTCAGCAGATTGTCTGTGCCACAAATTGAGTTGGGCGCGCAGGCCGGTGAGTCGCTCGCGGAAGCCGCCAAACTCCGACTGGATTCTGGCGTAGGCTTCGCGCGCTTCGCGGGTGCGAAATTCCTGCGTGCGGACGGAGGCTTGCGCGTCGGTGAGTTCCTGCTGGGCGCGATGCCAGTGATAGCCGTACCAGTCGCGCAGCAAAACTTTCAGGTCGGCTTGGGCGCGCGAGAATTCGATGGCGCGCCGGGCCTGGCGTTCGAGCGAACGCAGGCGCGGCTCCAACTCCGCCAGGATGTCGAGGACGCGTTCGAGGTTGCGCTGCGTGGTTTCGAGGCGCTTCGTGGCGTCGTCGCGGCGGACGCGGTACAGCCCGATGCCCGCGGCCTCCTCGAAGAGACGGCGGCGCTCGTCGGCTTTGAGGGCGAGCGAGGCGTCCACGAGGCCCTGGCCGAGAATCGTGTACGTCCGCTCGCTCAAACCGGAGGCGGCTAGCAGTTCGTTGATATCGCGCAAGCGGACTTGTTGTCCGTTCAACAGATATTCGTTGTGCCCGTCGCGGTAGGCGCGGCGCGTGAGGGCGACCTCGGAAAAATCCACCGGCAGCCAGCCGTCGGAGTTGTCGAAGGTGATGCTTGCGGAGGCCATGCCCGCCTTGGGTCGCTGCTCGGAACCGGCGAAGATCATGTCTTCGGTCTTCTTGCCGCGCAAGAGACCGTAGGACTGCTCGCCCAACACCCAGCGCAGCGAGTCGGCGATGTTCGATTTGCCGGAGCCGTTCGGCCCGACGATGGCGGTGATGCCCTCGCCGAATTGGAATTCCATCCGGGAGGCGAAGGTTTTGTATCCGTGCAGTTCGAGGGATTTGAGACGAAGAGGCATTTATCAATTTTCGATTGTAGATTTTAGATTTACGATTTGGTGGTTGGTAATTGGTAATTAGTAATTGGAGATTGACTTTCGACTTTTGACCTTCGACGGTCAACCGAATTACCATTTACCAATTACCACTTACTCTAACCCAAGTTTCTTTAGGGCTTCCTTAGCGGCTTCCTGTTCTGCCGCGGACTTGCTTGGGCCGCTTCCCTTGCCCAACGCGTCGCCGTTCACGCGCGCTTCCACTACGAAGGTGCGTTGGTGTTCCGGGCCGGATTTGTCAATGAGGATGTAGGCGGGCGCGCCGCGTTTCTGTCCCTGCGTCCATTCCTGCAATCGGCTCTTGTAGTCCGACAGGTCGGTTTGGGAAAAGATCTGCTCGCGCGTCGACTCGAGCAACGGCACGATGAATTTCTCCACTGTGGCGATGTCGGTTTCGAGAAAGAGCGCGCCTACGAAGGCCTCGAACGCGCCGCACAACAGGTTGTCGCGGTCGCGGCCTCCCGAGTTGAGTTCGCCGCGTCCCAGGCGCAGAGCCGGCCCAAAGTTCAGGGAGCGGGCGAAGTCGGCCAGTTGGTCCGTGCGGACGAGGGCCGAGCGCAGTCGCGTCATGCCGCCTTCATTCATTTCGGGGAAGTGGTTGTACACCCACGCGCCCACCAGAAAATCCAACACGGCGTCGCCGAGGAATTCAAGACGCTCGTTATCCTCCAGCGAGTGCGGATTCTCGTTGACGTACGAACGATGGGTCAACGCCCGCGTGAACAGAAACAGATTTTTAACAGGCAGGCCGAGTCTCTCGACCAGCGCTTGCACATGGCCGAGATGGCCGCGCGTTTCGGATGGAGTTGCCAAGGGGAACCTCCCCGGAACTCAGGGAGCGCCAGACCCCACCCCGGCCCTGTTGCAAGAATCGGGGGCTCGCGTTCCATTAGTTCCGAAATTTAAATGTACGCCGATTGTAAACGCAAACCAGCAAATCAGCAAATATGCAATGCAGCAATGGATTCATAGACAGGTACACAGGTATCAGGTGGAAACATGCAACTGAAAACTGATCACTGATTACTGGTCACTGGCAACTCACATCTTTGTATTTGACACTCCCTCCCTCTTCGGGTATCCTTGCCCCGCTTGGGCAGGCCCGGCGCGGCGAAGCGCTTCGAACCCCGCCAGGGCCGAAAGGCAGCAACGGTAAGGAGATGTCTTTGGGCGCCGCCGGTGACCTGCCCAGGCATTTTCATTTCCCCCCACCTGTGGCAAAATACAAGCATGAAAAAATGGGTTTGGATTTTTCTCGCCCTCGCGGCCGGCTTTGGCCTCGGCCTGCTCTACGCCTGGGTCATTGACCCCGTTCAATTTGTGGACCTGACTCCCGACACCCTGCGCGCCGACTATCGCGCCGACTACATCCTGATGGTGGCCGAAGCCTATCAAAAAGAACGCGACGCCGATCTGGCCGCGCGTCGACTCGCCATCTTCGGCTCCGACTCCCCCGCCAACATCGTCTCCCAAACGCTTCAATACGGACCCCAAGCCGGCTTCAGTGAAACGGAACTCTCGGCCCTCGAGAATCTGGCCGCCGCGCTTCGGGCCTGGCAACCCGCCCCCGGAGCCGCCCCATGACTGAACGCCGCTTCCCCTGGGAACCCCTGCTTGCGCTGATCGTCGGCATCGGACTCGGGTTGGTTTACGCCTGGATCATCTCGCCCGTCGAAATCTACGACGCGGCGCCCGAGGCTCTGCGCGCCGACTTCAAAGACCAATACCGCGCCGTTATCGCGGCTTCGTATGCCGCCAACGGGAATCTCTCGCGCGCCCAATCCCGCCTGGCCCTGCTCGGCGACGCGGACTCCTACGCCGCCCTCTCCGCGCAAGCCCAGCAAGCCCTTGCCGCCGGCGAATCGCAAAAGACCATCCAACAACTCGCGGCCCTCGCCGCCGCCATTCAAGGCCCCGCGCCGACAGTCGCCACACAGGTTGTCGCGCAAAACCCATCCCCAACTTTGCGAATCACAACTGTGGCATCGTCACCTGACACCTTGACGCCTGACACCCCGACACCCTTCGACACCGAAACCCCCGTCCCCTTCTACACCGCCACCCCGCGCCCCACCTCCACACCCATTCCGCCTCCCGCCAAACCCTTCGAGATCGCCTCGCAAGAATCATTCTGTGACGAATCCCTCCTGCCGGGACTCTTGCAGGTCATCACACAGTTCACCTCCAAGCGGCAGATCCCCGGCATCGAGCTGGTCATCTCGTGGGCCGGCGGCGAGGAACATTTCTTCACCGGCCTCAAGCCCGAGCTCGGCAACGGCTACGCCGACTTTCAAATGACCCCCGGCGTCTCCTACTTCCTGCGCGCCGTCGAAGGTGGGACTCCCGTCATCGGCCTCACGCCTCCCACCTGCGAGGGGAGCGCGGGGACGTATAACGGCCAGGTTTTGGTGGTGTTGCAGAGACCATAACAAAAAACGGACTCCTCAAAACGAGAAGTCCGTTTTCATTTGCAAAGAATTTGCTACGGAACCACGTTGGCGTTCAGGGCGTCCGTGCCGAGGCGGATCTCCACATCCACAGTGGAGGCGGGATTCGGCTCGAACTTGATCTGCGAAGTGCCGGTGGCAGCGTTGATGCCGAACAGTGCGAACAGGAAGCGCATCGTGTACAACTTTGGCGAATACAGCGTGATCACCGTTCGCTCGGTCGCGCTAGTGGAGCCGACCTCGGTCACGTTGATACCCAAGCTTTTCAGATACGAGCCGGCGCGCTGATCAAAATCGCCGGCGAAGGCGCCGTTCAGTACGCGCACGCGCGGATTCTCCTGCTTCACCAACGCCAGCGGATCGCCGCTCGCCATTGGGCTGGTCGGCCCGGAGGAGGAAAAGATCTGGTCGCGCAGAACGCGAATTTCATCCGGACGGGCCTTGAACACACTGGCGCTTTGCCCACCGGTCACAGTTTGTTCCAGCGTCACCATATCGTAATTGATCACGCCGGTCTGGATGTCTTCGCGTTTCACCTGCTGAAGCAAAGCCGCCAGGCGGATTCCATCCTCGAACGACAGGTTGGTGTGAATACCGGCCGACATCTTGCTGTAAAGCATGGGCGCCTGTTTGAGGAAGGTGGGGAAATATTCGGGGGTGAACACTTTTTCCAGGATGGCAAAGATCACATCCTGCTGGCGCTGGGCGCGGTCCACGTCGCCGCCTTCGGTCTTGCGCGTGCGGGCGTAGGCCAGCGCCTTCCAACCGCTGAGGTGACGATATCCCGGCGTGATGACCACTTTGTCTGTGCCTGCGCCGATCGGGTCCAGCACCAGGCGTTCTTTCACCATCACGTCAATCCCGCCGATGGTGTCAATCATTTCGATGAAGGTATTGAACTCCACCTGGGCATAATAATTCACCGGCACCCCCAGGAATTGTTGCACCGTATCCATCGCCAGCCCCGGACCGCCGCCCGGCAGTTTTGATCCCGCGCCGATGGAATAGGCCGTGTTGATGCGTCCATAGCCCGAGCCGGGAATGTTCACCCACATATCGCGCGGAATGGAAAGCATCCCCGCCGTCTTCGAAACCGGGTCAATCGTGAAGAGGATCATCGTATCCGAGCGCGGCGCGCCCTCCCCGGCCAGCCAGTCGCGATAGTCAATGCCGATGAATAGCACGTTCACGCGCGAGCCGCCGTCCCATTCGGGGGCTTTCTCTTCGGGGGCCGCCACGATCTCGGTCACAACCGGCATGGTGGCGATGGGCGTGCCTTTCTTGTTGATGATCACCGTGCCGGGCTCGATGTAACCGGAGCACGCACGCGGCATCTCGCCCGGCAGGTTGGTGATATTCCAACAGGCGACGAAACTGCGGGCAAAGATCATCGCGCCAAAAGCGAGGCCAAGGCCGATCACCCAATAGAGAATGCCGCCCACGGTGGGGCGTTTGAATTTAAGTTTCGGGAATTTGATTTTTGACATAGTTTCTCTCAAGGTTTAACGTAGACCATGTTCACGCCGAGGCGTTCCAAACCGCGCTCGGCCCAATATTGCAACATGGCGGAATCTTCAGACATGGATTCGATCATCGGCCGCACAGCGCGCGGGTCGGCGATTTCGGCCAGGGCATGCATGGCGTGGATGCGCGCCGACTGCTTCGCCTCGTTCAACACATCCAGCAGACTTTCCACCGCCGGCGGACCGATGGCGATCAGCGCGTTCGCGGCCAACTCAGCGGTGAGGCCATCGGGGTCGCTCAGGGCTTCGACGAGGGGCCGGGCGAGGTCCTCTCGGGGGTGGGAGGCCAACCCCAGCGCCGCCGCCTGTCGAATTTCGGGGGCCGGGTCGGTCAGAGATGGAAGGAGCAGGCCCGGGTCGAGGTCACGAAGCGAGGCGAGCGTGCGAACGGCCCACCAGCGGGAGTCCGGATTGGGGTCGCGCAGCAGGTCGCGCACGGAGGGGATGATCGTCTCGCCCAGTTGCGCGAGCGCGGCGCAGGCGGCTTCGGCGCGCGCGTCGTCGCCGCTGACCAGATCCGCAAGAAGTTCTTCCATCATTTCCCCGAAGGGGGCGGTGGGATGGGCAGGCTGTCGTTCGGAGTGGCCTGCCACTTGTCGCCTTCGTCAATGAGCATGACGGGGATTTCGTCCGCGATGGGGTATTTGCGGTCGCAGTCGTTGCAGATGAGCCACACATCTTTGTAGAGGGTGAGCAGGCCGTCTTTCTCGCGCACGCAGTTTGGGCAACGCAGGATTTCCAAGAGGTCTTGACTAACCATGAAGTTTTCTCCGTTTTGCAGGCGGGTATTTTACCATCGGTTGAGGACAACCCAAAAACCAGGTTTCTGGGTTCGATTATGGCGGCAGACAGAGGCCGGCCTTTTTGGCGCGTTTCTCCACATCTTCGGCGCCGGGACCGTATTGGCAGATGGCCTGCCAGGGTTCGTAATGGGTGGTGAACACGTCGGTGAAATAGACGGAGCCATTCTTGTAAACCGTGCGCGTGACGGTGACATCCGAACCGTCGGCGGCCCAGTCCACTTGTTTGATCTGGCCGGCTTCCAGGTCGGGATTGACCTCGAAGAGAGGCGGCGGGGCCTTTATAACGTTGGTCGGGCCGGTGGTATTCCAATCCACGGTGCGGCCATCGGAGGTGGAATAGAATTTCCAGGTCAGGTGGTCGTCATAATAGTAGGTTTCCATCAATAGCCAGTAAGGCGAGTCGTTGACGAATTGAAAGTCCACGAGCGGGAAGTAGACAGTGGCGTCGAGGCCGGCCAATTTGGGGTCGCGCCCGCCGCCCGCGGTGCGTTCATAGTAGGAAACGCGGTAGGCGTGCGGAACGCGTTGCACCACCGGGAATCCGTAAAAGAAGGCGGCGCGGAAGAGGGTGGTGCTGACCTGGCATACGCCTCCACCCACGCCTTTGATCGTCCGTCCGTTGTAGATGATCCACGCTTCGGTGAAGCCGTTGTCGAGACTCACGTCGCCGAGGATCTCGCCCATCGAAAAGACCTCGCCCGGCGCGACGAAGATGCCGTGAAATTGTTTGGAAGCGATCTCGATGTTTTGCAGTCGTTCTTTGCTGGAGCCGTAATAGTAGGTGGTTTGCTCTATGATCTTTTCGTGAATGCCCAACGATTCCGCTGTCGCCGTATCAGGCACAGCCGGCTGGACTTCGTTCACAACCAACGAAACAACGTGTTCGCCGCGCAGCAACGCGTTGTTGATGGCGGAGATACTCGCGCCAACATCCACCGTGCGCCCCACCGTGGCAGATTCGAACAACTCCAACTGAAGGGACGGGCTGTCGCCAACATCGTCGAAGGTGAAGCGCGCGTTCTTGGGTTTGCGGTCCACTTGCGAGGCGATGGGAGTCAGCATTTGGGCGAGCGCGCCGGGTTCGAGTCCCACGCGGATTTCGGATTGCCCGTTCACGTCCACGCGTTGGACGGTGAGGATGGAGGCGAGGATCTCGGGCGTGTAGACCCACGGGCCGGGGTCGCCGGCTTGCGCGTTGGGGACGACGATTTGCAACGGCTGTGAAAGGACGGCGCGGGCTGCGTCGGCCTGCGAGGAGACATCCATAATGAGCGGTTGTTGCTCGCGCACAGCGAGGGGCGCTTCGGCGTCGCGGAAGCCTTGCAGGATGCCGCCCAAAACGGCAAGGGTGATATCCACGTCCACGACGCGGCCCACTTGGCCGGGCTGGGCGACGATGTTCGTGCCTTCCACGCGCAGGGTGGCTTCGGCGATGGGCTGATTGACTTGCGCGGCAAGATTATTGATGTAGGCGTAGGCCACACGCTGGTCGAAGACGATGATGGGCGCGAGTTCCTTGCCGCGCTGGCGGGAATCCAGTTGATCGGCGAGGGCGCGAATCGGGTTGAGGCTTCGCCCGAGGCGATATGCCTCTTGCGCGCTGGCAGAAGCGTCGAAGGACATTCCCAACTCCACCGGCGACGCGACCCATACTTTGTCGTTGTAACGAAAGGCGATCTTGCCGTTGATGGGAAAGGTGAGGGTCTGGTTGAGTTTTACCGCCGCGTCGGAGGGACTCAGGCCCGAGAGGTCCACGCCCGCCACGGTCACGCCGGGAAAGATGCGTCCGGCGTAGAGCAATTGGTAACTGAGAGTCCAAACAACGAGGAGGACCAGGAAGAGTCCAAGCCCCAGCGCGAGCGCGAAGAAGATGTGCGCGGCGGTGGGAGCGGAGGAACGTTGCATGGATCGGGGGTATGCGGTCATGGGTGGAATTATACCTGTCCGAGTGAGAGATGCCTTAATAACGAGGGAGGCAGGTTTCAAGTTCCAGGTGTCAGGTGTCAGATTCCAAGTGTCAGGTTTCGAGTAATTTTGGGAATCGATCGTAACATCGAGAGGACAAATACGAAGTCCGCCCTGCGGCGGACTAGTGACTAAAAGATTTTGGGACCAGGGAGAAGCATGGGCGTTTTTGCTTTGTATTCTGCGTAGGCTTGGCCGAACTCGCGCAGCAGTTTGCGCTCCTCGAAATACGCGCCGACGAGGATATAAATCGTCGCGCCGAGGTAAAGGGTGAAGGAGTTGACCGATACGGAGGGCGAACACCAAAGCAGGAGCAATCCCCCGGTGTAGAGCGGATGGCGGACGAGGCGGTAGAGTCCGCGCGTGACGAGGGGGGTGGGCCGCTCCTCCTCGAAGAGTTGACGCAGGCCGATGAAGGCGAGCGTGTCGGTTTGGAGGACGCCGAGGAGGAGGAGGGCGAGTCCGATGCCCTGGCCGAGGAACATGAGGTAGGAGAGCGGCGCGGGGATGGAGTAGAGCGGCGCGTTAGGCAGGGTCGCGACGAGGTAGAGGATGGGGAGGAAGGTAAGGAAAGAGAGGATGTTGTAAAAGAGACGATAGCCGCGCATGAGCGTCTTGCCGAGGGCGTTGGCGAGGAAGGTTTTGAAGGCGAGGGAGGCGAGCAGGGAGTGGATCACGCCCCAGAGGAGGAGGGAGAGGAGGATGGTGAAAATGGACATGGAAGACCTCGGTAGCGCAAATTGAAATTTGCGGTACTAAATTTTGATACAAAAAAGTCCAGCAGGTTGGACTGCTGGACGAGAGGAAAACTTACATTGCTTCACGCATCCTGGATGATTTCCCGGTCTGCCCGAAGAAGTTGGTTGACCAATTCTTGCGCATCCATCTTGCGTTTCTCTGCCAAGGAATGGATGAACTGATCCACGTCGGGTTCGAGGTAGATTGGAAAACGAAACTCAACATCGGCGCGGTAAAACTTGCCGCGTTCCGCCACAGAGAAGTCGTAATGAGGCTTCATCGGGTCATCTGATTGTATTGGTTTTCCTCGTCGCGATCCGCTTTTCGCGCCGAGATGATTCTTACTTGCCATACGTTCTCCTCAATTTGTTCGAAGGTGTGGATCGCGACTCGCAATATGCCAGTAGAGTCAATGCCCAAAGTGATCCATCGGTCTTCATTCTCGCTGTGCGATTCATCGAAAAGTGAGAATTGGTTAGGGTCGCGAAAAATACTGGCGGCCTGCCGAAATGAAATGCCATGCTTACGAACATTGGAGCGATCTTTGGCAGGATCCCAATCGAATTCGTACCGCACGATAACACCTCAACGCAGACAGTATATCATGGCGTAGAACCCAGGTTTCTCGGAGAAACCTGGGTTCTGTGTTCGGTCACTCCGCGCCAAACGCGGGGAGTTCCATCGTCTGCCCGCCGACCTCCACGAGATAGTAGGGAGTCCACGCTACGCCGAAGAGGTTGACGTAGATGTCGCTTTTCTTGGGGTTGAGGGTGATATCGGTGATGCGATTGACCACGTCGCCCCAGCGCGAGTTGACCTCCTCGGCGATCTGGGCGCGCTCGGCTTCGAGTTCTTTCAGTTGCTTTTTGTATTGGGAGATGGCGTCCAGCGATTCTTCCACGTCATCCTTGGCCTGCTCGGTGAGGCGGCGCTTGGTGAGCGAGGAGGAGACGCGGCGCGTGCTGCGCGAGCCGGTCAGGAAGGAGAAAACATTTTCGGCGTGCGTGCCCATCTCTTCCATTTTGCGCTGGCTGAGTTCGGACTCATCGCCGCGCAGTTCGCGTTCTTCGCGCGTCAGTTTATCGGTCAGGGTCGCGATCTGGCGATCAATCTTGGCGGCTTGTTTTTCCACCTCGGCGTCGCGGCCTTCACGGGCGGCCTCGGAGCAGGCTTTCATGAAGTCGGCTTGCGACACGTCCGGCCCGCCGTAGACTTTGAGGGCCTCGTTGGCGCGCGCCTTGACCGTAGTGGAGCGATAGACCCAGTCCACGAAATCTTTTTGCAGGGCGGTCACAAGTTTCGCGTCGGTGAGAGTTGGCGCGAGGACATCGAAGCGGGCGCTGGGCGCGGGAGATGAGTCCACGCGGTCGAAGGAGGGGCCGCTGTAGACGAAGTCATCCCAGCGCAGGGAGCCGCGACGGTCGGGGGCGGGGACGAGGGCGGCGCGATTCACTTCCGCGTCCACGCCATATTTGCGGTCGAGGAAGCGGACTTGCGCGGAGGCGACGAGCGCGGGTTTGTAGAGGATTCCAGTTTGGCGCGCGTCTTGCGACATGGTTTTGCCCGCGGCGCGGAAGGCTTCGGTGAGGCCGTAGTTCATGGGCAGGAAGTATTCGGCGACGGAGGAGGGGATGGAGGGACGCGTCAGACTTCCGCCGGGTGACGCGGTGGCGGGTGACGCGGGACGAGGGGCGGGTGACGCGGGACGAGCGACGGGGGACGCGTAGGCCGGAGAGGGCGAGGCCGCTTGGAGGTCAGAAGAGGAAGCGGGCGCGCGACTGGTCACTGATGACTGTTTACTAATCACTGATCCCGCCGCGCCGACCAGTTCATTCAACGCGGGGATTTGCGCGCGGGTCATCGGCCCGGCCAGGTAGTTCATCGCGAATCGGGTTTGGAAAACGATCGGGGCTTTCTCGTGGACGTTGTGCAACACGAAGACGCGCTTGCCGAGAGCGGAGATGAGTCGGTCAATGTCGCCGCGGTTGCTCCCGCCTGTCGCGCTTTCGAGGCCGTCGAGCAGGCGTTGTTTGTCCTGCTCGGTTTGGAGTTTGCCGATGATCCACGTGCCGGTGTTGGAGAGACCTTTGTAATCCACGTCTACGGGATTTTGGGTGGCGAGCAAGAGGCCGACGCCGAAGGCGCGCGCTTGCTTCAACATGCGGAGCAGGGTCATCTTGGAGGGCGGGTTGCCGAGCGGAGGCATGTACCCAAAGATCTCGTCCATGTAAACGAGGGCGCGCAGGGTGGTGGAACCGGCCTGGGTTCTCATCCAGGTTTCGACGGCGGAG
>CAZVAX010000015.1:0-49700 GCA_964625215.1 uncultured Anaerolineaceae bacterium | reverse complement strand
TGTGTTCATGCTTACATTTTACACTTTACTCAAGGTTTAGAGATAGGTTCTTAGAGAGTCGAAAGTCGAAGGTCGAAAGTCGCGTGACCTTTGACTTTTGACCTTCGACTGAATTGAGGAATGATGATCAAACCCGACCATATCACCACCACCACCTGCCCCTACTGCGGGGTGGGATGCACTTTACAGTTACACGTCAAAGATGACTTCATCTACAAAGTCACCTCGCCGTTTGATTCTCCTGTCAATCACGGAAATCTGTGCGTGAAGGGACGCTTCGGCTATGATTTTGTCTATCATCCCAAGCGTGTGACGAAGCCGATGGTGAGACGGTATTTATTGGAAGGCAAAACGATATTCGATATTCGAGATTCGTCTGATGCGCTTCGAATATCGAATGCCGAATTATCGAATATCGGATCTCCCTGGGATTGGATCGAAACCGACTGGAACACCGCGCTCGATATCGTCGCTGATAACCTCATCCGCATTTACCAGCGCGACGGTTCCGACGCGATGGCGGTTTACTGTTGCGCCAAGGCCACCAACGAAGACAACTACCTCCTGCAAAAAATGTACCGCGCCCTGTTCCGCACCAACAACGTGGATCACTGCACGCGTCTCTGCCACGCGGGGAGCGTGGTTGCCCTCCAGCAGGCGATTGGCTCCTCGGCCATGAGCAACACGGCCAGTCAGGTGATTCAGAACGACGTGTTCATCGTCGCTGGTTCGAACACCAGCGAGAACCATCCCATCATCGCGTTGCAGATGAAGGACGCGGTGATGAATTACGGCGCGAAGATGATCGTGGTTGACCCGCGCCGCATTGACCTGGTGGATATGGCCGAGTTGTGGCTTCCGCTCAAGCCTGGCACGAACGTGCCTGTCTTCTCGGCGATGGCGCATGTGATCGTCAAGGAGAATCTCGTCAATCATGAATTCATCGCCAAGCGCACCGAAGGCTATCAGGAGTTTGTCGAGTCACTCGAAAAGTTCACGCCTGAATACGCCGAAAAAATTTCTGGCGTCCCCGCCGAAGATATTCGCACGGCGGCGCGCCTTTACGCCACTGCCAAAAACGCGGCCATCTATTGGGGCATGGGCATCTCGCAACTTTCGCACGGCACGGCCAGCGCGCTCGCCCTCATCCATCTCGCGTTCCTCACGGGTCACGTCGGGCGCGACGGCACGGGGCTGAATCCACTGCGCGGACAGAACAACGTGCAGGGCGCCAGCGACATGGGCGCGATGCCCTTCCATTATCCTGGCTACATGCGCGTGGACAATCCCGACAACCGCGCCAAGTGGGAAAAAACATGGAACATCGAATCTGGCGGCCTCAGCCTCAAACTCGGCCTCACCACCACCGAGATTTTGAGTCACGCCCACGTGGGTGGCATCCGCGCCCTCTACATCATGGGCGAGAACCCGATGATGTCCGAGCCGAATCTCAACGAGACGCGCAAGCACATGGAGCAACTGGAATTCCTCGTCGCGCAGGATATTTTCATCAACGAGTCTGCCGCCTTTGCGGATGTCTTCCTGCCCGCGACTCCCTTCGCCGAAAAAGACGGGACATTCAGCAACACCGACCGACGCGTCCAACGCGTGCGCGCCGCGCATCCCCCGCGCGGACAGTCGCGTCCCGACTGGCAGATCATCTGCGACTTGGCGCGTCGCATCGAATCCCGACTTGGGCGGGCCAGCGCTTTCTGGGATTACTCAACCCCCGAACAAATCCTGCGTGAGATGGCGGGCGTTAACCTGGACTACGCCGGCATCACCTACGAACGCATTGACAAGGTCGGCCTGATCTATCCCGTCCCCGATTTGACTCACCCTGGCACGCCGACCCTCTTCACCGAATCCTTCCCGCGCGGACGCGGCAAATTCCACCCGTTGGATTACGTCCCTGTGCGCGAGGAGCCGGACGATGAGTATCCCTTCATCCTCACCACCGGACGCCTGCTCGAACACTGGCACGGCGGCACGATGACGCGCAACTCGGCCCTCAACGAAACCTACCCCGAAGCGCGCGTCGAGATCCATCCCGCCGACGCGGAGATTCACGGCATCGAAAATGGCAACCCGGTTCGGGTCATGTCCCGACGCGGCGAGATCGTCGTCCGCGCGACGGTGACGGAGAAAACGTCCGTGGGAGTCGTCTTCCTGCCGTGGCATTTCCACGAAGCCGCCGCGAACCTGCTCACGAACGACGCGCTTGATCCGCAGGCGAAGATTCCAGAGTTCAAGGCTTGCGCGGTGCAGGTCTTCCCTGCGCGTGAGGCGGACTTACCCAGCCCCGAGGCGGTTGTGGAACGCGGGCGATATTAGATTTGCAGAATCGGCAGTTTTTGAATCTTCGAAAAACCTGTTGCATCCGGTATCCTGTCTATGATATGATACAACTGCAGTGAAGAACGATACCGCCCAATGATCCAGCCTGCCGCTTGGGCAGGAAGAGAGGAAAAGCATGTCATCTCCGTTTCTCACCTATATCCTGCTACTCATTGTGATCGTTCTGGCATACCTTCAATTCCGAAATTCCTCGGCCGCAACGAGGTCGGCTCCCAAGAGACCCGTGTTGCCTGAGCCGGTGAAGGGCAAGGATATCACTCCTCCTGGAAGCGCCAAGAAGAAGTGGGATTGCAGCGTCTCCAACCGCCAGGTCGTTCTCGACAACGTGCCGGCCGGTTATGCCCCTTATCTTCATTCCTTCGATGAGGCGGATTTGAAAGCGAAACCCAAGTCGGGGTTTGAGGTTCTGATCTCCGTCGTAGCGGACGTTCACCTCCACAACGATAAGGACGGGTCGGTGGATGATAACGTGGATCTAAGCGAAACCGGCCCGATCACGCTTTGGATGAGCTACAACGCCGATGATATATTAACCGTCCAAAAAAGCGGTTATTCGGTCAAGGACCTGGTTCCGGTGAAGATCGTCCCCGGCGCGAATGAATGGAAAAAATTCCCCAAAAAGGATGTGTCCGATTTCATCCCGTGCGGCGAGTACGCCGGTGTGAATATCACCATCGCATCATGGGGCGATCCGCCTTCGGGATGGGGCGTTCCCCCCTAAATCGGTCCCTCGAAGTGAAAACGAGAAACGCGCCGTCGCTCACCGCGCGTTTCTCGTTAATTGCAAACGACGTAACGCTTGTTCTATCGCTTGGAGGCCGAGTAGATTGTTGATAGCGGCGAAACCATCCTTTGCGCGTTCGAGAGCGATCAAGGCTTCCTGATGCAAACCCTGGGCGGATTTGAAAACAGCATAATCCAGGTAGGCGCGGGACTTTTCATACAGGCAGTCCTTTCCTTCCAGTCGTTCCAATGCGCGCTGGAAACATTCTAAGGCTCCGTTCGAATTTCCTTGTTGCCAAAATAGGCTGGCCTGCAAACGATCGAGATGCCCGGAAAAAAGGGGCGAGTTTTGTCTCAAGATGGCAGGTTGGAGAGCGTCCAGGATCTTTTGCGCTTCCTCATGATTCCCGGTTGCAATGTGGGCTTCCGCGAGATACAACCCGGCCTTGAATTCATCCTCACACAAAACTTTCTTCCTTTGCGCGATCTCGCATGCGCCGGTTAGTTCGCCGATGGCCTCCTGGTATCGTCCTTGTTGAAGTAAGACATCTCCAACATTCAAATGACCGATCATCACGCCGCGCTGATCTTTTATTCTTTCGCAGACGAGAGTCGCCCGTCGGTAATTTTCAATGGCAAGACGGAATTCATTCAGGTAATAATACGCGATGCCCAATTCGCCGGTGACGTAGGCGATCGCCCTCAAATCGTTCCTGGATTCGAAGAGTTTGCGGGCTTCTTCCAAGTTGTGGATGGCCTCGTGGAATTTTCCCTGCGCCCGATAGATTAAGCCTCTTGTCTGCAATATCTTTGCGTTTACCAGGTCATCGCGCGTATCGGTCATTAGATCGGTCGCTTCCTGGTTCGCTGTCCACGCGCTTTCCAGGTCGCCGCGCTGGATTTGAGTCGCCGTGTAGTAGACCAGTAGCTTTGCTTTCGTGACAACGGGGTCTGCTGGAGACAAAGTCTGGAGAGCGGCTTGAATGAACGACAGGCTTTTTTCGTAGTTGCCCAAATAATAGTGGAGTTCGCCGAGAATCTGGTTGAGATGGATCCAATTATTGTTCGAGAGAGACCCGCTCATTTCGAGCGCGGCTTCCCTTATCGCGTCGCACAATTCCACCGACAACGCAAATTCGTTCCACTGCTTGAGTTGCTCGATGAGTCCGGTGGGGAAGAGGGCTTTGTAGGCCTCGGCGGCCTCTCCCGCCTGAATGGCGTGGAAGTGCCATTCGAGGGTATCCGCAACATCGTCAATTTGACGCGGGTCGGGATGTCGTTTCTGTTCGCGGTAAAACTGCGCGGCGCGCAGATGCGCCCGCCTGCCCTTCTCGGTTTGCTCTGTCCCCAGGCTTTCGCGAACGATCGTGGGCAGCCAGAATTTCCCCGCGTCGCTGGCATCGAGCAGGCCCTCCTCGCGCAGGCGTTTGATCGTGGCAGGCTTGGTCTGCGCGGTGCGGCAGAGGCCCTCCAGGGAAATATCGCGTTGCAGGACCGTCAAATCCTGCAAAACGGAAAACTCGTCCGCGGGCAGGCGTTGCTCCAGCGACGTTCTGAAACGTTCCGAAAATTCCTCTATCCCGCCTTGCAGATTCTTGAGCGCGTCCTGCACGCCAAGGGCTTCCACATAGCGCGCGGCGTGATTGAGCGCGAAGGGATGACCGTCCACTTTGCGGGCAATGGTCGCCAGGATTTCGTCGGGGAAGTCTTTCAATCCGTGGACGCGCAGGCATTCCACGGCAAACTTTTCCTCCAGTCCCTGCAAGGTGACGGGACGCGTTCCATACTCGAGAAGAATATCGCCGTCTTTCAAGCGCGGGATGAACAGGCTGGAGATAACGATCTTGGCGTTGTGCGTATTGCGTTTCAAGCCGCTAAACAGCATTTCCAATCCCTCATCCAAAAAATGCTGGCCGCCCTTGGAAAGGACCACCTCGAAGTTGTCGAAGATCAGCCAGAGGGGAGTCGGTTGGTTGAGGGAATCGATCAGCACATCCACATCGTAGGAGGAGGCCTGGTGCTCCGGGGAATTTCGGAACGACAGGATCTCCTCGCGCACATCGCTTCCCAGGATTTTTTCCAGGTAGCCGGAGATTCGGTCGAGCAGGACGCCCAGCGTGTTGCCGCTGCTTTGCTGGCGTTCAAAGTTGTACCAAAACGGCGGCGGCGATTCGGGCGGCATGAATTCCAGCAGGGTGCGCGCCAGAGAACTTTTTCCGATGCCCGGCATTCCGGTGATGAGCAGGATGCGATGCTCGTTCAAATGCTGGATGCTTTTTGCCAGTTCGCGCGCCCGGTTGGCGAGAATGAGCGACTTTTCGCCCGTCTCCAGCGCGGGGATGGCAGACTTGGGGTAGCTTTTCCGCTTCCATTCGCGCTCCCACTTGGCGCGGTCGGGGGCGCGCGACCGGGCCAGTTCGTCCAGCGACTGAACGCCCAGTTGATCGAGCAATGTCGGCAGGGGAACGGCGCGGTCGGTTTGGAAGGAAATGAGAACGGTCTCCACCGCGCGCGCGGACGTAGGGCGATTTTCCGGTTTTTTTTCCAACATTTGTGTGACCAGTTCGTTCAACCCCGCGGGCAGGCCGGATACCACATCGCGCGGCGGGGGGACCTGCTCGTACAGATGCTGGCTGATCAACTTGGCGAGGTTGCTGGTTTCAAACGGTGATTTGCCGGTCAGGAATTCGTAAAACATCATGCCCAGCGCGTACAGATCCGATTGCGGGCTGGCCGCCTCCCCCTGAATCAGTTCCGGGGCCATGTAGGCGAAGGTGCCGGTCAGGGCGCCGGTCCTCGTGATGCGCGGCGCGTCTATGTAGCGCGCCAGACCGAAGTCCATCAACTTGACGATTCCTTCGGGAGTGAGCAGGGCGTTTTCGGGCTTGAGGTCGCGGTGAATGATGCCTTTACTGTGGGCATGCGCCAGCGCGGAACAAATCTGGCGCATATACTCGAGGCTTTCCTTGAGGGTCGGATTTCGAACAGATCGCAACGTCTGTCCCTCTACATATTCCATGACGATGAAAGGCTGGTTGTCCACCTCCAACGCATCGTATACCGTGACCACGTTGGGATGATTCAATTGCGCGGCGGCTTGCGCCTCGGCCAACAAACGGATGTGTTCTTCTTCGCTTAACTCCGGGGAGGAAAGGATCTTGATCGCCACCGTGCGATTGAGGCGCGTGTCGTATCCCCGATAGACAATACCCATCCCGCCGCGACCAACTTCGGCTTCGATTCTGTAGCGGTTCGCGAGGGTGTATCCCAGCATAGCGACGGTTCCTATGACGATTATATAGAGAATCCCGCCTAGAAGCAACGATGAAAACGGAATGGCCTCTTAATCCTTCCGTATCCCGAACGACTCGTTTAAATTTGTGAACAGAGTTTCGGACGCATAATTGCGATCCGTGACGGGCGAGAGTCTCCTTGCCGCGCTTTTCGTGATGAGCGGAATCGTCTTTCGTCCATAGAAGTGTTTGTAGTACAGGATATTCGCCCCCTCTTCGTCCCAGGCCCAATGGAGGCGGACGTAGCGCGACGCGTCCAACGGACGCGTGTAGCCGCGTAACATCTTTTGTTGATGGACGCTGATGTAATGCTCGAAGTAGGTCATCACCAGTTCGCGCAGTGACTTGTAGACCGGTTCGCGGAATCCCAGGTTGATGTAGTTGGATTTGGCGAGCGCGCCCCAGCGTCCCTCCACGCGGTAGAGGGCCAGAACGTGATCGTCGTCCGCGCCTGGATCCGGCACGATGTCAATGAGAAGCGGTTGAAAACCGATGCGCCAGAGACAGAGCGCGGCCAGAAATCCCCCGTCGAGGCAGTGGCATTGACCGTCGAGCATCACGTTGAGCGGCGAGCGGTCGCGCTCCTCGCCGATGTAAGGCATGCCATCCAGGTAGGCCTGGATGGCGAAGGGCGAGTTTAGGCTTTTCAGTTTTTGCCGCAGGGCGGCGGGCAGGCGGGATTCGAATTCGGCCAGGAAGGTCATGGGCGGGAATCCGGTTCGCCTAAACCTTATTCGGGTTCACGCTGAGGGGGAACCACTCCTCTTTGAATTTGGTCACCCAGGCGATCTCGCTCTGGCTGTAGTCCGCGCCGCCAGGGACGCGATGTGTGGTCCCATTTTGGATGAGGAATTGTTCGAACTCGTTGGCTGGGGCTGGGGTGGGTTCCTGCCGGTAGAGTTGATAGACGTAATTCATCGAGCCGTATTTTGCTCCCAGCAGGCTCTCGGCGCGATGGCCGAAGTTGTGAACCATTTCCTTCACGTCGCGTTCGTAATTGAAGCCCATCATCACGAAGCGGCGTCCGGTTTGTTCGAGCGGCGGCGCGTTGCACCATAGCGCGTTGCGTCCCACCATGCGGCTTTCGTAGAAACCGAAGTACGGGCCGCCAAACATCCACACCTCGTCAATGATCTTGTCGCGCACGAGTTGGAGCAGGGCAAAATCCTGCACGATCTTCAGGTAATTCGCCATCATGTAATTGCCGTGCTGGTCGCGATAGGCCATTCGATCATCCTGCCGCGCCTGCGTCCAAGTGGCGTCGGTGTATTTGCGCCCATCCTCCAGCGCGGGGTAGTCTTTCACGTTCTTCTTGATCGCGATCTGATAGACAACAGTGTCCGCGCTCATGGTTCGCATGGTTTGCGCGAATTGGCGGGAAAGATCCTCGCTGTTGTTCCAAGTCGAGGGGACGGCGTCCGGGCGGAAGTTGAGCGCCATCACTTTTGGGGCTATGATCTTTTTGGGGTTCCTGCGGAAGTCGGGCATGGCGGTCTCCTTGTTGGCGAAAATCGGACCTCAAACGGCGTGATTCTAGCAGGTCTTCCCTGTTTTGCGCGAGGGATGTTTACACCGCGATCACAATCCGGTTCTTGCCCGCGGCCTTGGCTTTGCGCAACGCGGTTTCCGCGGCTTCGAGGAGTTGGTTTGTCGTGTCGCCGTGTTTGGGATGATAGGCTACGCCGACGGAGATCGTGACCGGGTACGGCCAGGCCTTTGACGTTTTCTCGATGGCCTTGCGCAGGCGTTCGGCCACCATTCCGGCCTGCTCGATGTTGGTGCGTGGCAGGATGATCACGAACTCGTCGCCCATGCGCCAGCGACCGATGAAATCTCCCGGTCGTAGCGCTCCGACAAGCGCGTTGTGAATCTTGCAGATCGCGTCGTCGCCGGCCTCGTAGCCGTTGGCGTTATATCGTTTTAGATCGTCGCCGTCTATCAAACACACGCACATGTGACGGTTTTCGAGGATGGCGTCGCTTAGTTCGAGTTCCAGCCGGCGCTGGATGGCGAGCGTGTTGGGCGCGCCGCTGATCGGGTCGGTGTAAGCCAGCCGGAAGGTGTATTGAAGCGCCCCGCCCAGGTTTTCGATCCGGCCAGCCATCAGGCGGATCGCCTTCAAAGTGGCCTTGTCCTTTTCTGAAACATCCGCCTCGACCGCTTGGTAGGCTGTGGCGGTCTTTACGCCGTCGGAAAGTTCGGGCATTTTTTCGTTGATGTTTCGCCAAACCACGGCAGGGTTGAGCGTCGCCCCCTTCGGAAAATGGATCACCGCCATGCGGACGACGGGCGGGGTCAATTCCAATTGTCCGGCTTCGCTGTTTAGTCGCTCGAACAAGTTCCTGGCTTTTGCTTGACGCGCTTTTTGCGTCCCGCCGATCATGACCGCCACAAAGTTGTCTCCCGAGATGCGGTATACGTTGGAGGCGGTCACATCCTTGATCGCGATTCCAAGCCAGCGCAACACCTTGTCGCCGTGATGGAAACCTTTGGTTTGATTGACCTGGCGCAGTTGATATACATCCACCACTACAAGCGAGACCGCCTTCAATTTTTCGTTGTGGAAATTATCTTCCAGGTCTTTCGAAAAACTTACCAGGTTGTAACACCCCGTTAAAAGGTCAACCCGGAACAATGGGTTGGGTGAATCGAAATCGTTCATACGGCCTCCTTTGCGGCATCTTCATTATAGAAGAAAATATCCATTTCTCAATTGACATCCTTCCTCTTTTTTGCTACACTAGAGTTGTCAGACAACTAGACCAATCAGAGAACCCCATGTCAACCCTTCTCATCACAAACGCGTATATCGTTACTATGGATGACCGCCAACGGGAATTTCCCGAAGGTGGTCTTTTCATTCGCGACGGCTTCATCGAGCAGGTAGGACAAATTTCCGACTTGCCCAGCGCCGCCGATGAAATTCTCGACCTGCGCGGCCACGTGCTCCTCCCGGGCTTGGTCAATACGCACCATCACTTCTACCAAACCCTCACGCGTGCTGTCCCTGCCGCGCAAGACGCCAACCTCTTCAACTGGTTGAAGACGCTCTACCCGATCTGGGCGCGTCTCACGCCCGATGATATTTTCATCTCGACGCAGACGGCCCTCTCGGAACTGGCCCTCTCCGGTTGCACCACCGCCTCCGATCACCTCTACCTCTACCCAAACGGTTCCAAACTCGACGATGAAATTGCGGCGGCCCTCTCGGTCGGAGTCCGCCTCCAAGCCTCGCGCGGCTCGATGAGCCTCGGCGAATCCAAAGGCGGCCTGCCCCCCGACTCAGTCGTGGACACAGAAGACGCCATCCTCAAAGACTCGCAACGCCTCATCGAGCGTTACCACGACCCCAAACCCGGCGCGATGACCCAGATCGTCCTCGCGCCCTGCTCGCCGTTCAGCGTCACCGGCGAGTTGATGAAGCAGTCCGCAAAACTGGCGCGCGAGTACGGAGTCCACCTCCACACCCACCTGGCCGAAACCGAAGACGAGGAACAATTCTGCCTGCAAAAGTTTGGTCATCGTCCCGTCGGGTACATGCAGGCAGTGGATTGGGTTGGGGCAGACGTCTGGTTCGCGCACGCGGTCTGGGTCAATGACGAGGAAATCAAAACCTTTGCCAAGCATCGTTGCGGCGTGGCGCACTGTCCCACCTCGAACATGCGTCTCGCTTCCGGCATCGCCCCGATTAAGGAATATCGCAAAGCCGGCGTCAACGTCGGTCTCGGCGTGGACGGCTCCGCCTCCAACGACGGCTCACACCTGTTGGCTGAAGTCCGCCAGGCGATGTTACTTTCGCGTGTGAAAGAGGGGATTACCGGTTACTCCCTCTCGAACGACCCCAATCGAAAGTTGATGACCGCCCGTGAAGCGATTTATCTCGGCACGCGCGGCGGCGCGGCCGTGCTTGGACGCAAAGACATCGGCTCTCTCGAACCCGGCAAATGCGCCGACTTCTTCGCGGTCAACCTCAATCGCCTCGACTACGCCGGCGCGCTGCATGATCCGGTCGCGGCCGTGGTTTTCTGCCAGCCCGTCCGCGTGGATTACACCGTGGTCGGCGGCAAGTTTATCGTTAAGGAAGGCCAGTTGGTCACGGTGGATGAAGTTGCGTTAGCCTTGAAACACAATCGCGCCTCGAAGCGATTACTGACAGGGTAGCGCGAGATAGTATCTCGCTGAATAACAATGTCCAACGAAATCTTTGTTCTCTTCCTCTTCGGCGCTCCAGCAAACCTGATTTGCGTGTTGCTGGCTGTGATCGGCGTCTGGAAAAGATGGCCGGTTGCCTTGATCGCCGCGGGAGTTTGATCTATTCCTGCAACTTATTATCTAAGCGCCGGTCTTGGCCTCCCGCTTTATCTCACCGCCCTGTTCATCTTCGGCGCGGCCTACGCGGTTTACAAAAATAAGATTCGACTGGCGTGGTGGTTGCTGGTCCCGTTGTTTCTCATCGCCGCCGCAATGACCGCGCTGACCGTGTACGGAATTCTTTACGGCTGACCTCACGGAGAACCTATGTCTTCTTCTGCAAAACTCATCCGTTCGCTCGTTGACGTGGCCATGGGCCGCAAGCACGCCGACCTTGTGATCCGCAAGGGAACCTGGGTCTGCGTTCAATCTGGCGAGTTCGTGGACGCGACCGACATCGCCATTGTGGATGGTCACATCGCGTACGTCGGGCCGGATGCCAGCCACACCGTCGGGAAAGATACGGTGGTGATCAATGCCGGCGGCAAATACCTCGTCCCTGGCTTGCTGGACGGACACATGCATGTTGAGTCGGGCATGGTCACGGTGACGGAGTTCGTGCGCGCCGTGGCGCCGCGCGGGACGACCGGCATGTTCGTTGACCCGCACGAGATCGCCAACATCTTCGGACTCAAAGGCGTCAAGTTGATGGTGGACGAGGCGCAAAAGCAACCCATCCACGTGTGGGTGCAAATGCCTTCGTGCGTTCCCTCCGCGCCGGGGATGGAGACTCCCGGCGCGTCGATCGGGCCGGAGGAGGTGGCCGAAGCCATGACTTGGCCGGGAATCATCGGCCTAGGCGAGATGATGAACTTCCCCGGCGTGTTCAACGGCGACAAGAAAATGCTCGAAGAGATGGCCGCCACCCACGCCGCCAACAAAACCATCGGCGGGCATTACGCCTCGCCCGACCTCGGCCTGCCTTTCCACGGTTATGTGGCGGGCGGCGCGGAGGACGATCACGAAGGGACGCGTCTCGAAGATTCGATCGCGCGTGTGCGCCAGGGGATGAAGTCCATGCTTCGTTACGGTTCCTCCTGGCACGATGTGGCCGCGCAAGTGGGCGCCGTCACCCGCAACAAACTCGACCCGCGCCGCTTCATCCTCTGCACCGACGACTCGCACGCGCAAACGCTCACGCAAGAAGGTCACATGGATCGCGTCCTGCGTCACGCCATCGAGCATGGCCTTAGCCCCATGACCGCCATCCAAATGTGCACGATCAACACCGCTGAGCATTTCGGCCTGACGCGTGAACTGGGCATGATCGCCCCAGGCCGCTGGGCCGACGTTCTCATTGTGGGAGACCTCCGCAATTTCCGCGCCGAGGCGGTGATCGCCAAGGGCCAGGTTATCGCGCAGAACGGAAAGTGGCAGGTCGAACTGCCGGACGTCAAACACCCGAAGTGGGTTACGGACTCCGTTCATCTCAAGCGCCCGCTGAAACCGGAAGATTTCAAGATCAACGTTGAAAGTCGAAAGTCGAAGGTCAAAGTGAATGTGATCGGGGTGATCGAGAATCAAGCGCCCACGCGACATTTGACCTTCGACCTCGAACCTGTCAACGGCGAATTGCTGGCGGATACAAAACGCGACCTGGCGAAAATCGCCCTCGTGGAACGACATGAAGGCACGGGGCGAATCCAACTTGGACTAGTCAGCGGGTTCGGCTTCACGCGCAAATGCGGCATCGCGTCCACGGTGGCGCACGACAGCCATCACATGATCGTCGTGGGAACCGATGAAGCCTCGATGGCCGCGGCCGCCCAAAGTCTCGCGCGAAGCGGGGGCGGGCAGGCGGTGGCGCTCGACGGCGAAGTCATTGCGCGGGTGGAGTTGCCGATCGCGGGGTTGATGTCGAACGAGCGCGCCGACGCGGTGGCCGAAAAGGCCGCGTCCGTGTTGCGCGGGTTCATGCAATGCGGTTGTGAGTTGAACAATCCGAACATGCAATTGAGTTTGCTTGCCTTGGTGGTCATCCCCGAATTGCGGATCTCCGATCTCGGTTTGGTGGATGTGACAAAATTTGAATTTGTTCCGCTATTGGAGGAGTGATGGCTAATTTTCCGTTTCAACGTTTGCAGGCCGAACTGGCGGGTTTGATCGCGCGCTCGCCGGGCGGGACGCGTCTTCCTTCCGAGCCGGAACTCGCGAAGCAATTGGGCGTGAGCCGCGCCACCTTGCGCGAGGCTATGCGTTCATTCGAGACGCAGGGCCTCATCCGCCGCAGGCAGGGCGCGGGAACGTTCGTAGTTGGCAACATTTCGGTGATTGACAGCGGCCTCGAAGTGCTGGAGAGCCTCGAGACGATGGCGGGTCGCATGAAGTTGAAGATTTCGGTCAGCGACCTGCGCATGGAGAAACTATTTGCCGACCAGGAAAACGCCAGCGCGCTGAACGTTTCGCTTGCGACGCGTTTAACGCGCATTCGCCGCGTCATGCAGGCGGACGGGCGTCCTGTGGCATACCTGGTGGATACCCTGCCGGAGGAGATCTTGCGCGTGGAGGATCTTTCGGATAACTTTGGCGGTTCGGTGCTGGACTTCTTGCTGGGTCGCGGCGACTCGATCTCCGCTTCACGGGCCAACGTCACCGCCATCGGCGCCACCGCAGACGTTGCCAAGGCGTTGGAGATTCAGCGCGGCGACGTGCTGTTGCATTTCAGTTCGCAGTTGTATAACACGGCTGGCAAGGTGATTGATTTTACGTTGAGTTATTTTATCCCCGGCTATTTCCATTTCCACATTGTCCGCCGCGTGGGGAATGGGGCCTAGCCACAAACTGCTTCCGTCATTGCGAGCGGAGCGAAGCAATCTCCCGGTGGTGACGGGGATTGCTTCGTCGGGAAGACCGCCCTCCTCGCAATGACGGGTGAAAAATTCCGAGGTAACCATGCCCGTACCAGAAATCAAAAAACGAGTAGAACAAAACCGCGAAACCATCATCCAATTCCTGCGCGACATCTGCGCCATCCCCAGCATGGAGGGGCAGTTGAAGGATGTGGGCGACCGCATCCAGGCTGAGATGAAGAAGCTCGGCTTCGACGAGGCGCGCTTCGACAAGATGGGCAATACCGTCGGGCGCATCGGCAACGGCCCCAAGAAAATCGTTTTCGACTCGCACATTGACACGGTGGGAGTCGGCGACCCGGGCGAATGGGAGTGGAATCCGTTCAAAGGCAAGGTGGAGAACGGGATTCTCTACGCGCGCGGCGCCTGTGACGAGAAAGGCTCCACGCCCGGCATGATCTACGGCCTGGCCCTCGCGCGCGACCTGGGCCTGCTCGACGGGTACACCGCCTACTACTTTGGCAACATGGAGGAATGGTGCGACGGCATCGCGCCCAACGCCTTCGTGGAGGCCGACCCCAAAGTGAAACCCGATTTCGTAGTCATCGGCGAACCGACCAAGATGCAGATCTATCGCGGACACAAGGGCCGCATCGAATTGAAGATCACCGCGCAGGGACGCTCCGCGCACGCCGCGTCGCATTACCTGGGCGACAACGCCGTCTACAAGATGATGGCAGTCATCACGCAGATCCGCGAGTTGGACCGTCGGATGCGCTTCGGGATGGGCTACCACCCGGTGCAGGGCTATCCCTCCATCGCGGTCACGGATGTGGCGGCGCGCACGGCGTCTCTCAACGCGGTGCCGGATCAGTTCACGATCTATATTGACCGTCGCATCACGCTCAACGAGCCGCGCGAGGAGGTCATCGCCACGATCAAGGGGTTGATCCCCGATTACCTGCAAGATGAGATTCACGTCGAAGAGTTGTTCTACGATACGCCGTCGTACACCGGCTTTGTCTTCCCCGTGTCGAAGTATTACCCGCCCTGGTTGCTGGACGACGTTCATCCGCTGACCCAGGCCGGACAGTCCACGATCGAGGCGTTGTGGGGCGAGAAGCGGAGTCTTGGCACGTGGGACTTCTCCACCAACGGCACGTACTGGGCCGGGAAGGCGGGCATCCCCTCCATCGGCTTCGGTCCCGGCGACGAGAAGACCGCGCACATGCGCCACGAGAATGTCCCGCTCGATGAAGTGGTAGCCGCGACGGAGTTTTACGCGTTGTTGCCGGGTATTCTGGGTAAACAGGTAAGCAAGTAAACACGTACACACGTGACCTGTGTACTTGTGTACCTGTCTACGTGTGTACATCATTTTTTCACAAGGAGTACACCATGCGTAGTTTTGCCGGTCGTGATATTCTTTCGCTCAAGGAATTCGAGCGAAACGAGTTCTTCCACGTGTTCGACGTGGCCGCGAAGATGGAACCCATCGCGAGGTCGCGCAAGAACGTGGACATGTTGAAAGAGAAGACCCTCGTCACCGCCTTCTACCAACCATCCACGCGGACGCGCCTCGCGCACGAGGCGGCCATGCACCGCCTCGGCGGCCATGTGACTGGGTTCTCCGACGCGAAGATGACGCGCGCCGGCGACTTCTACCAGGAGTCGATCAAGGACACGGTCAAGATGCTGGAGTTCTACGGCGACGTGATCGTGATGCGTCACTTCCAACAAGGCGCGCCGCACGAGGCCGCCAAATGGGCAAGCGTGCCGATCATCAACGGCGGCGACGGCTGGGGCGAACACCCGACGCAAATCCTCACCGACCTGTACACCGTCCTGCGCGAGAAGGGTCGCATTGACGGGTTGAAGTGGCTGGCCGTCGGCGATATGCGCATGCGGACGATGCACTCGCTCGGTTACGCCCTCAGCCAGTTCGATTGCCCGATCACGTTTGTGGCCCCGCCCGACATGGGATTGACCGATGACTTCAAAGCCGAACTCAAGCAACTGAGCGTCAACTTCAAGGAAGCCGACCACGTGGAGAAGGCCATCGCCGAAGCGGACGTGATCCTGGTCGAGCCGGTCGTCCAACCGGATTACACCAAGTCGCGCGACGAACGCGGCAAAGAGGTGGGTCTGACGCCCGCCAACTACAAGATCACGCGTGAACTTCTGGAGGGCAAGGCCAAATCCGACGCGATCCTGCTCCACTCCCTGCCGCGCATGGACGAGATTCCCACCGACGTGGACATCACCCGTTGGTCGCGCTACTGGCAGGAAGCCTTCAATGGCGTTGTGATGAGGATGACGCTGTTGGCGCTGGTGCTGGGAGCGATGGAATAAGAGTCTAATAGTCTGGAGTCTCATAGTCTGATAGTAGTGGGGCTATTAGGCGAAGAGACTATTAGTCGAGCGACATAAGACTCGGAGAGAATACAATGTCGAAGGTTCGTCGGTTCGAGGATTTGATTTGTTGGCAAAAAGCGCGCGTCTTGGCAAATACAATTCATGGCTTGACCCTTCATCCCAATTTCTCGAAAGATTTCAGATTGCGTGACCAGATTTTGGACGCTTCTGGTTCGGTCATGCACAATATCGCCGAAGGTTGCGACTCGGGTACCGACCCTGAGTTTATCCGTTTCTTGAAAATGGCGCGTCGATCAAGCAGTGAAGTTCAATCGGAACTTTATCTGGCACTTGATCGCAAGTACATCACGGAAGCCGAACTGACACAAGCGTACGATCAGGCCGATGAAGCCAAACGCCTCATCAACGGTTTGATTACCTACCTCCGTAAGAGCGGTCAAAATTCCGGCAACAAAATCTCTGAGGACCAGAGCGAGTATTTTGTTAATATTCAAGGAGACCTTGCCGATTTAGAAGACAATGAGACTAACAAAAATTAATCCACCTAACTGCTATCCGACTATCCGACTATCAGACTATGAGACTATCAGACTAGGAGACTAAACCATGCAAACCAACTTTCGTGGTCGCGATTTCATCGGCGACCTCGACTTCACCAAGGAGGAAGTCGAAACTGTTCTGGACGTAGCCTGGGACCTGAAGCGCAAGCGCGCCCTGGGTGAACCGCACGCCTACCTGCGCGACAAGGTACTCGCGATGTTGTTCTTCTTCTCGTCCACGCGCACGCGCGGATCGTTCGAGGCGGGCATCGCCCAACTCGGCGGACATGGCGCGTTCATTGACTCAAACACCACCCAAATCGCGCACGGCGACACGCCCGTGGAAATCGGCGAGATCTTCGGTCGCTACTTCGACGGCATCGCCATTCGTCACTGCGACTTTGGCGACGGCAACAAATATCTCAATGCAGTCGCCAAAAATTCACGCGCGCCCGTGCTGAACATGCAATGCGACATTTACCATCCCTTCCAGTGTCTCGCGGACTTGATGACCATCATGGAGAAAAAGGGACGCGACCTCCGCAAGAAGAAGATCGTTGTCTCGTGGGCCTACGCGGCCTCCTATCTCAAACCGATCTCTGTCCCGCAGTCGCTCATCCTGCAAATGCCGCGCTTCGGCATGGACGTGACCCTCGCCTATCCACCCGAATTCAAGTTAATGCCCGACATCGTGGAACAGGCCAAAGAGCAGGCAAAGATCGCCGGCGCGAACTTCGAGATCATTGATAGCAAAGACGGCATGACCGAAGCCTGCAAGGACGCGGACGTGATCTATGCCAAATCCTGGGGGCCGCTTCTCACCGCCAACGACAAGGCCGAGGGCAAGAAACTTCAGGACTCGTACAAGGACTGGATCATGGACGACGCGAAACTAAAGGTCGCCAAGCCGGATTGCATCTACATGCACCCGCTTCCCGCCGATCGCGACATCGAAGTGACCAGCAAAGTTCTCGACGGCCCCAACTCGGTCGTCTTCGATGAGGCCGAGAATCGCCTCCACGCGCAGAAGGCCGTGATGGCGTTGACGATGGCGTGAGGGGACGTACACAAGTAGACAAGTACACAGGTACACAGGTCGTGCGCACGTGTTTACGTGTGTACTTGTATACCTGTATACCTGTTTACCATACATAAAGGAGACATATGACTAACAAACTCGCCGTCGTCGCTATCGGCGGCAACTCGCTCATCAAGGACGAAGCGCACAAGACCGTCGAGGATCAATACCTCGCCGCCAAAGAGACTGCCCTCCACATCGCGGACATGGTCGCCGCAGGTTGGGACGTGGCCATCGGTCACGGCAACGGGCCGCAGGTGGGATTCATCCTGCGACGCTCCGAGATCGCCGCGAAGGTGGAGGGTATGCACGAGGTCCCGCTCGAAGTCTGCGGCGCGGACTCGCAGGGCGCAATCGGCTATGCCCTCCAGCAGAATCTCCAAAATGAGTTCAAGCGACGCGGCATCCAGAAGAATGTCGCGACGGTCGTAACGCAGGTCGCGGTGGACGCGAACGACAAGGCCTTCAAAGAGCCGTCGAAACCCATCGGTTCGTTCATGGACGAGGCGGAAGCCAAGCGTCGTCAGAGCGATCTCGGTTGGTCGGTTAAGGAAGACGCGGGGCGGGGGTGGAGGCGCGTCGTGGCCTCGCCTCTCCCGCAAGAGGTCGTGGAGCTCGAAGCGGTTCAGACGTTGCTCAACGCCGGGATGGTGGTCATCACTGTCGGCGGCGGCGGTATTCCCGTCATCCGTAACGCGAACGGAGAATTGGAAGGCGTCGCGGCGGTAATTGACAAGGACTTCGCCTCCTCGTTGCTGGCGCGTCTCATCAAGGCTGACCTGTTCCTCATCTCGACTGCCGTGGAAAAAGTTGCCATCAATTTTGGCAAGCCCGAACAAAAATGGCTCGACCGCATCACGCTGGCCGAAGCGAAACAATACCTAGCCGAAGGGACGCACTTCGCCAAAGGCTCGATGGCGCCGAAAATTCAGGCCGTGATTTGGTTCCTCGAAAACGGCGGCAAGCAGGCGCTCATCACCAATCCCGAACATATCGGACGGGCGTTGAAAGGCGAGACGGGTACTTGGATAGTTCCATAGTCGCGTCGTCTCTTAGTCGCTTTGTCGTTTGGTCGCGTGGTCGGAGCAGTAACATCCGGCCACGCGACTATTCGACTATCGGACTATCAGACTATTTGACTATCAGACTATATGACTACCAAACTATCCGGCTATAATTCCCCTCGTGATCCCAACCTCCCCGCGCCTGCTCCTCACCATAGACTACGAGTCCTGGTTCGCGCCCTCCCGTCGTTACGATTTCCTGCCTCCCGAACAACGCCTCGCCCTCGACGAAGGCTTTGCCCGTGACGCCCTCGACCCCATCCTCGAACGGCTCGGCGATTCCAAAATCAGTTTCTATCTCGTCGGCGAACTTGTCGAATGGTATCCCGACCTCCCCAAAAAAATTCGCGCCGCCGGACACGAGGTCGGCTTTCACTGCCAGGTGCATCGTCCCCTCACCACCCTCGCGGACATCGAACACGATCTCCTCACCTCCAAAAAATGGCGCGCCGAGAATCACGTCGTCGGTTTCCGCGCTCCGATGATTCGCACCATCGAGGAAGTTTATCCGCTCCTCGCGCAGCACGGCTTCACTTACAGTTCCTCCATTTACGCGCCCGCCGGAACCCTCCTCAAAAAAGGCGACCTCCGCGAACTCCCCGTCAGTACGTATCCGTTTTTCAGCCAACCCAATCATCTGCGCGCCCCGCGCAACATGACCCTCCCCCTCCTCCTCGGCGGAGAATTTCCCTACGGCTCCAGCCTGATGAGCGGTCTCTTCCAACCCCTCGTTTATAAACTCATCGAAAAAGAATTTCGCGCCGGTCGCAGTCCCGTCATTTTTTTGCACCCCTACGAAATCATCCCGCCCACACGTTGGCCGCGCCGCTTCTTCCGCGACATCCTCTCCAACCCGCTCCTCGCTCCCTTCACCTTCAGCAAAGCCACCTTCCTCAAAAATCTTTTGCGCGACTTTCCCACCGCCACGCTCGACTCCTACGTTCGGACCCTACGGCAATGAACGTGACGCGCGTCCCCGACTTCTCGGCTCTTCCTCACCCGGAGCGGCTCGGCTTCGCTGGACTCGATTCGTGGACCGACTTCGCCCGCGCCGTTTACAACTTCCCCGTCCATCGTTTCCTCGCCACTGAGAATGACCGGCCCGTCGGCGTGCTCGCCCTCACCGAAGTCAAGCATCCCATCTTCGGGCATCAACTGCTCACCGTTCCCTTCGCCAGTTATGGCGGCTTCGTTTTCGACTCCCTCGCGGCGCGCGACTCCCTGCTCGACGCGGCCCGTCAAACCCTCGACGCGACACGCGCCCACTTTGCCCTCCTCCGCTTCCGCGACGACGCTTCGACTCCTCCCCCCGGCTGGGTTCAACATCCCGTCTATTTCACCTACCACATTGACCTGCCCTCCAACCCCGACGCGCTTCTCGCAAAATTTTCTTCCAACCATCGCAACCATGTCCGCAAATCAACGCGCCAGGGATTCCAAGTCCGCTTCGGTCATCTCGACCTGCTGGATGACGCCTACGAAGCCCTGTCATTGAGTATGCACGAACTTGGCTCGCCCTATCATTCCAAGTTCTATTTGAAAACAATGGCCGAGCATCTCGGCAAGTCACTCGAGTTCGCCGTGTTGTACGACTCGCGTGGAACCATCTCCGGCGGCGGCGTGTTCATTGACGTTGGCAAGACCGTCTCGAACCTGCACGCCAACATTTTGCATCACGTCCGCGCGGACTACGGCGGCGAATATCTCTATTGGGCCGTCATCCAGCGCGCCATCCAAAAAGGGATGACCACCTTCGATCTCGGCCGCAGTCTGGTCGGCTCCGGCAACGAAACCTTCAAGTTAAAATGGAACACAAAGCGTCTCCCGCTCGCGTACTGGCACTGCCTCGCCCCCGGTCGCTCCATCCCCGACCTGAACCAGAAAAGCCCCAAATTCCAAATCGCCATCGCCCTTTGGAAACGCCTGCCCTCTTTCATCGTCCGCTCACTCGGCCCCTACCTCATCCGCGGCCTCGCATAAACTGATGTCTGTCATTGCGAGCGAAGCGAAGCAATCCCTTACCTCGCCGCGGAGATTGCTTCGGCGGAAGAACGCCGCCTCGCAATGACGACTAAAATCGATAAACATGCCCACCCTCGCCTCCCTCTCCGACCTCTCCTCCCCCGACCTCGCCCTTGTAGCCGCGTTGCATCGTGAGGTCATGCCCACCCTGCTCACCGACCTCGGCCCGTCCGTGACGCGCCGCTATTACGAACTAGCCGTCCGCGACCCGCAGGTGATCGGCTTTGCGGCCTTCGCCTTTCAGCAGACACAGGCCCTGGGCTGGGTGATTGGTTCGCCGCACCCCACCGAGTTGGTGGCCCGTCTACGCCAATCCCCACTTTGGTTCGCGGGTCAACTGGCGCGCCTCGCGCTGACGCGTCCGCGCGTGATCGGGCAACTCCTCCGCACGGCCCTCTCTCCTGCCGAGGAGAATCTCATCCAGCCCGGCGAGATCGAGCTGACCTACATCGGTGTGGCTGAAATGGGGCGCGGTCAGGGGTTGGGACTCGCGCTCACGCGGCGGTTTATGGCGGCCAGCGCGATGGCAGGGTACAATCGCGTCAGCCTGAGCGTCGAAGCGGAAAACAGCGCGGCCATCCGTTTGTATCGCCAAGTTGGTTTTGAAACGGTCAATGAATTTCGCGAGGGCCGGTTCCATCGTTTGCGGATGAGCGTGAAATTGTCTTGAAGGTTCGAAAAGGAATCCCGAAGTAGAACTTCGGGATCGCCCGCAAGTAGAACTTGCGGAATCCTGCTCTGCGAAATGAAAAAATACACCCCGCCCCTCTACCTCCTCCTGCTCGCCTTCACTACCTACGGACTCTTCTTCTGGCAACGCGGCTTTTACTGGGACGAGTCGCCCTGGTCGTGGATCTACTATCGCCTCGGCCCGGAAATGCTCACGCAAACCTTCTCCACCAGCCGCCCGTTTTGGGGGATGATCTACCAAATCATGTTGCCGCTGGTGGGACCGTATCCCATCCGTTGGCAGGCGCTGGTCATCCTCATTCACTGGCTGGCGGCGGTGCAGGTGTGGTGGCTCATCCGTCAGTTGTGGCCGAAACAGGATCGGCTGGCCTTTGTCACGGGCGCGCTCTTCCTCGTTTATCCAGGATTGGGACAAAACTTTTTAGGGTTGATGTATAGTCACTTTTACATTGTGTTCAATTTCCTCCTGCTTTCGTTCAACCTGTCTTTGCTGGCGCTGTCATCGTCATTGCGAGAAGGGTGGTCTTCCCGACGAAGCAATCTCCTCGCAGCAAATAGGGGATTGCTTCGGGAAGAACGCCCTCGCAATGACGGCAAGGATGAGGGCGTCGTTATTCGCCAAAGCAATTTGCTGAAGCCAATTCTGCTAACACTCCTTGCTTTGATCTTCAGCGTCGCCAATCTTTTGACGATGGAATACTTCTATTTCATGGAGTTGGGTCGCGCGCTTCTATTTTGGATCATCCTGCGCGGCGAACCGAAGCGACTGCAAAAATCCGCGCTGTGGTTTACGCCGTATCTGCTGGCGATGGTCGCGGTGACGTTCTGGCGTGCGTTCTTCTTCGAGAACCAGAACGCAAGTTACACCTATAAATTTCTGACCGACCTCCAGGAAAGCGCCCTGCTCGCCATTTCAAATTTGCTGGCCGACGTCGCGCGCTCTTTTTGGGCGACGGTTCCGCAGGCGTGGACGCTCATCTTCGCGCCGACGGACGCGTCTGTGTTGGGGCCGAGGACGCTGGCGGTGGCGGCTGTTGTGCTGGTGGCCGCGGCGGTGGGAGTCGGATGGGCGCTGTTGCGGTGGCCCAAGTCAACGTCAGGCGAAGCGCTGGAATGGGGCGAGTGGTTCGGGTTGGCGTGGACGATGTGGATTCTGGCGGGCGGATCATTTTGGCTGGTGGGACTCGTCCCGGAGTTGAAGTTTTCCAACGACCGCTTTACGCTTCCGTTCATGCTTGGGTCGAGTCTGCTCCTGACGGGGGTGGTAGAGACGCTTCGCAAATGGAGGTGGGTTCATATTGCCGCGTTCGCAATTCTGGTCGGATTCTCCGCCGCGCATCACCAGCAACTCGACGCGACCTTCCGCCACGATTGGGAGGTGCAGCGCGGACTCTTCAACCAGATGTCGTGGCGCATCCCCGGCCTCAAGCCGGAGACGATTTTGTTGAGCAACGATTTGCCGATGGAATATTCGTCCGATAATTCGTTGAGCGGACCGCTCAACTGGATGTACAGCCCGCCCGGCGAGATGAACGCGATTTTGTATTTTGCCTCCTTCCGAGTTGGGACGACTCTGCCGAACCTCGAACCGGGTCAGCCGCACGAGTTGGATTATCGCGGCCCGATCTTTCGCGGCAACACGTCGAACATTCTCGTCGTTAACTTCGAGCCGCCGGGATGTTTCCGCGTGATTGACCCATACGTGGAAGCGGACAATCGTCTTTTGCCTGTGTCGTTGCGCGATGTGATTCCTAATTCAAACCCGTCGGTGATTTTGTTTGAGCAACAGGCGATTCGTCCGAAACAATTGTATGGCGCGGAGCCGGAACATGGCTGGTGCTACTACTTCGAGCGCGCCGAGTTGGCGCGGCAGATGGGCGATTGGGAGGAGGTTGTGCGCCTGGCGGAGGTCGCGTTTGGGTTGAACGACCATCCCAATGATCCGGTGGAGCGATTCGTCTTCATCGAGGGATACGCGCACGCGGGGGAGTGGGCGCGGGCGCAGGAACTTTCCATGGAGTCGTATCGGGTTTCGCGCGAGTATATGAGCCCGATGTTGTGTCGTTTGTGGGAGAGGATTTCCGAGACGACCGAGCCGGACGGGGGGCAGAAAGAGGCGGTGGAGGGGATGCGCGCGAAGTTTGGGTGTGAAGTCCAGTAACCGCAATAATCTTGCGGTACAAAGTGGTAGTTTTGGCGACGCGAATTGTGACAGAATCCGCTTGTCCCTTTTGCGGGTTGGGAATAGAATCGTAAGATGTAAGCGTTTTTATGAGCAATTTGACAGGAAAAGGAGGTGCGCGCCAAGAATAGACTGATCGTCGGTTCGTGATCGTATCCACCAACCCTGAATACTCTATAGGAGGAGTATCCCATGCGTTCAATCCTGTCCAAGATCGCTATCCTGATGGCGATCTTCACTCTCGTCCTTTCCGCCTGCGCCCCGAAAGTGGAAGAGGTGGGCGGTTTCCAGATCCCCGCTGTTGAAAAAGGCAAGTTCAATATCGCCATGGTTTTGATCGGCCCGCATGATGACGGCGGCTGGTCGCAGGCGCACTATGAGGGCCTGCTCTACGTGGAAGAAAATGTCGAGAA
The DNA here is from genome assembly GCA_964625215.1 of uncultured Anaerolineaceae bacterium. GTDB lineage: Bacteria > Chloroflexota > Anaerolineae > Anaerolineales > Villigracilaceae > Denitrolinea. Next base: position 25,922 of record CAZVAX010000015.1, on the reverse strand, counting down.
CACGCACGTGGCCTATATCGAGAATGTGCCGGAAGGCGCCGATTCCGAGCAGGTGTTCCGCGCGTTGGCTCGCAAGGGCTTTGACCTGATCCTCGGCACTTCGTTCGGTTACATGGACCCGATGGAGACCGTGGCCGGCGAGTTCCCCGACACGATGTTCATTCACCTGACGGGCATTAAGAGCAACTCGAAGAACTTCGGCAACCTGATGGGCGCCATGGAAAACATGAAATACCTGGCCGGTATGTTGGCCGGGGCGCGCGCCAAGATGGACGGCAATCCGAAGATCGGCTACATGGCTACCTTTCCGATCCCCGAAGAGATACGCCTTGGCAACGCCATCGCTCTCGGCATGAAGAAGACCTGCCCCGAGTGCACCATGGATGTGCGCTGGATCAACACCTGGCATGACCCGGTCGTTGAGAAGGAAGCCGCCGCTTCGCTCTTCGACGCCGGCGCGCAGGTGGTCTTCACCGGCGCGGATACGCCCGCTGTGGCCGATGTGGCCCAGGAAAAAGGCAAGTGGGGCGTGACCTACGACTGGTACGGCTCCTGCAAAGTGGACGCTTGTCTCACCGCCCCGTACTGGGTGTGGGGTCCCGAATATGCCCGCATCACCAAGGGCATCATTGCAGGCACTTACGTTCCCGGTTGGGATTACTTTGACGCCAACACCGGCGCGTTGGGCCTGTACGGCTTCATGGAAGGTCAGAGCCTGACCCCCGGCATGGCCGAACTGCCGCCCGAAGTGATCGAGGAGGTGCGCGCGATCCTGGCCCAGATGCTGGCGGGCGAGTTCACCCGCTTCGATGTGTTCACCGGCCCGATCAACGACAACAAGGGCAACGTGATTCTTCCTGCCGGACAGAGTCTCCAGCAGGTGGACTTGGACGCCTTCCCCGAATATGGCCTGGCGTGCAGTATCCCTGTCTGTATGAAGTGGTGGGCCGAGGGCATCACCGCGGAATTGCCTGAGTAAGTTCGGTTTAGGAATGGGGCAGGACGCTTCTGGGTTCTGCCCCATTTTTGTAAAGGTAGATACGTACACACGTAGACACGTAAACAGTACGCATGTAGACGCTTGAACTGTATATCTGTGTGCCTTTCCCCCAAGGAGATTTCCGTGACGGATACCCAAACCATCAACGAATCGGCTCCGCTCGTCGTAGAAATGCGCGGCATTGTGAAACGCTTTCCCGGCGTGCTGGCGAATAACCACGTGGATTTTCAGTTGCGCGCGGGGGAGATCCATGCCCTATTGGGCGAGAACGGCGCGGGTAAAAGCACGTTGATGAATGTGCTGGCCGGTTTATATAAACAGGAAGCCGGAACCATTCATGTTAAGGGCAAGCCGGTAACGTTCAACTCGCCGCGCGACGCCATCAAGGCGGGCGTCGGCATGGTGCATCAGCACTTCATGCTCGTTCCCTCACAGACTGTAACCGAGAATATCCTGCTCGGACTCGACGAACCGCGCTTTTTTATGCGCTTGAAAGAATACGACGACAAGATCGCCGCGCTGGGCGACGCGTATGGCTTGAAGGTGGACCCACGCGCCAAGGTCTGGCAGCTTTCGGTGGGGGAGCAACAACGGGTGGAGTTGTTGAAGATGCTGTATCGCGGCGCAGATGTGCTCATCATGGACGAGCCGACGGCGGTGCTTGCCCCGCAGGAGATCGAGGGTCTGTTCGTCACATTGCGTTCGATGGCGGCGAAGGGCAAATCCATTATTTTCATCAGCCATAAACTTAACGAAGTGTCGGCCATTGCCGACCATATCACCGTGTTGCGACGCGGCGAGGCGACGGCCAGCGGCGTGACGGCCCAGGGCGTGACCACGCAGGAACTCGCCAAATTGATGGTGGGGCGCGTAGTGTTATTTCACATTGACAAGAAGCCCATGCCTGTCGGCGAGGTGGTGTTGGATGTGAAGGAGGTCTACGCGGAAAACGACAAGGGCTTGCCGGCCCTGCGCGGACTGTCGCTCGATGTGCGGCGCGGGGAGATCGTGGGCATGGCCGGGGTGGCGGGCAACGGTCAACGCGAACTTTCGCAGGCGATCTGCGGGTTGCGGAAGGTTTCGAAGGGCGAGGTGCGGCTGGAGGGGGATGTGATCAGCAATCGCTCAGCGCTGGAGGGCATCAAGCGCGGACTGGCGCACGTGCCGGAGGATCGCACGCACGTCGGTTCTTCGCCTAACCTGAGCGTGACCGACAATGTGATCATGAAAAAATACCGCCAGGAGCCAATTTCCCACGGCGGCCTGCTGGACATGAATCAGGCGACCCGCTTTGCCAATGAACTCAAGCAAGCCTACGACATTATCGTCCCCAATGTCGAGACGCCCGTCCGCCTGCTCTCGGGCGGCAACCTGCAACGCGTCATTCTGGCGCGCGAGATTTCGGGCCAGCCCGCGTTCATGGTGGCCGTCCAACCTACGCGTGGGCTGGATGTAGGCGCCATCGAGGGCGTGCATCGTTTGTTGCTGGCGCAACGCGAGGCGGGGTCGGGGATTTTGCTCATCTCCGAGGAACTGGAAGAATTGCTCTGGCTCAGCGACCGCATCTACGTCATCTATGAGGGGCGCATCATGGGCGAGATAAAGTTGGAGAAGGGGGAAGCCACACAAGAGATCGTGGATCAGATCGGCTTGATGATGACCGGCACGCCGTTGGACAAAATCGCGAAACAGGGAGTCGCCTTATGACAGGATCAACTTCGAAAGGCCGCGCCCGTTACAGGGTCCGAATCGAACCGATATTGGAACAGCCGCCGGGGTGGTATCCGGCCGCGGTGTCTTTGGGGGCCATCCTCGCGGCGTTGATCGTGGGGGGGATCGTCATCGCCATCGCGGGCGGCAACCCGTTCCAGTCGTACGCGCATATCGCGCGCGCTTCGTTTGGCGAGGTGGGCGTGATCAGCGACACCATCGTCAAGGCCACGCCCATCATCCTGACCGCGCTGGCCTGCTCGGTAGCCTTCCGCATGAAGTTGTGGAACATCGGCGCGGAGGGACAGTTCATCATGGGCGGTTGGGGCGCCAGCGCCATCGTGCTGGCCCCGGTGTTGGCCGCCGAGACCTCGCCGTGGATTTTCATTCCCGTGATGATTTTAGCGGGCATGGCCGCGGGCGGGTTTTGGGGATTCGTCCCCGGCTACCTGAAAGCCAAATTCAACGTGAACGAGATCATCAGCACCTTGATGATGAATTACATCGCGGTGGCCTGGGTGAATTATTGGGTCTTTGCCGTGTGGACCGAGGGCGGTTTTCAGATGAGCGCCAAATTTCCCGAGACGACCTGGTTGCCGCGCCTCACCAACCTCGGCTCGGAGATTGACTTTTTTCGCGGCCTCACCACCCATCTCGGACTTGCGTTCGGAATCGTCGCGGCGGCGGCGTTGTGGTTCATCGTCTTTCGTAGTCGCTGGGGTTACGAGATTCGCCTGATCGGCGACAATCCCAACGCGGCCAATTACGCCGGTATCAACATCACGCGCAACACGATTTTGGTGATGGTTCTCTCCGGCGCGCTCGCGGGACTGGGCGGCATGAGCGAGGTGACGGGAGTGATCCATCGCCTGCAAACCGCGCCGCTGGCGGCGGGCTATGGCTTCACCGGAATCATCGTGGCCTGGCTGGCCAAGTTGAATCCGCTGGTCATCATCATCGTTTCGATCCTGTTCGGCGCGTTGATTTTGGCCGGGCGCGAAATTCAACCCTCGGGCGTGCCCAAGATGATTCAGGGCATTATCCTGGTGTGTTTGATCGCCAGCGATTTCCTGTTGCGCTATCGGATTCGCCTGGCGCGCGCAGACGCGGAGGAATAACATGGATTTCATCATCATCCTGCAAGCGGGCGTGGCGAGCGGAACGGTATTGCTCTTTGCCACCCTGGGCGAGGTTCTCGCCGAACGTTCGGGCGTGCTTAATTTGGGCGTGGAGGGCATGATGCTCATCGGCGCGATGACCGGCTTCAGCGTGACCATCGCCACCGGCAATCCGTGGCTTGGCGTGCTGGTAGCCATGATCTTTGCCGGGATCGTCAGCCAGATTCACGCCTTCATCGTCATCACCCTGCAAGCCGATCAGGTGGTCAGCGGATTGGCTCTCACCTTCCTCGGCGCGGGCATCAGCCTCGTTTTGGGCGAGGGCCTGAGCAAGGCCGGCACCGTTTCGCTCATGCCGAACTTCTCGATCCCCCTGCTCGACAAAATCCCGGTTCTCGGCCCGATCTTCTTTACCAATCAAAGCGTGCTGGTCTATATCGGCTACTTGATGATTCCCCTCGCCTGGTATTTTATCAATCGCACGCGTCCCGGCCTGCATTTGCGCTCGGTGGGCGAATATCCGGCCGCGGCCGACGCGCTGGGCATCAACGTCTATCGTCTGCGCTATTTTTACGTTTTCATCGGCGGGATGTTGGCTGGCCTGGGCGGCGCGACCATCTCCCTCGCGGTGGCCCCGGGCTGGTTCAGTGAGTTGACCACGGGCGGGCAGGGCTGGATCGCGGTTGGCCTCGTCATCTTCGCGCAGTGGGACCCCGTGCGGGCCGCGGTCGGATCGTACGCCTTCGGCGCCCTCCGCCGTCTCATCCTCGACATTCAAGGTCCGCTCACGCTCCTCGGTTTCGACAATCCGTTTTACTACAATCCGTATTGGGGGTTCTTCTTGCAAATGTTGCCCTACGCGTTCACGGTCATCGTGCTGGTGATTGGCTCGCGTGAGGCCATCCGTAAGCGTCTCGGCGCGCCGGCTGCGTTGGGCGCGCCGTATATCCGCGGCGAACGCGGCAAGTAATTCTCGTAGAGCGAGATACTATCTCGCTCTACCCATTTTTATATGACCCTCTGGCAAAATTACCTCCGCCCCCAAACCCTCGCCGAAGCCCTCGACGCCCTCGCCTCCTCGACGCAACCTCTCGCGATCATCGCAGGCGGCACCGACTTACTCCTCGACCTGCGACAAGGTCGCCACGCGCCCGTCCACACGCTGGTTGATGTGACCTCTGTCCGCGAGATGATCGCCCTCGAACTGAGCGGCGACTCCCTCTTCATCGGCGCGGCCGTCCCCGTTGACCGCGTCGCGCGTGACCCTCTGACGGGCGCGCATGCCCAAGCCTTGGTCGAAGCCTGTAACTTGATCGCCGGCCCCCAAGTGCGAAACACCGCCACCCTCGGCGGCAACGTGGCCCACGCCCTCCCCGCCGCCGACGGCGCCATCGCCCTGACCGCCCTCGACGCGCAAGTGGATGTCGCCTCCGCCGCAGGCACGCGTCGCGTCCCCTTCACCTCACTCTTCCTCGGTCCCGGCAAATCCGCAATTGATAAAACCAAAGAACTCATCGTCGGTTTTTATATTCCCGTGAAGACATCACAGGTCTCTGAGACCTGTGATGTCTCTGCCGCCTCCTGTTTCAAGCGCATTATGCGTCCTCAAGGCGTGGCGCTTCCCATCTTGAACTGCGCCGTCTGGCTCGCCCGCACCGGGAACATCGTCTCTGACATTCACATCGCCATCGGCCCCGGCGGCGCGACTCCCTTCCGCGCCACCGACGCTGAAGCAAGCCTGCGCGGTCAGCCCCTCACCGAAGCGACCTTCGCTCCCACCCTCGACGCCCTGCTCGCCCAAGCCAAATTCCGCACCAGCGCCCGCCGCGCCAGCGCCGACTACCGCCGTCACATCGTGGGAGAGTTGTTCAAGGATGTGGTCGAGACGGCGTGGGGAAGAGCGATCTGATTATTGTAGAATACGGAGGAAGCATGACTGACAAATCCGATTACTATGTTTATGTTTACATTGACCCTCGAAACTACGAGGAGTTTTACTACGGAAAGGGCCAAAGGAACAGAAAGAACGCACATCTCAAGGATAGAGGCGATTCGGAGAAGGCTAAAAGAATAGCCGAGATTCGGAAAGTTGGTCTTAAACCAATCATCAAAGTAATCGCTAGGCAACTTACAGAGCATGATGCACTTCTGATTGAAAAAACTTTGATATGGAAACTCGGGCGAAATTTGACAAATGTGTCTTCTGGACACTTTGCTGATAAATTTCGCCCTCACAACACGCTTTATACCGATTTGTATGGTTTTGATTACCAAAACGGTATTTACTTTTTCAATGTAGATGAAAGACACGGAAGAAATTGGAGTGATTGCAAAAAGTACGGTTATCTTTCGGCGGGGGGATTTCGAGAGATTTTCAAAAAACAAATTCAATCCTTCAATGAGGGAGACGTAGTGGTATCTTATGTAAGCCGGAAGGGGTATGTTGGAGTGGGGATAATCACTGAGCGAGCGGTACCCGCGAAGGAGTTTAGGTTTCGTGGCAAGCGATTATCTGAGTTGAATTTAGTTTCCAAGAAAAAAATGACAACAAACATCAGTAACCCAAACACATCTGAGCATCTGGTCAGAGTTGACTGGAAAGTAACGTGCGAGACAAAGGATGCGAAGTGGAGCAAGGAAATCAATCTTTTTACGCCTCGAATGGCAAAAGCGTCAATGGAAAATCAAAAGGAGACAATAGATTTTGTTTCGGATTCTTTCAATATCGATGTATATGAACTTTTGAAAAAAGAAGATTTACCGAGGTAACTAGCATGACTACTCAGATCACCCTTACCGTTAACGGACAGTCCCACACCCTCGACGCCATCCCCGGCGAGACGCTCTCGACCCTCCTGCGCGAGCGACTGCGACTCACTGGCACAAAAATCGGCTGTGAAGAAGCCGAGTGCGGCGCGTGTACCGTCCTCGTGGACGGCGAGCCGATGATGTCGTGCGTCTATCCCGCCGAGCGCGCGGATGGAAAGACCATCGTTACGATTGAAGGGCTGGCACAGCGCGTCCACGCAGAGATGAAATTACATCCTCTTCAAGAGGCATTCGTGGAGCATGGCGCGGTGCAATGCGGATTCTGCATCCCCGGCCAGATCATGACCGCGTACGCGTTGCTCAAGCGCAACCCGAATCCGACGCAGGCTGACATCCGCTTTGCACTCAAGGACACGCTCTGTCGTTGCGCAGGTTATCCGTCCATTGAGAATGCGATCCTCGCCGCGGCACAAGCGCTTCGCACAGGCGAACCCGTCCAGAAGCCGACCCACATTCCCGATTCGGTGCATGGTCACACGACCGTCGGTCACTCGCACCTGCGACCCGAAGCGGTGGAGAAGGTGACAGGCGAGGCCATCTACACCGACGACTTGAAATTCGACAGGATGTTGTATGCCAAGGTCAAGCGCGCCATGATCCCTCATGGTTTCCTCAAGAAACTCGATATCTCCAAAGCCAAAGCATTGCCGGGCGTAGCCGCGGTTTTAACCGCTGACGACATTCCCGCCGAACACAATCACGGACTGGTCATCTACGATTGGCCGGTGATGGTTGGTCTGGGCGAACGCGTCCGCTATGTGGGGGACGCGCTCGCCATCGTGGCGGCGGAAACGCAAGAAATTGCCGAGCAGGCTTGCGGTCAGATCGAAGCGGAGTTCGACCTCCAGCCCGTGATCACGAATCCGGTCATGGCGCGTCAGGCCGACGTCCCGCAGATCCACGAGAAGGGCAATTTGCTCAAGCATATCAAAGTCCGCAAGGGCGACATGGATAAAGGGTTTGCCGGAGCGGAGGTGATCCTCGAACACACCTTCCACACGCCCACCACCGACCACGCTTTCATGGAGCCGGAGTGCAGTATCGCGGTTCCGGTGAGACCTAACAGGTCTGGAGACCTGTTAGGTCTACCGCGTATGGAAATTTACGTCGGCTCGCAAATCCCGTATCAGGATCGGACGCAGGTGGCGCGCGTGATGGGCTGGCCCGAAGAGCGCGTGCGGATTGTGGGACAGTTGATGGGCGGCGGCTTCGGCGGCAAGGAAGACGTGATGGGACAGATCCACGCGGCGATGCTGGCGCATGTGACAGGGCGACCCGTGAAGTTGCTGTTTGACCGCCATGAAAGTTTGCTCGTCCACCCGAAGCGGCACGCTACGCGGATTCGAGTCAAGATCGGCGCGAAACGCGACGGGCGGCTGGTGGCTTGCGAGACCGAACTCTACGGCGACACGGGCGCGTATGCCTCGCTCGGCGAAAAGGTGATGACCCGCGCCACCACGCATTCGGCGGGACCGTACGACATCCCGCACGTCCGCGCCGATTGTTACGCCATGTACACCAACAATCCGCCTGCGGGCGCGTTCCGCGGCTTCGGCGTGACTCAATCCGCGTTCGCGGTCGAGACGATGATGGATATGCTCGCTGAAAAAATCGGCGTTGACCCGGTTGACCTGCGTCGAATGAACGCGTTGCACGTGGGAAGCGTGACCAACACCGGACAGGTCTTGACCGAGTCGGTGGGGTTGATGGAATGTATTGATAAGGTGTCAGGTGTCATGTGTCAAGTTTCAGGTTTGTCGCGAGAGGAGTTGTTCAAGCCCCACCTGATACCTGGAACCTCGCACCTGATACGTTCTTGGGGCTTTGCCGCGGCCTACAAGAACACCGGCCTCGGTGGTGGCGCCCCCGACATCTCCGGCGCGGACGTGGAACTCTACGCGGACGGCGCTTTCCAAGTCCGTAGTTCCGCGGCCGAACTCGGCCAGGGACTCGTCACCGTCATGCGCCTGATCGTAGCCGAGGAAATGTCCGTGCCACCGGAGCGGGTCAGTGTGCTCGTCATGGACACCGACCTGACTCCCAACGGCGGTCCCACCACCGCCTCGCGCCAAACCTTCGTCACCGGCAACGCCTCGCGCTACGCCGCCAAAACCCTGCGCGACCAGATCAGCGCGGCGATGGCCGAGAAATTTGATGTGCGCCCCGAACAAATTCGTTTTGAGAATGGAACCGTCCACGTCAACGGAAACGCGCTCTCATACGCGGACGTGTACAAAGAAATGACCGCCCTCGGACAGCAACCGAAAGTCCGCTACGAATATGAAGCGCCCAAGACCAAACCGCTCAGCGAAGGCGGCGACATGCACTTTGCCTTTTCCTTTGGCGTGCAAGCCGCCGAAGTGGAGGTGAACAAGTTGACGGGCGAAGTTAAAGTCCTGCGCGTCATCTCCGCCAACGACGTGGGCGCGGCCATCAATCCGCTCGGCCTACAGGGACAGGTCGAGGGCGGTGTGATGATGGGATTGGGCAACTGCTTGACCGAAGAGTTCATCGTCGAGAATGGGGAGGTGGTCACGGATCATCTCGCGCGTTACCGAGCGCCCGGCATTATGCTCACGCCGGAGATCACCTCCATCATCGTGGAACATCCGGTGGAAGCAGGTCCCTACGGCGCGAAGGGGGTAGGGGAGATTTCGAGCATCCCCACCACGCCCGCAATCACGAATGCGATCTACAACGCGGTTGGCGTCCGCATTGACAAGTTGCCGGTGGATCAGGAGATGATTGCGAGAGAGTTGTGGGAGAGGGAAACTAAGTAGCTAGACGGCCTCCCGAGATTTTAGGCCGGGGGTTCATTTTTTCTGGATGATATAATTTCATATATCTCCTATGCTCCCCCTCAGCCTCTTATTCGTTCTTGCTCTCCTCCTCATCGGCTACCTCGTCTCGACCCTCGCGCTCATCGCTCCCTTCCCGTTTTCCCCCATCATCTTTCCGACAACCTTTATCCTGACAGTCCTTGCCGCGATCTACTTCGCTCCCACTGTGCGCGCCTGGCTCGACCTTCCCGCCGCGCCTCCCGCCTCCAATCCCCGCAACTGGATTCGCAACAACCTGCTCTACCTCGCCCTCGCCCCCATTCTCCTCCTGCTCCTCTTTCTCCCCTCCCTCCAAATCGGCTACCACGGACTCTTCCACTCCGGCTACGTGTACGACATCCTCCTGCGCGGCCTCCCGCCCGAAAACGTGACCCTGCCCGGCTACCCCGCCAACGACTACTGGCCCTATCACGTTTACCTCGCGCTCATCGTCACGCTCTTTCAAGTCCCGCCGCCCTTTGCCTCGGCCCTCTCGAACATCCTCCTCCTCGGCCTGTCCTGCCTCTGGGTCGCGGCCATCTGGAAAAGACTTCAACAAGATTCCGCGCCCGCCTTCTACGTTCTCTTTCCGCTCCTCGGCGCAAATCTCTTTTTCTTCCTCAACGCCCTCCTCCCACCCTCCTTCGCACCCGACCTCCGCCTCGACATTTCCCTCACTCGCTTCGTCAACTTCAACGGTTTCTCCGTCGGCATCCTCTTTTTCCTCGTCGCCCTCTTCCTCGCCCTGCGCGTCCTCGCCAATGGCCTGACCCTGCGCGACTTCTATCTCCTGGTCGCGCTCGGTGGGGGCGCGCTTCTTTTTCACGCGACGACTGGACTGTACCTCTTCGCCGTCCTCGCGCCGACTCTCCTCCTAACCCTTCTCCCCGCCCGGAAACGCCTCTTCCCCTCAACCCTGAGCGGGCGCGCCCTCCTCGAATGGATTCTCCTCCCGGCCCTCTTCCTCCTCCCTCCCGCGCTCTTCCTCCTCCGCGCCGCCGACGCGATGGCCGTCAAGACCACCTTCGAATTTTTCAACGCCACCGACCTCGCCTCCATCCTCGTGATGACCTACCCGCTCGCGATCTTCTTCTTCCCCGCCGCGACACGCGCCTGGAAGACTCGCGACCTGCCCATCCTCTTCCTCTCCCTCCTCGCGTTGTGGGGATTCGTGCTGGCCTTCTTCCTCAAACTACCGGACGGGAACGAGTACAAGTTCATCTATCTTTCGAGCGCCGCCTATGTGTTGGTGGCGATGACGCGCGTAAAAGAGATTGTCAGCCAGCCCGGAACATGGCGCAAGGCATTGGTCATTTTTCTGGGGCTTGCTCTCGTCTATAATATCGGGTATGGAACCTGGGCCTTCTACGACATGTACAGCCACCGGCATCAGTCCGAGATTACCTATCAGGGCATCCACGTCACCCTCGCACAAGATGACTTTGCCCCCTTCGTCTGGATTCGCGAGCACGCGCCCGCCGATACGGTTGTGGTCGCGCCCTTCACCAGCAAGGACTGGAATTACGAGTATTTCTCCGAGCGCCTGCCCTACGTGGTCGCGGGTCACATTTACAACGAAGGTCTCCCGGAGACGCGCGCCCGACGCCTCCAGTTGGAAGGGTTGTACGACCCCGCGCGGCCGGTCGCGGAGCGGGTCGGGATCCTGCGCGAGATCGTCGCGAACATCGGCCGGCCCGTCGCGTTGGTCTATCCCGCTGACAAGGAATTTAATGCCGCCATCGCCAAAGCCTTTCCCTCGCGCGCCGAGCGCGTCGGAAATTTTGTCGTCTATCTGCTGAACCTGCCATGACCGAGACCAAACCTGCTCCCGCTCGCAACCTGACCATTGATGTGATCAAAGGCCTCTTCGTGTTGGATATGATTTGGTCGCACGTCACCGGTTACACTGACTCCCGACAAAGCCTGCTGGCAGACGCGCTGTGGAATATTTTTATTGTGGTCACGTTTTCGGGTTTCATTTTCTGTATGGGCTACATCATGCAGACCTCGTACCTCGCGCAGGAGAAGCCGCCGGTTTCGAAAATGCTTCGCTCCACTTGGCGAAGCATGCTTGGATATTACATCGCCGCGCTGGGATTCTTTTTGATCTACCAGGGCGAGTTCGATTGGGAGACGGTGACATCCGTGCTTCTACTTCAACGCTTTGGGAGCATCTCCGAATTCTTGTTGCCCTTCGCGCTCATCCCTCTCGTCACGGTTCTGTTGACCGCGCCGCTCAAAAAATACGTTCTCTCCTCCAACCGAAATCTTTTCATCGCAATCTTTCTCCTGGCGATGACAACCTTCCTCCCGACGGGTTGGGTCCAGTCTCCGTATCTTGCCTTGCTCATCGGCGGCCCACAGGACTCTATTTTTTATCCGGTCTTGCAATACTACGCCTTCTTCCTGCTTGGCGCGTATTATGCTTCGCGTAAAATTCAGGTTGGCACAGGACACTTGCTCGTCAGCATTTTTTCGCTGGCAGTGTTTGTGGCTTCGTACTCTCTCGGCCTGACCTTCTCGCGCTTTCCGCCCTCCTTCGGTTGGATCGTTCTCGGCGGCGGAGGCTTCTTCCTCTGGTATTGGGTCTCCGAACGCCTGGCGCGTTGGCGGCCCGCCGCGCAAATCCTGGCTCCCATCGGAGCCAACTCCCTGTTCTTTTTTGTCGTCTCCGATCTTCTGATCTTTGGCGTCGGCAAAACCTTCAAAGGCGAAGTGAGTCTTCTCGGGGCAACCGCGCTCACGTTTCTGCTCACGGCGGTCGTCTATGCTATGATGGTTTTTGTCCGCCCCACGAAAGTGTGACCCATGAAAAAATTCACCGGCTATCGTTGTTCCCTGTGCGGCACGGATTACGCGCCCGACGAAGCGACCTACGCCTGCCCCAAAGACGGCGGCAACCTGGATGTGATCCTCGACTACAAAGCCATCCGCAAGAAATTCCAGCCCGAGGACATCACTTCGCGCGGCGAGGCCTCGCTCTGGCGTTACGCGCCGCTTCTGCCCGTGGACGAACCGGCGGGGGAGGCCACCCCGCTCCACCTCGCCGGCTGGACTCCCGTTTTCAAATTGCCGCGCCTCGCGGCGAAACTCGGACTGAAACATCTGTGGCTCAAAGACGAGTCGCGTAACCCCACCGCCTCGTTCAAAGACCGCGCCTCGGCCATCGTGGTGGCCCGCGCGCGGGAGATCGAGGCGGAGATCGTCGTCACCGCCTCCACCGGGAACGCCGGCGCGGCGTTGGCGGGCATGTCCGCGGCCGTCGGGCAGAAGGCCGTCATCTTCGCGCCCAAGACCGCGCCGCCCGCGAAAGTCGCGCAGTTGCTCGTCTTTGGCGCGCGCGTCATCCTTGTGGACGGCACGTACGACGACGCTTTCGACTTGACCATCCAAGCCTCGCAAGAATTCGGTTGGTATTGCCGCAACACCGGCTACAACCCGTTCACCGCGGAGGGGAAGAAGACCGCCGCCTTCGAGATTTGGGAGTGGTGGATGATAGCCCACCGCGAGTGGCACAAAAAAGACAGCCCGCTCGACGATCATCAGCCGTTGACGATCTTCGTTTCGGTGGGCGACGGCAATATCATTTCCGGCATCCACAAGGGCTTTAAAGATCTGCTCGCTCTCGGCTGGATTCCCAACCTGCCCCGTATCGTCGGCGTGCAGGCCGAGGGGTCGGCCGCGATTGCCAACGCCTTCCGCGCGAACACCGAGACGATCGCGCCCGTGCGCGCGAACACGCTGGCCGATAGCATCTCCGTGGATTTGCCGCGCGACGGCGTGCGCGCCGTCCGCGCCGCGAAGGAGACCAACGGGACCTATATCACCGTCTCTGATGACGAGATTCTCAAAGCCATCGCCGAACTCGGGCGCATGGGAATCTTCGCCGAACCGGCCGGGGCGACCGCGTACGCCGGGTTGGTGAAGGCCGCCGCCTCGGGCGTGGTGGGAGGCGAAGACCCAGTTTTGGTGTTAAATACAGGGAGCGGTCTAAAGGATGTCCGCGCCGCCATGCAGGCCGTCGTCGCCGCGCCCATTATCGAACCGACGTTGGAGGCTTTAAAGCGATTACTATGAACAATAACCAGCAGTGGAGTTTATCCTTTCGCTACGTGGCTGGGATTCTCTTCTTTGCCGCGTTCGTGGCGTTTCTGTTTTACGCGCACGAGGCGGTGCGAAATCTTGTCATTGCCGCGTTTATCGCCTACCTGATCAACCCCGCGGTTGTTTATCTTTTACGGACAACGCGCATGACGCGTTTTGTCGCGGTGAACGTCGTCTATTTCACTGCATTGATCTTGATGGTGGGCGTGCCGGCCGCGTTGACGCCGATCTTTTACGATGAAGTGCAGGTGGTGGCGCAGGACATTTTGGATCTATCGGGACAAATCAGCGACCTCCTCTCAAAACCGGTCGGCCTCGGAAATTTTGTGTTTCACCTCGAAGGCTGGGGGCAGGGACTCTCCCAATTTCAAGAGACTCTGCTAACCCCTCTGCCGGAAGAGGCGCTGCAATTGCTCGAAACAACCTCGGTGGGCGCGTTATGGTTTTTGGTGATCCTGGTGAGCGTTTACCTCTTCCTGTCCGCGGCGCCTCGCATGCTCGATAGCGCGCTCTCGTTCGTCTCGCCTCCGTATCGTTCCGAAGTGGAGGAACTGTACCTTCGCGTCCGCCGCGTGTGGATAGCGTACTTGCGCGGGCAGATCGTGTTGATGCTCATCGTCGGTATTGTATTTACCGTCGCGTGGTCCATCATGGGCATTCCGGGGGCGCTTGTCTTGGGCGTCCTGGCGGGGTTGTTCACCCTCGTGCCGGATGTCGGCCCGTTCCTGGCGGCGGCGTTGGCGGTGGGGGTGGCGTTGCTCGAAGGCTCTTCGTGGATCAGATTGTCTGAGGATCCCGGTATCAACAACCTCCTTGTAGCGGCCATTGTGTTCGCGGTCTACCTCGTTTTGATCGGTCTCAAGAATTTCTTCCTGCGCCCCTTCATCATGGGACGCAGCGTCCACATGAACGAGGGGTTGATCTTCATCGCTATTATGATCGCCACGATTCTCGAAGGAATCATCGGCGCGTTGCTGGTTGTGCCGCTGATGGCGTCGGTGGTGGTGATCGCTGGATACCTGCGCCGGAAAATCCTCGGCCTGCCTGCCTTTGAAGACGACGGAAGCGGACAATTCGTCGCGCCGCCCGAAAAGATCAAGCCGCCGCGTCGCGCGATTCAAAAGAGCGGGCGCCGCGTTGCCGACGAAACCCTCGCTTCAGACTCGCCCGATTCGGGTTCTCCCTCTCCAGCCGACCCCGCGCCCTAGCGGACCTCTGCGCGCAAGAGACCGCTCAAACAAGGATAAAATATACGGGAATACAACTTTGGCTAAACCGGCAATAAATCAAATTGGGATACACTTTCACCCATGAAAATCACCTACTCCATCGTCGCGCCCATCTTCAACGAAATTGACAACCTGCCCGAACTCCATCGCCGCGTGAGCGAAGTGATGGACTCCTCCGGCGAACCCTGGGAGCTTCTCCTTGTGGACGACGGCTCCACCGACGGCTCCACTGATAAAATTCGCGAACTCGCCAAACAAGATAAACGCGTCCGCCCGGTGATCTTCGCGCGCAACTTTGGGCACCAGGTCGCCATCACCGCCGGGTGGGACTATGCGCGCGGCGACGCGGTCGTGATCATTGACGCCGACCTGCAAGACCCGCCCGAAGTGATTCTCGAACTGGCGCAGAAGTGGAAAGAAGGCTACGAGGTGGTCTACGCGGTGCGCGCCGAGCGCGAAGGCGAGACCTGGTTCAAGAAGGTCACCGCCTCCGCCTTCTATCGCCTCATCCGCTGGATCACCGACGTGAACATTCCAGTGGACACCGGCGACTTTCGCCTGATGGACCGCAAAGTGGTGAACGTGTTGAAAAAGATGAAGGAGCGTCATCGCTTCCCGCGCGGCATGTCGGCCTGGGTGGGATTCAAACAGATCGGCGTGGAATACAAGCGCGCCGCCCGCGTGGCTGGCGTGACGAAGTATCCCTTCCGCAAGATGCTCAAGTTGGCGCTGAATGCCATCACCGGCTTCTCGTATTTCCCGCTGCAGGTCGCCACGTATTTCGGCTTTGTCTCCGCCGCGATTGCCATTCTCGCCATTCCGGTGGTGGCTTATCTCCGCATTGCCGGTTCGCGGGCCTTCTTCGGTCAGGCGACTACGTTGATCGCGGTGTTGTTCCTCGGCGGCGTGCAATTGATCTCGCTCGGCATCCTCGGCGAGTACATTGGCCGCCTCTACGATGAAGCCAAGGGACGTCCCCTCTATATCGTCCGCGATGAGCCGGAGGATGAATGATATGGGATTTTCATCAAAGTGAGGTTATTCGTTGTAAATCCACCCTTGGAAGACGCGGGTTCGATGGTAGGGAGGGTCAAAATCCGCGTCGTTGACCTTGCCAGGGGGTGGGCGCGCCGTCCCGAAATTCTTCCACGCTCGGGCCGCCCAGTCTCGCTAATCGCCACGTCCCGTAGAGGTAACTGACGACGAGCAGGGCAATCGTCGCAGGCCAACCCGTCAGCGTGTTGACGAGGGCGAGTTCATCCACCGCATTGCCTTGGAAGAGCGTCACCTGCCAGAATAATTTCGCGGCGAAGTACAACAGCCACGCAACGGTCACTTCAGTGTAGGCGGGGCGGACTTGGTCGTGCCAGTACCAGTCGAGCGGCCAGCGGCGGGCGAGATAACTTGTCCACGCCACCATCGGCTTGCGGATGAGCAGACTGACGAGCGCGAGGGCCACGGTCAGCCCGCCGTTGACGATGCCTGGGAGGAAGAATCCCTCCGAACGTCCGAGCAGAAGCGCAAGCGCGATGGCGAGCCCAACGCTGCCCATCCCGCCCAGCGCGTACAGCAGGGATTGTCCGCGGCGGAGGCGCAGGACCGCGATTAGCACGGAGAGTCCGAGCGCGCCGATCATCGCGGCGGTGAAACCCGCCAGCCCGTTCAGCAGGAGGAAGAGGATCGGCGGCAGGATCGTGTCCAGCAGGCCGACCTTTCCCGTCACTGCGCGGAATTCTTCGAGCAGTTCGCGCGCTTTATCAGGCATTCTTTCCCAGCCAGAACTTTCGCCAATCGCCGTTGCTGGCTTGCAAAGCGAGGAAGGCGTAGAGCGCACCCGCGAAGAAGCCGAGAACCATCATGGCGATTGTCCACAAGATGGCCACGGGCAGGGACTTCTCGCGGTAGATGATCCACATCGAGAAGAGCGTGAAGCCCACGTACAAGTCCACGAGCGAGACGATGCCCCACGGCATGGACATCAACTGACTGCCTTCGCCAGCAAAATCACCGACAGTGAAGCCGTAGATCAGGACGGCGGTCATGGCGAGAACGCCAAGCAGGGAGATGATTTTTGCGAGTTTCATTACAGCACCAGAATAATTCCCAGCACGATCTCGGTGGCGACGCTGATCCAGTTCGATTGGACGGAGGACTTGTCCACGAAAATGGAGACGAGGCGCACGGCGGCGATGGCGAGATACATGATGCCGAGCATTTGATAGACTTCGCGCGTTGCCAGCACGAGGACGGCGATGCCGAGGCCGATGAAGAGTCCGCCGAGGATGGAGCGGATCTCGGTGATGCCGCGCCCGTCGGGGGCGGTGAGTCCCGTGAAGCCTTGCACACTGCGCGGCCAGACGAGGGAGACGAGTCCCGTCACGATGGTGAGAGCGACGGCGATGAGTTGGAGAATTTTTAGAATGTTCATGTTGTTCCTTTTACCCAGTACCGCGACATTCATGTCGCGTGGCTGAGTAAGATAAGTCTTGCGGTACTTTTACAAAAGCGGGATCAGCGCGGGCGTGTTCTTTTTGTACTCTTCGTAATCTGCCTGACCGCCCCATTTCTTGTCGGCTTTCTTCTCGAGCAGGGGAATGCCGCTGACGCGAGTCAGAAGCAATGTCACGAAGAGAGGCGAGATCAGCGCGACCCAAGTCCAGCCGTGCAGGACGGGGATGGCGATGATGGCGACGCCGATCCACAGCACGATCTCGCCGAAGTAATTCGGATGGCGCGAGCGCGACCACAATCCTGTTTGAATGAACTTGCCTTTGTTGGCGGGGTCTGCGCTGAAGCGGCTTTTTTGCGAGTCGGCGACGACTTCAAAAGCAAAGCCAAATAGCCATACCAGCAATCCAACGATGGCGAATGCGTCCAATTCTTTTCGCGTTGTGGTTGTGATGGCGACCAGCGCGGCCGCCGCGGTGAACGTGACCCACAGGGCTTGAATGGTCCACGCATTGAGGAAGCGGATGAACGAGGGTTTGATCTCGTCGAAGCGATCATCCTTGCCCGCTTTTTGAATGCGGCTGAAGAGGAAGGTTCCAAGACGAAGCGCCCAGAGGATCACCAACGCCGCGAGCAGGATGGAGCGCGCGTCCATCGAGACGCTATAGCGCGTATAACAGACCGCGACGCCAATCACGGAAATGTAGGTGAGGCTCCCTGTCAGATCGTAGAACTTTTCTGTCTGCATCCAGTAGGCTGGGATAAAGGCCAGCCATTGAATCAGAAAGATCAGTCCGACCGCGAGCGCGAATATCGGAACGCCGCCGAGAGTCGCGCCGCCCTGACTTCCAGCGAGAGCGACGAGGTAGCCGATCAGAATCAGGATCGGGAAGATGATGTACGAACTGCGATTGTTTGTCTTCATGATTATTTTTCCTTTGAGATACAAGCGAATCCGAGCGCGCCGACACCGAGGTGAGAGCCGAGCGCGGACGTGATCTGCATGATGGGAATTTCTCCGCCGGGCAGGAAGTGTTTGATGCGTTCGAGCATTTCTTCGGCTTCGTGCTGGACTCCTGCATGAACGATGGCGAGTTTTTCGAGCGGTGCGTACTCGTTCAGCCATTCCATCATCCGTTCGGTGGCTTTCCCTTGCGTGCGCGTGCGATGCGCAGTGGCATTGCCCAGATGCATGTGGAGCAGGGGTTTGATCTGCAACAACTCACCAAAACGCGCGAGCGCAAAATTCATGCGTCCACTGCGGCGCAGGTATTCGAGCGTTGTGAGCGAGGCGAACACGTAGGTGCGCTTCATCACGTCCGCGAGTTGGGCGAGGATGTCTTCCATCTTGTGGCCGAGTTCCGCCATCTGCGCGGCCTTCTCAACGATGAAGCCCATGCCGAGACTCAGCTGACTCGAGTCCAGTACAGTGACGGGAATGCGCGTAAATTGTTTTGCGGCGATACGCGCCGAGTTGATGGTTGCGCTCAACTTCTCGGAGATGTGGATGGACAGGATGGCTTTCGCGCCCGCCTCGGCCAGTTTCTCCCACGCCTCTATAAATACCTCGGGGCTGGGCGCGGCGGTGGTGGGCGAGGGGCGATACTCGGGTAGCGTTGCGTAGAACTCCTCGCGTGTCAGTGTGACGCCATCGAGGAAGGTTTGTCCGCCCTGCTGGATGTGCAAGGGAATGACGGTGATGCCGCGCTGTGCCAAAATGGATTCGGGCAAATCGCAGGCGCTGTCAGTGACGATACGAATACTCATGTAAAGATTCCTTTACCGTTAAGATGTTGTTAAGCGCCGAGCTCGGCGCTCTTAAGTTTCAACCAATCGCTGATCTCTTTTCCTTCGCCCTTCATGATTTTGTCAACAGATTGGGCGTAGGCCGCGAGATAGGCTGGCAACACGGAAACGGGAATTTGATAACCGGCCAACAGGTCGCTGATCCACATGATGTCTGTGGAAAGGTAGGCGATGTCGCCGAGTTCGAGCGCGGCGACCAGGCTGTCGCCGAGGAAGCGATTGGCGACATCGAGAAATTCGATGGCGCGGCCGCCCGACTCGATTATCCCTGCCGGCGCGCTTTCGATTTGGAAGCGGGATTGTTGGAACGCCAGCGCGGCTTGCAGGCTCGATTTTTTGGGCGATTCCTCCGACGGCGCGGGCTGTGGATTGGAGACCAGGCCCTCAACGACAGGAATTGAATACTCGATGGTGTTGCCGAGGAAATGCGCAGGAATGCGCGCGGAAAGCGTGTTAATGTTGTTGAACACCCTGCCGCCGAACGCGGTTGGGATTCCCTTTTGATTTAGGACGCGCGCCATTTCGCGCAGTTGCACAGCGTTTACTAAGGTCTGCGCGGCAAGGATGGCCAGGTTCGGCTTGACGGATTTGAGCGTCTCTTCGATGCGGTCGGTCGGCACGTTCGCGCCGAGATGGATTGCGTTCCAGCCGCGGCGGCGGAGGAGCAGGCTTGTCAGGAGCAACGGAAAAGCATGCCATTCGTTAGGCGGGCAAACAAGCAGGATGGTCTCGTCGCGCGTGGGAGGCGGCGTGGCGCTGAGGAGAGTTTCGAGCCTGCGCGTGGCCAACTCTGACGCGAGGTGTTCCTGTTGCACGGAGGCGGCGCCTTGATGCCAGTATTCGCCGATCTCGTACAGGCCGCGCAGGAGAATTTCGGTGCAGGCGATTTCGATGGAGTGGGTCGCGAACGCCTGGTTCAGAATCTGTTCGGCGGAGGCAGTGTCATATTGGAAGCAGGCGGCGATCCATTCGCGGCGGCGCGCTTCGAGGCCGGAGTTGGGAGTCGCGGCTGGGGCGAGGGAAAGGCTTGCGGCAGCCGCGTCCGCTAACGGGTCAGAACCAGACGCGAGTTGTTCGTTCCACAAGCCCACCGCGCGGGAGATGGAAAGTCCCTCCGTCTGTCGCGCGATCAGCCATTTGATGGTCTCGATGTTGTAGTGCGAGTAGAGACGGTGGCCGCCAGGCGTGCGCTCGGGCTTGGGCAGGCCGTAGCGGCGTTCCCAGGCGCGCAGGGTGTCGGCGGCGATGCCTGTCTCTTTGAGAACGGCTTTGAGGTTGAAGGTGGGGGTTTTGCTGAGGGACATGGGGAATCCAGTGTTTGTTTGCTTATTATACACATTGCACATTATTTGTCAATATATATCTTTGCAAAAGATTGACAGATTGGCGAAACCATGTACAATTCGGCCATTCAAAAAGGAGAATCCATGTCCAAAGACACCCTTCGTCAACTTGCCAACCTCATTAGCGTGATCATCGCTCTGACTGTCAACATACTCGCCTCCGTCCTCCCTCTGAACGGACAGAACACCGGCGAGATTTCCGACCGCTTTAAGGTCTACTTTGTCCCTGCTGGTTATGTCTTCGCCATTTGGGGCATCATCTACATCGGCTGGATTGCCTATACTATTTACCAGTTCCTTCCCTCCCAAAAAGAGAATCCCCGCCTGCGCAAACTCGGCTACCTCTTTGCCCTGAGCGGAATCTTTAACGCCGCGTGGCTCTTCACCTGGCATTACAACTTTTTCGGTTTCGGTGTTCTCGTCATGCTCTCCCTGCTGGGATTGCTCATCGC
This sequence comes from uncultured Anaerolineaceae bacterium, assembly GCA_964625215.1. GTDB lineage: Bacteria > Chloroflexota > Anaerolineae > Anaerolineales > Villigracilaceae > Denitrolinea. The sequence goes on along the minus strand of CAZVAX010000015.1, from coordinate 5,064 downwards.
CAGTTACCTGAAGTTGAACGTGAATCGCGTCTCTATCGCGCGCGCGGAGTGGTGGTCGGTGGATTTGCCCTTCAGCGTTTATCTCGGCTGGATCAGCGTCGCCGCTATTGCCAATGTCACCGACTGGCTCTACCTCGTCAACTGGACTGGATTTGGAATCGCGGCTCCTGCCTGGGCGGTGATCATGATCGCGGTGGCATCCTTGCTTGGATTGCTTATGGCGCTCACGCGTCGGGACGCGGGTTTCTTGTTCGTGCTGGTCTGGTCGTTCGCGGGCATCGCGGTCAAGCAGGTGTCCGCTCCGAGTGTCGTCAGCGCGGCGTGGGTCGCGGCGGGAGTCGCGTTGGCTCTGGCGGCGTTCAGTTTGGGGCGTCCGCTTCCGGCTCGTTCTCGTTGAAGACTCTACTACATTGTTTGTATATCCCGTCGAAGGTTCGGCGGGATTTTTGTTTACTTGATATAATTTGCGCAATTTCGCGAGAAGGAGAAAATCCAATGCCCACGATCGGTCCCGACGAAAAATCCACGCTTGTGATGTCGTATACTTTGGATAGCATGATTCGCGGCGAGGCCGTCACCAAGCAGGCGGTGCGCGTCAGCACCTGGTTTCGCACTGAGGGCGCGCCGGATTATGTGCATCTCTACAACTTACAGTGGATCACGGTGACGGGCGGTCCGGTCAAGCCGCTTGCGTTTCCCGAAGCGTACCTGGCGCTGGACCTCATTGTCGGCTTTCACATCATGCCTCCCGCGCAAGATCCGCTGGATTACGATGAACGCGAGACGAACCGCGTCAACTCGCCCGTGTCCATGATGATGGGAAAATTTTTAGTGAAGGGAAAATTACGCATGTCCCCCCAAACCGACATAGGCACCACCCTCAGTATTTCGCACACCAAATGGATGTCCGTTTACGAGGCGGAGATTGGTTGCCCATACCTGCCGCAAATGCCGCCCATGCAGGTTCCCATGTTGGTTGTGCGTCCCACACAGGTCGCGTATATTCTCAATGGATAAAAGAAGACGGACGGGGATTACCCGTCCGTCAAACACTCTTCATTGTACGTTCACTACTAAGGGGGAAGAGCGGGATTCATCCATTCTCTCGTTTGGGGAACGTCTGGTAGCAAAGCGGGGCTTTGACCAGGGTTAGGGTGTCTCGATCTTCCCTTGTCCTACGATCTCAGGCGGTGTCTCTATCGCAACCTCCTTTCTTTATCTTTGCTCACATCTTACAACAAATCTGCCCGCTTTGCATTAGAATTACCTGATGATTTTGATAACTAGTCCCGTTGTGGGACTTAACCCAATCCGCTAGGAGAATCCCAATGACCACCATTGACCTGACCATCGAAACGTCGCGTCGCAAGAACGCCATCAAGCGCGCGAAGGAACGCAACATCGTCATTCCCACGTACGCGCAAATGAAAGACCCTTCGAAGATTCCCGCCAAGATCAAGGAGGAGTTGAAAGGCATCGGATTGTGGGACATTCACCCTCGGAATCTTTTCCGCATCAACTGGCATAACCAGCCCACCGCTTCGGGCGAGACCCCTTCGACTTCGCTCAGGACAGGCTTTGGCGGAGTCAACTATCTGGAGTTGCCGTCCACCCTGACCGGAGTCCCGGCGCGCATCGTCGCCTTGGTGGGGAAGTGGTTCCCGACCGGCGCGCACAAGGTCGGCGCGGCTTTCTCCTGCCTCGTGCCACGCCTCATCACCGGCCAATTCGACCCGACTACGCAGAAAGCCGTCTGGCCTTCCACGGGAAACTACTGCCGCGGCGGCGCCTACGACTCGGCCCTGCTCGCCTGCGACTCGATTGCCATCCTGCCCGAAGGCATGTCGAAGGAACGCTTCGATTGGCTGGCCAAAGTCGCGGGGGAGACGATCAAGACCCCAGGGTCCGAATCGAACGTGAAAGAGATCTTCGACAAATGCTGGGAGTTGCGAAAGTCCGGCCAGGATTTGATGATCTTCAACCAATTTGAGGAGTTCGGCAACTACCTGTGGCACTTCGAAGTGACCGGCCACGCGATGGAGGAGGTCTTCAAGGCCGTGGCGCGTCCCGGCGACCGCTTCCGCGGCATCGCCTCCGCCACCGGTTCCGCCGGCACCATCGCCAGCGGCGACTACATGAAGAAAATTTTCCCGGATAGCAAGATTGCCGCCAGCGAGGCCCTGCAATGCCCGACTCTGCTCGAAAACGGATTCGGTTCGCATCGTATCGAAGGCATCGGCGACAAGCACGTGCCGTGGATTCACAATGTCAAGAACACCGACTTGGTCATCGCCATTGACGACAACGCCGTGGTCAACGTCTCGCGCCTGTTCAACGAAGAGGCGGGACGCGAATACCTCGCCAGCCGCGGCGTGGACTACTCACTACTCTCTAATCTCGACTTGCTCGGCTTCTCCGGCATCTCCAACGTGCTGACCGCCATCAAAATGGCGAAGTATTACGAGATGGACGAGAACGACATCATCATCACCATCCTGACCGACTCGATGGAACTCTACCGCTCACGCCTGCATGAAATGCACCAGGAGTTTGGCGAATACAAAGAGTCCACCGCCGCCGCCGATTTCGCCCGTTGGGTCCTGCAACAGTCCACGGACAACATGCTCGAATTGCGCTACCCCGACCGTCGCCGCGTCCACAATCTGAAATACTACACCTGGGTCGAACAGCAGGGACGCACCTACCAGGAGATTCAAGACCAGTGGTACCAACCCAACTATTGGACGGATGTCCAGAAACAGGCCGACGAAATTGACGAGCTGATCGTCGAGTTCAACCAGGAAGTAGGATTAATCTAAACCAAGCGCAGGTCACGTTAAGCGTGATCTATCTTCTTTGACAGTCCGTTCGTTTCGGTTATACTCTCGGTATCCGGAGTCTACCCAAGATCGGAGGCGACATGATCAAAGTACGCGAGATGGTGCAAAAGAAGGGGAGTGAAATATGGTCGGTGAAACCCGAGGCCAGCGTGTTCGAAGCCATCAAGTTGATGGCCGATAAAAACGCCGGCGCCGTGTTGGTCATCGGCGACGGCAAGGTGCAGGGCATCCTCTCGGAACGCGACTGCATCCGCCGTCTCGACCTGCAAGGCCGTACCGCAAAGGACACGCCCGTCAAGGACATCATGACCACCAAGGTCATCTATGTGGAAGGCGGCCAATCGGTGGATGAGTGCGTCGCCATCATGATTGACAAGAATATCCGCCACTTGCCGGTTTACGACGAGGGCAAACTCATCGGCATCATCTCCGTTCGCGACGCGCTCAAAGAGATGGTGGACTTCCAGAAATTCATGATCTCGCAACTCGAACACTACATCACCGGCGGAGGGCGTTGATGGATGAATACGACATCGCTGAACTCCAGCAAAAGATGAACACCGGCGAGTTGACCGCGCGTCAACTCGCCGAATCGTTTCTGGAGCGGATCGATTCGATTGACCGCGACGGCCCGCGCCTGAACTCGATCCTCGAGACGAACCCCGACGCGCTCGACCTCGCCTCCTCCCTCGACGCGGAGCGGGCGGCCGGCCACCTGCGCGGACCTCTCCACGGCATCCCCATCCTCCTCAAAGACAACATTGACACCGCCGACAAAATGCAGACCACCGCCGGGTCGCTGGCGCTCGAAGGCAACTACGCCAAACGCGACTCGGGCGTGGCGGAAAAACTGCGCGCGGCGGGCGCGGTCATTTTGGGCAAGACCAACCTGAGCGAGTGGGCCAACTTTCGCGGCAAGAATTCCACCAGTGGATGGTCTTCGCGCGGTGGGCTGACGCGCAACCCCTACGCCCTCGACCGCTCGGCTTGCGGTTCCTCCTCCGGGTCGGGGGTTGCGGTGGCGGCCCATTTGTGCGCGGCCGCGGTCGGCACCGAGACCGACGGTTCGATCATCTGTCCCGCGCAGACCAACGGCATCGTCGGCATTAAACCGACAGTCGGACTCGTCAGCCGCGCGGGGATCATTCCCATCGCGCAGAGCCAGGATACGGCCGGCCCGATGGCGCGCACGGTAGAGGACGCGGCGATCCTGCTCGGGGCAATGAGCGGCCCGGATCGGCGCGACCCGGCTAGTCGTCCCGCGGCGAAGCGAGGGTTGGGGGACTACCGTCCGTTCCTCGACGCGTCCGCGTTGAAGGGCGCTCGGATTGGCGTCGCACGGAGTCTGTTCGGCACGGATAAGCGCGTCGAAAAAATCATGGAGACCAGCCTCGACGCGATGAAACAGGCTGGCGCGATTTTGGTGGATGTGAAGTTGAAATCGAGCGACACGTTTGGGAAGAGCGAGTTGGAAGTGTTGCTGTTTGAGTTCAAGGCCGGGTTGGACGCGTATCTCGGCGCGCTCGGGCCGGAGGCGAAAGTCCATTCGCTGGCGGACGTGGTGAAATTCAACGAGGCGAACCGGGCGCGGGTGTTGACGTACTTTGGGCAGGAGCGCATGGAGGCCGCGCTCGAAAAGGGGCCGAAGACCTTGAAGAAATATCTGGCGGCGCTCGAAAAGAATCATCGCCTGGCGCGCACGGAGGGAATCGACGCGGCGATGAAGCGCCATCGCGTGAAGGCGATTGTGTGTCCCTCGGGCGGCGCGTCGTGGGCGATTGACCTGGTGAACGGCGACGGCGGACGCAACTGGGACATGGACAGCACGTCCTACGCGGCGGTGGCGGGGGTTCCGCACATCACCGTGCCGGCAGGGTATATCTTTGGCTTGCCGGTGGGGATTTCGTTTTTCGCCAAAGCCTGGCAGGAACCGACCCTGATTGCGCTGGCCTACGCCTTCGAGCAACTGACGAAGGTACGCATGCCGCCGAAGTTGTTGGCGTCGGCGGAGTTGGATTTGTAAAACCGAGACCGTAACTTTTTAAATAAGACCTCTTGCAAAAGTCCGAAAATTGACCGTAGGATTCCGAAAGTTCTACTTTCGTAACGCCTCCTGAAGCAGAACTTCAGAATTCCAAATCCACTTAGGATGAGGCGCTTGCGCGTGATGAGAACGCGCGAAGCCTTGCTAAACGCGACCTCCAGGTTGACAGGAGGTCGCGTT
>CAZVAX010000014.1:0-50722 GCA_964625215.1 uncultured Anaerolineaceae bacterium | reverse complement strand
CGACACCTGTACTTGCGCCAGGTGCAAGTGAGCAATCTCCTCTCGCAAGCCGGGGGATTGCTTCGGGAAGAACGCCCTCGCAATGACAGAGGTACGGTAGAGAATGCAGGACAAGGCCAAAAAGCAATGACCTGTCAGGTCATCGTCAACCCCCTGCCGAAAAAGAACTGGACGCGCTTGAAAAGTCCGTTCACAAACGCATTTTCACGCGTTTGCTGGCGTTGGAAGAATACCCGCGCCCCGCGGGGGTAAAGAAATTGCAGGGACAGGAAAGTTATCGCTTGCGCGTGGGGGATTATCGAATTCTGTAAAAGTCAACATCCGCCAATTATTGAGTGGCATCGAAACAGAGGCAAAGCGAAAAGAAAACGGCGGAAAAGTGACGCAACTCTACATTGGCGGCGATGTCACAGGCGGGGACGATCATTGCCGGGGACGAAAACGAACTAACCCGATAAAACCACGAGGCGTCATCCTCACGGGCACGTCGGCAGCGCGTCGGTGATCAGGTATTTCGTCCGTTCTTCCTCGGTCAGGTCGCGGAAGAGGCGGGAGCAGGCCAGGGCGATGGTGTCGAGGTAGTTGGTGTCCCACAGCCGCGCGGTCATATCCACACTGCCGGTGAGCAAAAATTTTCCGTCCGGGGAGAAGGCCACAGCGCGAACCGGCCCGGCGTGCGCGATGAAGGCCCGCAGGAGTTGACCGGTGGCGACGTCCCACAAACGCGCGGTGGCGTCGTCGCTGCCGGTGAGGATGTACTTGCCGTCCGGGGAGAAGGTCACGGCCTTGACCTGGTTGGCATGCCCGCTGAATTCGCGAACTTCCTGGCCGGTGGACGCGTCCCACAGGCGGGCGGTCTTGTCGTCGCTGGCGGTGACGATATATTTTCCGTCTGGGGAGAACGCCGCGCTTTTAACCTCGTCTTCATGCCCCAAAAACACCAGGACTTCGCGGCCGGTTTCCACTTCCCACAAACGGGCCGTGCCGTCGTCGCTCCCGGTCAGCGCCCATTTTCCATCCGGAGAAAAAGCGACGCTGTTGACCGCGTCGGTGTGACCTTTGAACTCGAGCGTTTGGCGGCCGGTTTCCAGGCTCCACAATCGAACGGTGGTATCCGCCCCGCCCGTCAGGATGAAGCGGCCGTCGGGAGAGAACGCGACCGCCTCCACCGCGTCGGTGTGACCGTCGAATTGGCGGATGCGCCGGCCCGTAGCCAGGTCCCACAGACGGACGGTCTTGTCCCAACTGCCGGTGAGCAGGGTTTTCCCATCGGGTGAAAACGCGACGCTCGAAACAACATTGACATGCCCCGTGAATTTCATTAATTGCTGATTGGTCGCCGCGTCCCACAGCCGGGCCGTGTTGTCGGCCGCGCCGGTCGCCGCGTACTTCCCATCGGGTGAGTAGGCCACGGCGTAGACCGCGCCGGTATGACCGAAGAAGGCGCCCGGCGATTCATCGAGACGGGCGTCCCACAAGCGCGCCATCCCATCCAGGCTGCCGCTGAGGATGTAGTGACCGTCTGTCGAAAAGGCGACGCTTCGCGCCTGGTCGGTGTGGCCGGTGAATCGGCGCAACTCTTTGCCGGTGGCGGTTTCCCAAACGCGGATGGTTTTGTCGGAACTGCCGGTGACAATGTAGGTCCCGTCGGATGAGAAGGCCGCGCTCCGCACCCGGTCCGCGTGACCGACAAACACGCGGCTGGGTTGCCCCGTAAAAACAGAGAAGAGGCGCACCGTCATGTCGCTTGTGGTTAATACGGTTTTTCCATCCGGCGAAAAGGCTACGCTCAACACTTCGCGGGTGTGGCCGGTGAACAACTTCACTTCCCGCGCGGTGGCGATGTTCCACATGCGGGCCGTCTTGTCGTCGCCTCCGGTGAGCAGGTACCTGCCGTCGCGCGAAAACGCGATGGAGTTGATCTCACTGGCGTGACCCTCGAAAAGCAGGAGACGCTCGCCAGTCAACGCGTCCCACAGGCGGGCGCTCGTATCCTCGCTGCCGGTGGCGATGTATCGGCCATCGTTCGAGAACGCCACACAGGTGACCGCGCCGGTGTGACCTTCCATGCGAACGATTTCCTTGCCGCTGGCCGCGTCCCACAAGCGCGCGGTGGAATCGTCGCTTCCGGTCAGCGCGTATTTCCCGTTCGGTGAAAACGCCACGCTCGTGACATCGTCAGTGTGACCGCTGAACCTCAGGATTTCCTCTCCGGTGGAGATGTCCCACAGGCGGGCGGTGTCGTCATTGCTGCCGGTCAAGACAAACTTATCGTCGGGCGAAATGTCCACGCTGACCACCGCGTCTTCGTGACCGATATAGGCTTGCAACGTATTCAGCCGGGCTAGCGCGCGCACCAGCACAACATCCGCCTGTAAGATATAGCCGGTCTGTAACGCGCGCAGGCTGAGCAGGATGGCGGACTCCACGTTCCCAAGCGGGTTATCGAGCGTTTCTTTCGCCTCCAGCGCCAGGCGCAGTCGTTCCGAATACGCAAGACTCGACTCGGCGTTTGCCTGGGCGGTCGCCGCGGCGTAGGCGTTCGTCAACGCTTTGGCTTGGGAGGTGGCCGCGGCGTAGGCGTTGTTGAACGCCCTGGCCTGGGAGGTGGCGGCGGCATTCGCGTTGCTGATGGCTGTGGCGCGGGCCGAGTCGGCCTCGTCCCTGGCGATGGTGGCGTTGCGGAATCCCAGCAAGGAGGCCGCCAACGCGACCGCCATCAAAACCAGGAAGGCCGCGCCAAATCCCTGGGCGACGCGCGTGCGCCGCAGGGCGTCGCGCTGGCTGGCTTGAATGAACACGCCATGCAGGGGCAGGGGTTTGGGGTCCTGGATCGCGCCGGCTTTGGCGAGCCAGGCTTGGGCGTTGTCAAGATGCGGTCCGCGTAACAGCAGGCTGCGATTGCGTCCCGAGGCTTCCCATTCCAAGGCGTAACTGAGGAGGCGCGTGTGCTCGCGCACCCATTCCAGGTCGGTGTTGATCACACTTAGCATGGCGTCCAGGTTGGACTTGAGTTCGTCCGCCGAATGCATCATCACCCAATTCGTGGCCGCGATCACCGAAGGGACGGGGGTGTCTTTCGGCGGGTCGCGATGCAGCACCGCGACGATACGCTTGTTGTTTTCGACGGCGGCCTGCAATTCGCGCTGGCAAACCGCGGACTGGAGCGAATCGGGGGAAATGACGAAAATGAACGCGTCCGCGTTTTTAACGCCGCGCACGATCTCATCCCACCAGTCGGCGGTGAGCGGAATATTTTCCCAATCCACCCAGGTATTAACGCCCGCTCCGCTGATCGCGTCGTAAAGCGCCTTGACGAATTCCTTGTCGCGCCGGGAATAGGAAATGAAGGCGCGCGTCTTGCTGAGATCGAGGCGCTTCTTCGACGGCTGCGGCGCCTGGTCGTGGCGGCGTAAGCGCGCCGAGATCACGGCGGTCATCTTCAAGGCCAACTGCGGATTCTGCTCCAGCAATTTCTTGAAATCCTGGCGATAGAGGCAAAGCAGGGAACATTCCCCCAAGGCCTGCGCGGAGGCGGAGCGCGGTTTATCTTCCAGCAGGGCCATCTCCCCCAACGACTCCCCCGAACCAAATATCGCCAAAATCTGGCGGTTGGGGTCGTCCGCGCTTCCTTTGAACACCTCCAACTCGCCGGAGGCGATCAGGTACAGCGCGTCGCCCGTATCGCCTTCATTAAATAGAATCTGGCCGCCCTTCAACGAAAGCGGCGCGGCCTTCGCCGCCAGATGATCCAGAAGATCCTCGGGCAGTTCCGAAAACAAAGCCACCTTTCGGAGAATCTCGTTGACGTTTTCGCGCATGGGGCTGGCCTCCATTCAGGCGAATGGCAAAAGAGGGAGATAAAACAAATTATATCAAAGCCAGCGAAAAATTCCCGCTTCTTTTCTTCCAACCACTTGACACTTGGCGTCTCCCCCCTGATACTTCCGCCATGCAAAACCTCAAGTACATTCTTGTCGGACTCTTCATCAGCGGGATTCTCTTTTCCCTCCTGATGGGCGCGTTGATTCTCCTCACGCCCGAAAGCCTCCCCCCCGACATTCCCTTACCCGATTTCCTCGACACGCCCACCGTCGCTCCGTCCCCTCTGTCCTCGGATACTCCGCCTCCAACCTTCCTCGAAGCGGGCGAGGCCGTTGGGCAACCCACCTTCACCTCCACCCCCACCTTCATTCCCTTCACGCCAACCGCCACCGCCACCGCCACATTCACCGCCACCCCCGGCCCCGGCGAAGCCCTTCGCCTGAACGGCGGACTGGTCGTCTCCGGGCCTCGTTCGCCCGACGAGCAAGTTCGCCTCTACGATGTCTCGCTCCAATTCATCGCGCCTTCATTTTCGGAGGCGCGCAAACTCGGCGAAAAGATCAACGGCAAAGGCTACGGCTCCCCCACCCTCATTTGCGGCCCGCTCTCCATCGCCATCCTGCGCGACGCCGGCCTCATCCCCTCCGCCGTCAAACCCTACGACTTCTGGCTGCTCAACCCCGACGACGCCACCGGCCGCGAAAAACTCTCCCGCGTCTTCCCCAAAAATCAATATACCGACACGCGCATCCGCGCCCGCATTGACCAATTCGACTGGAAAAGCCAACCCCTCCAGCCCGGCGATTTCGTCTATATCTACGCCGGCAACGGCGGCAACTTCGAACACATGCTGGTCGTCAACCGCGTCGACAGCGCCGGGCGCGCCTACTCCGTCACCAACTACAACACGCCGGAAGGCTTCGTCATCAAAGAAGTTATGCTCTACGATCCCACTGATTCGAACGCGGGCGTCTTCCACGAATGGACCGCCCGCCAATTCGCCTTGCTCGGCTCCACCGGCTTTGGAGGCTTCGAGATCTGGCGGCTGATCCCCACCGAACCCACGCCCCTGCCATGACCGACTCCCCGCGCGCCATCCTCTTCGACCTTGGAAACGTACTCGTCAAATGGGACCTGCATCCCCTCCTCAACCGCTTCTTCCCGGACCCTCAAGCGGTTGACTCGTTTCTGGCCGAAGTCTCCTTCCAGGAGTGGAACGCCCAGCAAGACAAGGGCCGTCCCTTCGCGGAGGGAGTGACCCTCATCGCGTCCCAGTTCCCACGCTACGCGCATCTCTTTCAACTCATCCACGAGCAATGGGCGGAAACCATTCGCGAGCCGATTCCCGAAACCATCGCGCTCGCCCAGAGACTCAAGGCCGCGGGATATTCCATCTACATCCTCAGCAATTCCTCCGCCGAGAAATATCCGCTGGCGCGGCAGATCCATCCCTTCCTTGCGATGTTCGACGACGCCATCATCTCCGGCGAGATCGGCCTGCTCAAACCCGACCCGGCCATCTTTCACTATACTCTGCGACGTATCGGACGCCGCGCCGATGAATGCCTCTTCATTGACGATAACCGTGTCAACGCGGAATCCGCCCGCGAAGTCGGAATAACCGCCATCCACTACCAATCCCCGCGGCAGTTGGAGCAAGAATTACGAAATCTGAAAGTGATCTAACTCCTACTAAAGGTATAATGCATACAAAATACCCTGGAGGCTGAGCATGGATAATTTTCTGATCTTCCTCGATCAAAATCGCGGCGGCATTTTCGTCCTGGCTGGGATCGTTGTTTTCCTCATCCTCATCATCCAATGGCTGGCCTGGATCTTCCACATCGGGCGATACAAACAGCAGACGGCCGCAGGCTCCGCGCGCGAGAGAACAGCCCAATTCGTATTTGGGGAATTTCTTGCCAAAGTCATCAGCGACTTTCGCAATTTGCTGGCGGTGATGATCGTGTTGGTTTTCGCGCTGATTCTGGCCTTTGGCATATTCCGATCAAACACCCTGGAAGAAATGGGCGTGGCGCTTCAGGCGGTCATGTCCACCCTGGGCGGGCTGGTCGGCTCCATCGTGGGATACTACTTCGGCGAGTCGGCGGTCAAGAGCGGCGCAAGCGGAACCGGCATCACCACCAGCCAGCCGGCGGTCCAAAAACCGGCCAGCGGCGTGGGCGGAGACGATGAGGAGATTCAACCCGCGCCGCCGCCGCGCCCGGCCGCCCCCGCCAATTCCCCCAGTGAACCGAAAGGTTGATCAAAATGTCAAAACTGGTTGAGCAACTTCGCGTCGTGGACACCCCGTTCGATCCCGAGGACCCGCACAAGGTCATTCGCTATCGCCAATTACGCGACCAATCGGCGGCGCTCTACAAAGTGTGGATATACCTCGAGGGCGCCTCGCTCCCCTTCATCGAAAAAGTAACGTATCGCTTGCACCCCACTTTCCCCGACCCGGAACGGACTGTCGCGCGCTCGGTCTCCAATCCCAATTGCCAAATAGTCATCTGGGCTTGGGGAGCCTTCACCCTGCAAGCCATTGTGGAAGATAAACAAGGCAGTTCCATGCGCCTGGAACATTACCTGACCTTCGGCGATCAAATTCAAAGCGCGCAACGCGACGACTCGGTTCATTTCGAAGAAGCCCGCTACGACGCCTGATAACTTTTATGGACACCCAAATCCTACTCACCGCCATCGAAGCCGAACTTCAACGGCAGGTCGCGCGCTTGGAGGAGCCGCGCACGCGTCTTTATCACGAGATGATCGCCTATCACCTGGGCTGGGTCGGCGAAGGCGCCGGCCCCAAGGCCGCCGGCAAGCGCATCCGCCCGTTGATGGTGTTGTTGGTTAACGCCGCTTGCGGCGCAAATTGGCAATTTGCGCTGCCTGCCGCCGCGGCGGTGGAACTCGTCCACAATTTCTCCCTCGTTCACGACGATATTCAAGACAACAGCGACAAACGCCGCGGACGCACGACGCTCTGGAAGAAGTGGGGCATGCCGCAAGGCATCAACGCCGGGGATGGACTCTTCGTCCTCTCGAACCTCGCCATCACCGACCTGACCGCCTCGCATCCGGCCGCGACGGTGGTGCGGGCCGCGCAGATCCTTCACGCCACCTGCCTCGACCTGACGCGCGGCCAATTCCTCGACATCTCCTACGAAACCCGCGCCGACTTGGGCGTGGAAGATTACTGGCCGATGGTCAGCGGCAAGACAGCCGCCCTGCTGGCCTGTTGCTGTCACCTGGGCGCGCTGCTCGGCGGCTCGGACGAACCCACGCAGGAGGCCTACCGTTCCTTCGGTCACTACCTTGGGCTGGCCTTTCAGGTGCAGGATGACATCCTCGGCATTTGGGGAGACGAAGCCCGCACAGGCAAGTCGGCGGCGAGCGATTTGGTGGAAGGAAAAAAATCGTTGCCGGTGCTGGTTGGGTTGCAAAAGAAAGGCCGCTTCGCGGCGCGCTGGGCGAAGGGTCCGGCGCGAAGCGAGGAGGTGGAGGAACTTGCCAGTTTGCTGGCGGAGGAGTCGGGCTACGGCACGGCCCACGAGGCGGCCCAGCAAATGACCGACCTGGCCCTCAACAGTCTGCGCGAGGCCGACCCACAAGGCGAAGCGGGGGAAGCCCTCACCGAGTTGGCCCACAAACTTTTGAAACGCGACCAATAGCCGGGTCGGCCGCGCCCGGTCAGGGTCACGCGTGATGCGAGGCTTGACACGCCCTCGCGGGCTGGCTATAATCCCGTTCGTTCTGCGGGTGTAGTTCAGTGGTAGAACGTTTGCTTCCCAAGCAAAATATCGTGGGTTCGAGTCCCATCACCCGCTCTTACGCCGTGTCGAGTGGACTCGGCGTTTTCCTTTTTGTAAGGTAGATGTTATGATAAAAGGCATTCCGCCGATTAGAATCACGCTGGAGTAAAATATGCCAGACCGGAAAATGATCTTGTACGTGGAAGACAATCTGGATAACCGGCTTTTGGTGCGCCGTGTTCTGAACGCGGAAGGATACGATGTGACCGAAGCCGACACCGCCTCAGCCGCCCTCGAAAAAATCCAAATCGTAAAACCCGATCTCATCTTGATGGACATCAACATGCCCGACATGGACGGCTACCAGTTGACGGCGCAGATTCGCAAAGCGCCGGGATTTTCGAACGTCCCTATCGTGGCGGTGACAGCCAATGTTATGCGCGGCGACCGCGAGAAATCGCTGGAGGCGGGCTGCGATGGATACATCCAAAAGCCGATTGACATTGATCTCCTGGCGCAACAGATCGAACGCTTCATCGCGAGGAAATAATCATGAACGAACCATTTTCCATCGACTCGCAACCCTCCCGCAAATCGCAAATCCCCAAGGACACCACTGTACTGGTGGTGGAGGACAATGTCTCTAATTTTGTGCTGATTGCGCGCATGTTGGGTTACCTTGGCATTCATTGCGAGTGGAAGACCTCGGGATATGAAGTGGTCGAATACGCCGACACCCTGCCGCGGCTGGACTTGATCCTGATGGATATCCGCCTGCCCTACGAGGATGGGTACGGCGCGCTCAGGAAGATCCGCTCGGCGGAGCATTTGAAGAGTATTCCCATCATCGCCGTCACCGCCGAAGCCAGCGAGGAGCAAATGCGAAAGGCGCGCGAATCGGGCTTCGATGGTTTTCTGGGCAAGCCGCTCGATCCCGACCGGTTCCCGGAGCAGATCCGTCGTATTCTCAGCGGAGAAAAAGTTTGGGAATATACGTAAAGGCAGATGAAAACATCCTTCTCCAACAACATCCCTGGTAAGCAGGGAAGGCGGGGGAGCCTGGCGCGTTCGATGCTTCGAACGTTGCTTATTTTTACATTACTGCCTCTCATGTTGATGGCAGGCACAGCGTACGCGCGCGCGCGGGCGTTGCTGCGCGAGCAAATGATCGCCCAGATGCACAACCTGGCGACCGAACAGGTTCTCGATGTCCAAAGCGAATCGAACAACCGGCAATCGCGGCTGGCGAACCTGGTCGAGCGCGACGACTTTCGCAGCGACATGCAGATTCTCCTGCACTCGGAAAAGAACAGCCGCTTCTACGTGGAATCCAAAGATCAGATCAAGGCCGCCCTCGACGCCGTCAACGCGGGGAATCTCCTTCCGGTTTTCGATCAGTATTTTGTGATTGACCCGGATGGCGAGGTTCTCGTGGCGAGCAAATTGGCGTGGGTGGGAACAAACATCAAGTCGAGCAAATTGTTCAATTCGCTTCGGGAAGCGGATTCTGAATCATACGGGGCGTACGATTTTACGCCGTTCTATCCGGGCCAGTTCATCCTGGTCACTGTGGATCAATACCGCACCTCCGACGGCCAATCGCGCGCGACGGTGGTCGGCATTACCGAACCTCAACAAACGGCCGCGATCCTGCTGGCCCTCGAGAACCTGAGTTCCGATTCGAACGCTTATTTTGTGTCCGACTTTGGCGGAATCATCGGGACGAATCCCGCGACGGGCGAACTCCAACCCGTCGTTGCATCCGGCGCGCAGCGCGACTTGCTTGACCAAACCCTTGCGGCAGGCAAATCGTCGGCGGCGAACCTCGAGCCTGTGACTGTCGAATATCAAAACGCCGAGGGCGAAGATGCGCTGGCCCAGGCGATCTGGCTCTCAGACTTGAACCTGGGCCTCGTTCTGGAAGTGCAGTCGGCGCTGATCTACCAGCAGCTCAACAGCCTCTTCCCCTTCGTGATCGTCGTATTCGTAATCATCGCCGTCGGGTTGTGGATCGCGCTCAGCGCGTATACCAACCGCGTGGTCAAGCCGATCCTCTCCCTGTCGGAATTTGCCGGCCGCTTCGCTGAAGGCGACCTGGAAGGGCGAACAACGATTCGAAGCAACGACGAGATCGGCCTGCTGGCAGGATCGTTCAACAGCATGGCCGACCAATTGAGCTCGCTGTACACATCCCTGCGCGAACAGGTGGATGAGCGCACGCGCCAAATCCGCACCGCGGCGGAAGTGGCGCAAGGCATCACGAGTTCGTTCAATCTCAACGAGCTGCTGCAACGAACCGTCCAACTGATCGTGGAACGATTCGGGTTTTATCATGCCGGCATCTTTATGATCGAGGAGGGCGGCAAGTCCGCGATCCTGCGCGCCGCGTACGGTCCCACCGCGGAAGAAATGCTCAAACGCGGACTCAAGTATCCCGTCGGGTCGTCGTCCATTGTGGGTTGGGTTTCAGCCAACCAGAAACCGCGCGTCGCATCGGACGTGGACCTTGATCCGGTTCACCGGCGCAATGAGTTGCTCCCCAAAACCCGCGCCGAGGTCGGCATCCCCATCGTGTTGGGCGGCGTCAGCATGGGCATGTTGGATGTGCAGAGCGAGGAGCCGCACACCTTCGACGAAGAAATGGTGATCGTTCTGCAAACGCTTGGAAACCAGATCGCCGCGGCCATCCAAAACGCGACGTTGGCGGATAACCAGCAAGCCGGCGCGCCGGGAATGGAGCGCATGTATCGCGCCGCGCTATCCATCGCGCAGTCCACGACCGAAGCGGAGATCCTCGAGGCGGGCAGTCGTGCCGTTCGAGAAGCGCGCCAACCCGCCATCGTGGTAAGAGTCGGTCAGGACGCGCTTGAAACGATCGCGGCGTTCAATCCATTCCGCGACGCCAAACCGAACTTCACCCGCAAGGTGTCCATTTCCGCCCAGGAATTGCAACGACAGGTCGCCGGCCCGGCGCTGATCAACGATCTGACGCGCGCCGATAACGCCCCGGCCGCGCTTGTCCAACTACTCCAGGAGAATGACTGTAAAAGCGGAGCCATCCTGCCCGCGTTTGTCCAGGGTCGCATCTTCGGCCTGCTTCTGGTTGGAGAACTTCCGGGCCAGCCGCTCACCAGCGCGGTCATCCGCCCATACACCATCATCCCGGAAATCATGTCGGCGACCATGGAGAAGTGCGTCGCCATCTACGACTCCCAATCTCGTCTCTCGCAGTTGGAAGCGTTGACCGCGATCAACAATACGATGCTTTCCACAAGCGACGTTCAATCCTTCTACGCCACCTTACAGGAACAAATCAGCCGCGTGATCGGCAGCTACAGTTTCGTGGTGGCGCTCTACGAAGCAAAGACCAATTCGATCCACATCCCCTATCTCTATGAGGATGGGCGAACCGACACCATCGAGCCGTTCCCCCTCGGCGAAGGGTTGACGTCCATCCTAATTCGCACGAAGCGTCCTTTGTTGCTGGTGGAAGATACGGAACGGCAAGCCCTGGCATTGGGCGCCAAGATTCACGGCAAACCCGCCAAATCGTGGATGGGCGTTCCCCTGCTCATCGGCGAAGAGGCCATCGGCGCGTTAATCATTCAAGACACCGACCGCGAACATCAATTCGATGAACGCCATATGGCCTTCATGAGCGAAGCGGCCAAACAGATGGCGGGCGTGATCAACAACGTGCGACTTCTCGAACAGAGCCGCCGCGCCGCATTGCAACTTCAAACCGCGGCGCAGATCGCCCGCGATATCAGCGGATCGCTCAACCTGGATGAACTGCTCCTGCGCGCCGTCAACCTCATCCGCGAACGCTTCGACTTTTATCACGCCAGCGTTTTCCTCATTGATATCCATGGCGAATACGCGGTCATCCGCGAGGCCACCGGCGAGGCCGGCGCGCAGCTCAAACGCATGGGGCACAAACTCGGCGTGGGCTCCAAATCCATCGTCGGCTATGTGACTGGTCGGGGCGAGACGTTGGTGGTCAACGACACCGTCAAAGACGCCACCTACTACGCCAACCCGATCCTCCCAGACACCCGCGCTGAGGCCGCCATTCCCCTGAAAGTGGGCGAACGCATCGTAGGCGCGCTGGATGTGCAAAGTATCTATCCCTTCGCCTTCACGGAGGAAAACCTGCGCACGCTGGAGATCCTCGCCGACCAATTGGCCGTGGCTGTGGTCAACACGGAGTTGTTTGCGGAAACCCAGGAACACCTCTCCCAACACCGCCTGCTTCATCACATCACCACCTCCGCCGCGTCTGGCACCACCCTCGAAGAGGCGTTGGAGACCGCCGTCAAAGGCTTGCAGGTCACCCTCGGCGGAGACCGGGTGTCCATCCTCCTGGTTGACCGCGAACGAAAAACGCTGGAACTGCGCGCCTCCATCGGCTATTCCGAAGAGGTGACGAATATCCGCGTCCCGATCGGGCAGGGTATCACCGGCTGGGTCGCGTCGCACCGACGCCCGCTCCGGGTCAACGATGTGACGGGCGATCCGCGCTACATCATGGTCAGCTCCAACACGCGTTCGGAACTCGCCATCCCCCTGCTTTATCGTAATGAACTGTTGGGCGTCCTCAACGTGGAAAGCGAACAGGTCGCCGCCTACACGGAGAACGACGAGGAAATGCTCGGCACACTGGCCGGAAGTCTCGCGGCCATCATCGCCAACGCGCGCCTGCTGGAACAGATCCGGCGGCAGGCCGAACGCGAACGCACGCTGTATGAAGTCACCAGCAAGATTCGCCGCTCCACCGATATTCAAACCATCCTGGCGACCACCGCCAGTGAATTGACCCGGGCGGTCGGCGCTCGCCGCGCCCAGATTCGAATCGATTCGAGCGAAACGGCGCCGGATGGGGCCGATGGAGGAACGTCGCGATGAAAATTACGGATCTTTATAGTTGGCTGTTCAAAAAAACCGGCGGCCACTTCATCCTGATCGTTGTTGCCATCGCCCAGTTCGCCACATTCATCTTCACCATACCGGTATCTTTTCTGATACGCCTCAACGCGGAATTTACGAACGAGGAATTCCTCCGGTTATGGGGCATTACGATCCCGTGCATGTTGGCGTCCCTCCTCCTTTTACTGGTTCACATCTACCTGACGAATCAACAGACGTTCCGCCGCCTGCAAGCCGTCAAAAAAGGCGCGCCCTTGCCGGAAAGCGCCGGGCAAGAAAGGGAAGCCTGGATTCAGGTTTCATCCCTTCCGTGGAACTATGCCAGAAGAGGAACGCTCTTCACTCTGCTTATCGGGTTCGCGCCGATGCTGGTTTACGAAACCCTCGTTATGCGCCTGCCCGCCGACCAGGTAATCTATACCTTCATTGGCGTTTCGATCTCCGCCTTGAGCGCGCTCACCTTGGGCATGATCGCCCTGGAAGGAATGCTCATGCCGGCCCGGTTGGCCCTTCTTCCTAAAGGCTTCGACGCCCAGATCGCGGGAACTTCCAGTCTCAACATTCTCACAAAACTCAACCTGGTCATTCTCACCCTCATCGTCATCGGCGTATTACTGGTCGCGCCCATTGGATACCACTTCACCGCGCTGGCGCTGGAATCCCCAGACCAACCCGACTTATTAACCCAATACCAACTCCAATCGCTTGGCTTCAGCGTCCTCGCCATCCTGCTTGGCTTTGGCTTGGCATGGATGTTATCGCGTTCGGTGTCGACTCCGTTAAAGCTGTTGGTTGACACCGTACAACAAGTGGAAAAAGGCCAACTAAGCCAGAGCGCCCCAGTCGTTTCAGCGGATGAGATCGGCGCATTGACCGTTTACTTCAACCGGATGCTCGAACAGATCGGCCTCCTGCAAGGACAATTGGAACTCCAGGTTGCAGAGAGGACCGCTCAACTCTCGGCCGTCAACGAAGTTGGGCGCGCGGTCAGCGCGATCCTCGACCCGGACGAACTGATCGAACGGGTCGTCAATCTCATTACCGACCGGTTCGGCCACTATTACGCCGCCCTCTTTCTGCTTGACCCGTCGGAAAGATGGGCTGAACTAAAAAGCGCGACAGGAGACGCCGGACGCGTTCTGAAAGAATCAAGACATCGACTCGAAGTGGGCGGGAAGAGCATGGTGGGATCGGCGATAACGCAAAAAACGGCCCGCATCGCCCTCGACGTCGGCGCGGAACCGGTCCGTTTCGACAATCCCCTGCTCCCCTACACCCACTCCGAAATCGCCCTGCCCCTAGCGGTGGGAGATCACGTCTTGGGCGCGCTGGATGTGCAGTCCACAAAACCGTCAGCCTTCGGGCCGCAGGATGTGGAAACCCTGCAGAACATGGCAAATCAAGTGGCTGTGGCAATCGAGAACGCGCGTCTCTTCCAGGAAACGCGCATGCGCCTCCAGGAAGTGCAGGTGGCCCAACGTCAATACCTGCAAAACGCCTGGAGTTCGCTAGCCACCCAGCAAAATCTCGAGTATGGCGTGGGCGATGCAGGCGCGGGAGAAGCGGAGGTAAACATTCCTCTCGCCCTGCGCGACCAGATCATCGGTCAGATCACGTTGGCTGGCGACTCGGAGTGGTCGCAAGAAGACCGCTCCTGGGTCGAGTCGGTCGCGACTCAGGCCGCCGTCGCCCTCGAAAACGCCCGCCTGATGGATGAGAGTCGCGCCCAGGCGGCTGTCGAGCGCGCCGTGACAGAGATCACCAAGAGAATTTGGTCGGCAAGCACCGTCGAGGGAATTCTCCGCACAGCGGTCAAAGAGCTTGGCGTCGCATTGAACGCGTCCGAGGCGATCATCGAACTGGACATCAAACAGGATGAACGAGGACAAGGAATAGCCTAACGGCAGGAATCCCAAAAATGGTCCGTCAGTTTTTCAACCTTGTCGTACGCAGAATACCGGTCGGAAGGCGCATTGTTGGCGGCTTCCTTGTTACTCTTACGCTTGGCCTCGCCATCGCCTCGATCATTCTGTATAACCTCAACTCGCTGGTAACGCACACCCAGGAGTTCACAAGCGTGGACGCTAAGATCGAGCGCCTGTTCCTGCTAGCCTCGCGTCGCGTTACTACCTCGCAACTCAATCTAAACCGCTACAACCAAGGGTTGGTCTCCGAACCATACCAGGCGCGCGATGATGTTGTGCTGGCGTTGGTCTACCTAAAAGACGCCCGAAGCACCACAACCGATTCCGAACAAGCGGACGAAATCACGCTCATCATTCAATCGCTGGAACAATACCAACGAAAGATTGACATACTACAAGCCACGCACACAACCGGAACCGCCGCCGATGTCGCGCGCCAGGAAGCCGATCTGGCGGAACTCAGCAACGACATCAGCGTCCGTTTGGAGGCGATGGCCAGCGACAACGCCCGCAAGGTCGCGGCCGCCGCCGCCGATGTGCTGACCGAGGCGCAGCAATACAGTCGCGCCGGGTTGGCGCTCCTCGGTTTTGGCTTCCTTCTGGCGATCCTGCTCGCCGCTCTAATATCCTACACGGTGACCCAACCGCTGGCGGAACTTCGGGCCGGCACGCAGGCGTTTCAACAGGGAAACAGGCAGGCCCCCATTCCCGAAGTCGGCAACGATGAATTCACATCTTTCGCGCGCTCCTTCAATGACCTGGAAAGGCAAATCGTAGAATCCATTTCCAACCTCGAAAAACGCGTGGCCGAACGAACGGAAGACATCTCCCGCAAATCCACCCAACTCCAGGCCGCGGCGCAGGTCGCCCGTCAAGCCGCCGCGATCAGGGACCCAACCACCCTCGTCAACGATGTGGTCAAGCTGATTTCAGAGCAGTTCGGCTTTTATCATGCCGGCCTGTTCCTTATTGATGAACACAATGAGTACGCCGTTCTCCAGGCCGCGTCCTCCTTGGGCGGCCAGAGAATGATGGCGCGCGGACACCGCTTGCGCGTCGGCTCGCAGGGCATCGTCGGGTTTGCGGCGGCGCAAAAACGACCGCACATCGCTCTCGATACCGGCGCGGACGCGGCCTTCTTCGACAATCCCGAATTGCCGAAGACCCGCTCCGAGGCGGCCCTTCCGTTCATCGCGCATGACCGCGTCATCGGCGTCCTGGATATTCAATCGGAAAAACCCAACGCCTTCACCAAGGAGGATATCGAAATCTTCCAAACCCTCGCCGACCAACTTGCGCTCGCCTTTGAAAACGCGCGCTTGATCAGCGAGATGGAGGTCAGCGTTCTACAGATGGAACAAGCCTCCGCCTCTCGCGTCCTCCAAGACTGGACCGAGTCGGGTGTGACCGTATTTCCCGCCGTGCAATATACGCCGCTTGGAATCCAAAACATTCCCCGAACGGCCTCGGAATCGCCTGATCCACAAACGCTGGCCATCCCCATCTTGTTGCGCAACCAGAAGATTGGCCTCATCAAGATCAAACGCAAACTGGATAACAATATCTGGTCGAAACGCGATCACGACATACTGAATGAAATTTCCACGCAAGTGGGCCTGGCTCTCGAAAACGCCCGTCTGCTGAGCGAAGCCCAGCGCCGCGCCGTTCACGAGCGCGTGATCGGCGATGTGACCTCCCGCATCGGCGCCGCCACCGATGTGGATACCGTTCTCCGCACAGCCGCGCAAGAAATCGGAAAAGCGCTCGGCGACGCGGAGGTGTCCATTCAGCTGCATATGGAAGGGAAGGGATAACCTCTGATGAACCGGCCATCCTTTTCTTCCTCTTCTCTCTGGCGGAAATTGACCGCCCCACATCCATCCGTACAGGAATTGGGCCAACAGCATCGCGCCTCCCTGCTGGCTACCGTCAGCCTGATTCTCACATTATTCATGGCAGTCGGAGCATTGGCCGGATTCATCCTCCGAGCCAACCGGGACTTCGCGTCGTTGATCATGGCTGGCGGATTGCTGATCGCCTACCTCCTGGCGCGAAGCAAATATTATCGCCTGGGGTCGGTCATTCTAATAATGGTCTTCTTGGCGTTTACCGTCTACCGATCGGCGACCTCCTCCTCATCTCTCGCCGATATTCTCTACAGTTTCCTGCCGATGGTGTTTATCCTCAGCATCGCTCTTTACAATCAACGCGGCATATGGGTGTTGTTCGGCGCGGTGATGGCCGGTTTGGCCGTGATCTTCTGGCAACGCGAAACCGAATTTCGATTCATAGTTCAATACATTGGCGTCACCGCCTCATTAGCAATCCTTGCCATCATCGTGATGCGTTTCCGCGACAACATCGAACAGGCGCGCGTCGCGGAATTGCAAGCCGCCAACCGTGAACTTATGGCGATTCAAGCCAGTCTGGAACAACGCGTTCAGGAACGCACTGCCGATTTGAACGCCCGCATCGCGGAATCAGAGCGACGCGCCTACCAGCTCGAGGCGGTATCCAAAGTGGCGCGCGTCATCGCCTCCGTCCAAGACATGGAGCGGCTCCTCCCCACCATCGCCCAAGTGGTGAGCGAGCAATTCGGCTTTTATCATACCGGCATCTTCCTGTTGGATGAAAAGAACGAATTCGCCATCCTCCAAGCCGCCAGCAGCGAAGGCGGACAGAACATGCTCCGACGCGGCCACCGTCTGCGCTTGGGGGCGAGCGGCATCGTGGGATATGTGGCCGCTCAAAACGAGCCCCGCATCGCCCTCGACGTCGGAGCGGATGCCGTCTATTTCAACAACCCGGACCTCCCCAACACGCGTTCCGAAATGGCCCTCCCGCTCAGCGTGGCCGGCAAGACGATTGGCGTGCTAGACGTACAGAGCGCCGAAACCAACGCCTTCAAAGCCGAGGACATCAGCGCCCTGACCACCCTTGCCAACCAGATCGCCATCGCCATGGAAAACGCGCGCCTCTTCAGCCAGACGCGCCAGGCGCTAAACGAGTCCCGCTCTGTGTACGAAGAATTTGTAAAACAGGAATGGAGTCGCTTCGCCCAACACATCAGCGCGCCCGGATACACCTACGACGGCATCAAAACAACGCCGCTCCTCTCGCCTCCCGATAATAACGACCCGCAAACGATCAAAGCGCCGGTTCGTATTCGCGGACTGGTGGTAGGCCAGGTCTCGATTCGCTCCAACGACCCCGCCCGCCAGTGGACGCAGGATGAGATCAACCTCGTGCAGGCCGCGGCTGAACGCGCCGGCCTGGCCATCGAAAACGTGCGCCTCCTGCAGGAAGCCCAGCGCCGCGCCGCCAAGGAACACACCATTGGCGAGATCTCTTCCCGCATCGGCGCGTCCATTGACATCAACTCCATCATGCAGACCGCCGTGGAAGAACTCGGGCGCGTTCTGCCGCGTTCCGAAATCATCCTCCAATTCCAAGAAAAAGAGTGATTATTAAAACCGATTCAAACGACAGAATGATCGAGGCATAGATGCTTAACCGACTTAGAAACTTTGTGGCGCTCCAAGACCTAAACGACCGCGACGCGCTGTCGTTGTTCAAGGTTCTAAATTCGGTTGTCTTGATCGCGCTGGTCGGTTCCATCGGCGCCATTGGAGCGACGATCGCTTTTGGCTCCACGCCTGAAGCGCGAATGGTCATGATCCTTTTGGCGCTCCTACTCTTTATTAGTTTCATTCTTCTGCGCCTGCGGATTTTCTTCCCGGCGCAAGTGATGGCGCCGATCTCCCTCTTCGGAACGATCACCTTTGTCATCTACATCGGAAGCGGCCTGCACGATATTGCGATCATCGCCTACGCGGGAGTTCTGATTGTCGCCAGCCTCACGTTGGGCAAACGCGCCATGTACGCGTTCTCCGCTTTGATCGTCGCCGCCATCTTTATTATCTGGTGGGCGGAAAACACAGGCGCGCTGGTCACCGACGCCAGCGCCCTCACCACGCCAGACGACCCGTTCCTCATCTCGATTGTCGTCATGGCGATTACGCTGACCCAAGCCATTCTCATCAACCGGGATGAGTTGAGCCTGCAAATGGCGCGCCAAAGCGAACAGGCTCAAGTTGAGATCAACAAAGAATTGTTGGACCTGAAAACGTCGCTCGAAAAGCGCGTGGCCGATCGCACCGAACAACTCGAAAAATCCATTCGCCAGAATACCCGCAGGGCCGCTCAATTCGAATCCATCGCCCAAACCGCCCGGGCGATGACCTCCCTGCAATCCCTCTCCGAACTTCTGCCCCGCATCGCCAATTTGGTAAGCCAGCAATTCGGCTTCTATCACGTGGGCATCTTCCTTGTGGACGACGCCGGCGAATACGCGGCGCTGGCGGCCGCCAACAGTCCTGGCGGGGAGCGTATGATCCAAAAAGGACACAGGTTGAAGGTGGGACAAATAGGTATTGTAGGGTACGCCGCCGGAAGCGGAACTCCACGCATCGCGTTGGACACCGGACTGGACGCAGTTTACTTCGACAATCCCGATCTCCCCGAGACGCGCTCCGAGATCGCGCTGCCTCTCAAATCCGGCTCGCAAGTGATTGGCGTACTGGATGTGCAAAGTACGGAATCTTCCGCGTTCACAAACGAAGATATCTCCAGCCTCTCCATCCTGGCCGACCAGATTGGTATCGCCATCGAGAATACACGCAAGTACGAATCCACGCTCAAATCCATCGAGCAATCGGAAACCGCGTACCGGCAATATGTGAAACGCGAATGGACGCAGTTGATCCGAGAGGAGAATGTGGTTGGATACCGGTACACAGGCGGGTCGAGCGTCCGGCTGTTACAACCGTTGAACCTCGGCGAAGCCAGCAAGGTGACGATGGAAGGCAGGATCTACCAGCAGGAAGCAAGCGACTCCACTACGATGGCCGAACTGGCTGTGCCTGTCAAATTGCGCGGCGAGACGATCGGCATCCTGAATATCTCCGCGCCGGATAAAAAACGCTGGACGGACGATGAAATTGACATCGTGGAGGCGGTGATGGAGCGCCTGGCGCTGTCCATTGAAAACGCGCGCCTCTTCCAGGTGACGAACAAACGCGCCGAACGCGAGCGCATCGTCTCGGACATCGCTTCCCGCATCAGCGGCAACATCCGCATCGAAAGCCTCCTGCGCGTCGCCGCCCAGGAACTCAGTCAGGCGATGAGCGGCTCGGATGTGCTGATTCAACTCCAATCCGGGAAGCCGGACGGAGGTCAGACATGAACGCCTCGATGCGGCTCAAGCGCGCCCTCGCCGGTTTGTCGCTCCGTTCCAAATTGATCATCGGCAATATCATCATTCTTACGATTGCCATTCTCGCCATCGGCTTGATAACAGTTTCCCAAACCGCCCGCTCGGAGCAATATCTTACTTCCCAGTTGTCGGTCAGCGAGCGCGAAAGAGAAGAAAACAAACTGACCGATTCCGCCGAACGCTACGCGCGCGACTTGAACGAGTTCTTCTCGTCCCTGCAAAGTTCGATGGAAATTCTCGGCCAGAACGCGCAGGTTCTCCTCACGCAGGAGGAAAGTCTCGGCGAGGGATTCAACTGGGACGCCCGGAAACGCCTCGTCCAGCTCCCCACCGGCAGTTGGGATAACGCCGACAGCGAAGCCGGTTCGATCTTCCTTCCCATTAACGGCAACCCGGAAACAATTTACACCGAGATCAACACGCTCAAGCAGTTGGACTATCTTGCGCCCGGCCTCTTGCAGAGGAACCCCGACCTGGTGGCGGTTTATTTTGGAAGCGCCAGAGGGGTGACGCTCTACTACCCAAACGTTGACCTGGCGAATATTCTGCCTCCCAATTTCGATATCACCCAACGGCCCTGGTATTTGGCGGCCGCGCCGGAAAGGAATGAAGCGGGCGCGGTGGTTTGGTCGAAGCCGTATGTGGACGCCGCCCTGAACGGACTGGTGCTGACGAGCAGTATGCCCGTCAACGACGATCACGGCAATTTCCGCGGGGTCGCGGCCATGGATATCCAACTGACCAAGATCACCGAGTTGATCAACACCATTCGAGTCGGCGAAACCGGATACGCCTTCTTGATAGACAGGGAAGGCCACGTCATCGCGATGTCTGAAAAGGGCTACCAGGATTTCGGCCTGACTGCCGACGATATTGCCGCAGGAACCTACCTGGAAAACAGCCTGCTTCCGAAGGTATCAATAGAATTGTTCGGCGTCATGGCGAAGATGACCAGTTCCCAAAACGGAATTGGGATCATCACCCTGGGCAATACCGAAAAATACATCGCTTATCACCCGGTCCTGTCCGTTGGGTACAGCCTTGGCGTGGTGGTGGAGGTCGGCGAAACCCAACGCAACGTGATGAAGACGGAAGAACAGTTGGAGGTAAACGCGCTTCGCACCATCCTCAATCTGACAGGCACGATGGCCATTATCTGGATCATCTTCCTCCTGGTTTCGCGCTCGCTGGGCAACGCGCTTACCAAGCCGTTGGCCGCCCTGACCGCCAACGCGCGTCTCATCGCCAGGGGCGAATTGGTCAACGTGCCGAGCTCCGACTCTGGCGATGAGGTGGGCCTGCTCACCAACACGCTCGCAACCATGACCAATAACCTGCGCGCCACCATCGGAGCGACGGAGCAACGCGTCATCGAGCGCACCGCCGAACTGCGAAACGCTGTGGCCGAGTCGGAGAAGCGCGCCCAGGAGTTGAAGACCATCAGCGAAGTGGCGCGAACCGTCTCCACGGAGATCGAGCTCGAAACCCTGCTAAACACGGTCACCTACTTGGTGAGCGAACGGTTCGGTTTTTATCACGTAGGCGTCTTCCTGGTTGACGCGGTTACAAAGTACGCGATCCTGCGCGCGGCCAACAGTCCCGGCGGAAAGCGGATGCTCGAGCGTGGACACAAACTGGAAGTGGGACGCGAAGGCATCGTGGGATACGTGACCGGCACAGGCGAAGCGCGCATCGCCCTCGATGTGGGCGAAGACGCGGTTTACTTCGACAATCCGGATATGCCCAATACCCGCTCTGAAATGGCGCTTCCCCTCAAACTGCGCGGGCGCATCATCGGCGCGCTGGACGTGCAAAGCGTTGAACCAAACGCCTTCAAAGCGGACGATGTTGACACCCTCGGCATTCTGGCCGACCAGATCGCCATCGCCATTGACAACGCCCGCCTCTTTGCCGAGACCCAACGCACCCTATCCGAAGTGCAATCGTTATATGGCGAATACGTTGGTCGCACCTGGAGCGGAAAAACTTCCAAAACCCCCATCGGCTATCACCATTCCGCAGGCGGCGGTCAGACGTTGATGGAGCCGGTCGAATGGGAAGAGGCGCAGGATGCCCTTGTCATAGGCAAGACGCTCGTCACTGCCAACCAGGCCGATTCACCCGCCTCCATATCGGCTGTCGCCGTACCCATCCGCCTCTACAACCAGACCATCGGCGTGATTGATGTCCGATCGGCGGACCCCAGCCGCCAATGGCGTGAGGATGAAATCGCCGTCATCGAAGCGACGGCGGAACGCCTCGCGCTGGCGCTGGAAAACGCCCGCTTGTTCGAGGAAACATCCGCACGCGCTTCCCGCGAACACGCCGTGGCCGAAATCACCTCCAAGATTCGAGGCACGAACGATCCTCAAGCCATGATCCGTATCGCCATCGAGGAACTGAAACGTGTCTTGAACGTGACGCGCGTCGAGATCATCCCACAGGTAGTGCAAACTCCACCCGCAGGGAGCGAGCGGTCTGCTTGAGAAAGGAAATCCGATGACTCGCATTATTGCCATCTCAAACGAAAAAGGCGGCGTCGCGAAAACCACATCCACGCTCTCGCTGGGAGCCGCGTTGGCTGAACTCGGCCACAAAATCTTATTGATCGATCTTGACCCCCAGGCCAATCTCACGCTCGCGCTTGGCTACGAACCGGGCGAAGCGTCGAAGACTTCCGCCAATGTCCTCATCGAAGGTTCGCCCCTGCAGAACGCCATTCACACTACGGAAATCGAGCGGCTGGATCTCGTCCCCTGCAACGGCAGGATGGAGAGCGCCGAACAATATCTTCCGATCCGCACCAATTACCTCGTCACGTTGCGAACCGCCGTGGAACCGGTGACGCGTCTCGGTTACGACTACGCCCTGCTCGACTGTCCGCCCTCCCTGGGCGCCATCACACTGAACGCGCTGGCGGCTTCGGACCTGCTGGTCATCCCCACCCAGGCGGAATATTTTTCCGCCTACGCCCTGCGCAACATGATGACCACCGTGCGGCGCATTCGCAAAGAGGCCAATCCCAACCTCGCCTACCGCATCCTGGTCACATTGATGGATCGTCGCAACCGCACGCATCGAAGCATTCACGAACAACTGGTCGCCACCTTTGGGGAGGGCGTATTTAGCACTGTGATCGAAATGGACACGAAATTGCGCGAAAGCCCCATTGCAGGACAACCCATTACACGTTACAAGCCGGACAGCCGCGGTTCCCTGCAATATCGTGTGCTGGCGCAGGAGCTCATAGAATATGCCAAAGAAACCAACCAGCAACCGGCTTGACAAATTATTCGAGGACATCAACGACGAGTCGGCGATCCCGGAAAAGAAGCAAAGCAAGAAAACGGGATCGAGCGTCGGCGAAAAGAAATCCTCCAAGCCTGTCAAGCCGGCGGCCAAACCGGTGGTTCACGCGACCTCCCTTTCTCAGACCACGCCGCTTCCTCCGCCGACCGAAACGACCACCCTCGCCCTGACCGGTTCCGACACCACTCCTGCAACCCTGGCCCTGGGATTCCAAATGGATCAGCACAACTGGGCCACCCTGCAAGTGGTGGACGAGAACGCTGTGCGCGTTTGGGATGCAAACGAAGAAGCGCTCGTTCGGCAAGTCACCGATCAGCTGACGCAGGCCCTGGAAAACGCCCGACTCTTTCAGGAAACGCGTTCGCGCGCGGAGGAACTCGCCATCCTGAACGAGATGGATCGCGAGTTGACCACTGAATACGAACTCGAGGAAATCGCCAGCACCGTTTACAAATTCACCACCCGGTTGATGGACACCGCCAACCTGTTCATCTCTCTATACGACGCCGTCAAAGAGGAAGTCAACCCGTTTTTCGTGATCAACGAAAACCAGCGCGTGATTTCAAAGAGGCGCAAACTGGGAAAGGGCCTCAGCGATTACATCCTGCGCACGCGCGAAGCGCTGTTCATCCCTGAAGACGTTCCCGACCGGATGAAAAAGTTGGGCATCGAGGTTCTCTTCCTGGCTAACACGAAAGACATGGCAAAATGCTGGCTGGGCGCGCCGTTGATGGTGGGCGACACACCCATTGGAGTGATCGGCGTGCAAAGCGTGGAAACGCCCAACCTCTACACCGAGCGCCATCGCGACTTGTTGATCGCCGTCGCCGGTCGCGCAGCCGTGGCCATCGAGAACGCGCGCCTTTTCCAGGAAGCCCGCCGTCGCGCCCAGGAAATGACCACCCTGGCCGAGGTGGGACGCGAGATTTCCGCCACCCTCGATCTGCAGACCGTACTCGAACGGATCGCCGGGCGCGCGCTCACCCTCCTCAACGCGGTAACCAGCGCGGTCTATATGCCCAGCGCGGACTTCCAGTCGCTCAAGCCCATTGTGGCCCTGGGCGACGAAGCCGAAGAGATCAAACAAAATGAAATAGCCGTCGGTCTCGGAATCGTCGGCAAGATCGCGCAGACCCACAAAGGCGAGATCATCAATAATGCCTCCACGGACCCGCGCGCGGTCACCATCCAGGGGACCGAGGATGTTCCAGACGAGCGCCTGATGGCGGTTCCCATCCTAGCGCGAGGCGAGTTAAGCGGCGTAATGGCCGTCTGGCGGGTCGGCCCTGGCACGGAATTCGAACCGTCGGAACTGGACTTCCTCGCCAGCCTGGCACAGCAAGCTTCCATCGCCGTGGAAAACGCCAGCCTCTTCCGCGAAGCCCGCACACGCGCGGAGGAGTTGACGGTATTGAACGAGCTAGCCCAGCGCCTCTCCGCTCAACTGGATGTGGAGCAGGTGTTGCAGGAGATCTACCGGGGCGTATCGCGTTTGATCGACACCAGTAACTTTTACATCGGCTTGTATTCGCCGGAGCGAAATGAGGTTTCGTTCCCGCTCAATGTTTCCGAGTCGGTGATTGACAAAAGCATCGTCACCATCCGCGCCGACCAGGGATTGACCGGGTACATCATTCGAACCCGCGCGCCCCTTCTCATCAGCGAAAACCTGACGGAGGCGATGGAAAAACTCGGCATCGAGGTGGTGGGAGAACCGTCCAGATCCTGGCTGGGCGTGCCGCTGCTCCTCGGCGAAAGAGTTTTGGGCGTCATGGCGCTGCAATCTTACAGTCATGGCAAAGCCTACGATGAGCACGACCGCGATATCCTTCTCGCCTTTGCAGGGCAAGCCGCCATTTCCATTCAGAACGCCCGCCTGTTCCAGGAAACCCAACAACGTTCCTACGAAATCAGCGCCCTCGCCGACGTTGCCACCACCGCCTCCCAATCGCTGGATTTAAAACTCATCCTCACCGAGGTGCTCCAAAAAGTCTTCGCGCTTTTGCAGTTCGAAGGCGGACTGGTGACAATCTTTAATGAGAAGCGCGGCAAGCTCGAACGCGCCGTCCGCATCGGCCTGCCCGGCGACGTTCCTGCGGACCCAGCCGAGGGATTGCAAGGTTCGTTGTGCGAATACGTTTATCAGTCTGGAAATCCATTGGCCATCAACGATCTTCGTCAAGGCGCGCCAGTGGATGTGCAGGACAATATAGATCGGGGCTATTTGGGCTACTTGGGCCTCCCCCTAACAACCAAGGGAACCGCCATTGGCACCTTATGTGTCTTTCGGAAGAATACAGATCCCATTCCAGACAGCGCCATTTCTCTTGGGCAATCCATCGGCAACCAGATCGGATTCGCTATTGAAAATGCGCGGCTGTTCCAAGAGACCCAACGGCGCGCCGACATTGAACGACTGACCGGCGAGATCTCCACCAATTTTGTGAGCATCAACCCCGCCGAAACAGACCAGGGCGTGAACAAGGCTCTGGAAACCCTGGGAGAATTTCTGGGCGTGGATCGCGCCTATGTGTTCACCTTCCGCCAGGACGGCGCCATCATGGACAACGCCAACGAATGGTGCGCGCCGGGCGTCTCCTCCCACATTGTCGAACTGCAGAACGTCCCCTCCGCCAGGTTCCCCTACCTCATCAAAAGCCTGAAACGTTTGGGCGCGTTTCGCTCTTCCCGCATTGCCGACCTTCCAGATGAGGCCTCTGCGGAGAAAGAGGAGTTCGAGCGCGAAGGAATTCAAGCCATCGTGTGCATTCCCATGATTCTGCGCGAGCAGTTATTGGGATACATCGGCCTGGATTCTGTGCGGCAGGAGCGCATTTGGGAGGACGATGAGATCAACCTGCTTCGCATCGTGAGCGACATCATCGTCACCTCGCTGAACCGCAAAAGCACCTCGCTGGCCCTTGAAAAATCCGAAGCGGATCTGCGCGCCCTGTTCGCGGCCATGACCGACGTCATCATCGTCTATGACCGGGAAGGTCGCTACACGCGCATCGCGCCCACCAACCCTTCGCGCCTCTTCCGCCCGCCGGTGGAAATGCTTGGCAAAACCATACCCGAGGTTCTTCCGCCAGACATCGCCCGCCTGCTCATGGACGCCATCCAGCGGACGTTGGAAACCGGCGAAACCGTTCAAGTGGAATACCCGCTCGTCATCGGCGACAACCCCTATTGGTTCGACGGGAGTTTCTCGAAATTGAGTCAAACCGAAGTGTTCCTGGTGGCGCGCGATATCACCGACCGCAAGAAAGCGGAAGCGGAAATTTCCAAGTTCAAACTTGGCATTGACAACTCCACCGACGCGGTGTTCATCACCGATATCAACGGCATGATCACCTACGTTAACCCGGCCTTCGAGCGCATCTACGGCTTCACCCCCGTCGAGGCGGTTGGCAGAACCCCGCGCATCTTGAAGTCCGGCCGCATGGAGCAAGAATATTATCAACGGCTTTGGAACACCCTGCTCAGCAAACAAACCGTGTCGAGCGAGGAAATCGTCAACAAAGCCAAGGATGGACGCATTGTATACATCGCGGAAACCAACAGCCCCATCCTCAACGAAGCGGGCGACATCCTCGGTTTCCTGAGCGTCCACCACGACATCTCCGAGCGCAAACAGGCCGAACAGGAGATTCGCCGCTTCAAACTCGGAATTGATCAATCCACCGACGCGGTGTTCATCACCGATGTCAACGGAACGATCACGTACGCCAACCCGGGTTTCGAAAAAATCTATGGATACTCCGAGGTCGAAGCCATCGGCCAGACGCCGCGCATCATCAAATCGGGGCTGTTGACCAAGGAAAACTACGAACAATTCTGGGGCACCCTGTTGGCGCGCCAAACTGTCTCCGGCGAGATCATCAACAAAACCAAGGATGGACGCTTCGTCTCCATTGCAGGCACGAACAGCCCCATCATGGACGAGAGCGGCAACATCCTCGGTTTCCTGGCTGTGCACCACGACATCACCGACCGGAAAAAAGTGGAGGAGACCCTCAAACGCCGCAACGAATACCTCTCCGCGACTGCCGAGATCGGACGTCTTGTCACCTCCACGCTGGATATGCCCACGCTCTTCTCGCGGACCGTCAACCTGGTGCGCGAAAAATTCGGCTTCTACCACGCCGGGTTGTTCATCATCGAAGAGACCGGCTTCAACGCCCTCCTGCAATCCGCTACGGGCGAGGCGGGAGCCGAAATGCTCCGCCAGGGCCACAAACTTCCGGTTGGGTCGAAATCGGTGGTGGGCCAGGTCGCGGAGTCCGGCCAATCAGTCATTGTGAACGATACGCAGGCTGGAGAAGTCCACCGCTTCAACCCGCTCCTGCCGGACACCCGCGCCGAAGCCGCCATCCCCTTGCGCATCGGCATGCGCACCATCGGCGTCCTCGATATTCAATCCACCGAGGCGAACGCGTTCTCCGAAGAAGACATCGCCGTTCTTCAATCGCTAGCCGACCAGATCGCCATCTCCATTGACAACGCCCGTTCGTACGAACTCTCGATGCAAGCCGTCAAGGAAATGCGCGAGGCCGACCGCCTCAAGAGCCAATTCCTGGCGAACATGAGCCACGAATTGCGCACGCCGCTCAACTCGATCATCGGCTTCTCGCGCGTCATCCTCAAAGGAATTGACGGTCCTATCACCGACCTGCAACAACAGGATCTGCTCGCCATCCACAACTCGGGCCAGCATCTGCTCGGCCTCATCAACGATATCCTCGACCTCTCCCGCATCGAAGCCGGCAAGATGGAATTGACCTTCGACGAAGTGCACCTGCCCGAACTCATCAACAGCGTCATGTCCACCGTCACTGGTCTCGTGCGCGACAAGCCCATCCAGCTCGTGCGCAATATTCCCGCCGAATTGCCCACCGTCCGCGCCGACTCGATGCGCGTCCGCCAGGTGCTTCTTAACCTACTGTCGAACGCGGCCAAATTCACCGACGAAGGCTCGATCACCGTCAGCGCCATCGTCACCGACAAACCCGGCGGGCATCAAGAGATCATGGTGCGCGTCACCGACACCGGTCCCGGCATCTCGCCGGAGGATCAGAAGAAACTCTTCCAACCCTTCTCGCAAGTGGACGCCTCGCCCACCCGCAAGACGGGCGGATCGGGTCTCGGCCTGTCCATCTCCAACCACCTCATCCAAATGCACGGCGGGCGCATGGGCGTAGAAAGCGACTCCGGCCAGGGAAGCGCGTTCTACTTCACCCTGCCGGCTTTCCGAGTCAAGGCGCCTGAAGTCGCCGCCTCCGGCGCGCCGGGAAATCGCACGATCCTGGCGATTGACGACGACCCGCAAGTGATCAGTCTTTACGAACGTTACCTGCAACCGCAGGGCTACCAACTGGTGGCCGTCAGCGATCCTACGCGGGCGGTAGAACGCGCCAAACAATTAAAACCCTTCGCCATCACGCTCGATATCATGATGCCGGTCATTGACGGCTGGCACGTTCTCGCCGACCTGAAATCCGACCCCGAAACGCGCGATATCCCCGTGGTGGTGTGCAGCATCGTGGAGGACCAGGAAAAAGGATTCAGCCTCGGCGCGGCTGACTACCTGCTCAAGCCCATCCTCGAAGACGACCTGCTCAACGCCCTCGACCGCCTCAACCCCGATGGAAGCATCCGCGAAGTGCTTATCATTGACGATAAACCGGACGACCTGCGCCTCTTGAGCAAGATCCTCACCGAGCATGGCCGTTACCATCCCATCGTCGCGGAGGGAGGCGCCAAAGGCTGGGACGCCATCCAAATGCGCGCGCCGCACGCCGTCATCCTCGATCTGTTCATGCCCGAAATGGACGGCTTCACCATCCTCGAAAAAATGCGCACGAGCGACCAGTTGCGTCACCTGCCGGTCATCGTCGTCTCCGCCTACGATCTGACCGCTGAACAACAGGCGCAATTGGAAGAATTCGGCCAGCGCATGATCCAAAAAAGCCTGCTCACCGAGCAACAACTTTTAGATACGCTCGACCAAGTGTTGAAACGCGTCGGCCGCGAAGGATAGCCATGTCGTTTATCATTCGCTGCCTGGATTGCGGCCACGCCGCGCCTTATTTTCCTACATCGGTAAACTGTCCGAAATGCAACAACCAATGGCGCAGCGTTGAATACGATTACGAAAACATCGCCAAAACCTTCCCCTCGCAACTATCGGATCGCCCCTTTGACCTGTGGCGGTACCGCGAACTCCTGCCGGTTCGCAACCCCAACCCCATCCTGACCCTCGGCGAAGGCGGCACGCCCTTGATCCGCGCCGTCAACCTCGGCATGATGCTTGGCACGCCCAATCTCTTCATCAAGGATGAGCGTCAAGGGCCGACCGGCTCCTTCAAGGACCGCCAGGCCGCGGTCACGATCGCCGCGCTCAAAGAGGCGGGAATCACCGAGATGGTGGCCGCCTCCACAGGAAACGTCGCCATCGCGTATTCAGCCTATGCGGCCCGCGCCGGGATCAAATTGTGGGCCTTTGTCACCAGTCTCGTGCCGGCAGTGAAGATGCGCGAAATCGCCTTGTACGGCAGTCAGGTGGTCAAAGTGACCGCCTCCTATGACCAAGCCAAACAACTCGCGGCCGAATTCGCCCGCCAGCGCGGACTGTATCACGACATGGGCGCGCGCACCATCACCTCCATCGAGGCGATGAAAACCATCGCCTTCGAGGTCAGCGAACAATTGACCGCCCTGTTCGGCCCGGTTCCAGCCAAAGGTGGAAACGGGAGCGAGGCGCGCTGGCGGACCCCCGATTGGTACATCCAGTCCGTCAGCGGCGGGATGGGACCGATTGGCGTCGCCAAGGGATTCGATGAATTGAAAAAACTCGGCTTGGTGGACCACGCCCCCGCTATTGCCCCCATCCAGGCGGATGGTTGCGCTCCGATGGTTCAAAGTTGGAAAAAGGGATTGGAGGTGGCCGAACCGGTCACCAGTCCGCGCACGCACATCGAGACGCTTGCCACCGGCGACCCGGGACGCACCTACACCCTCCTGCGCGCGCGCGTCAACGATTCGCATGGCGTCTTCGAAAGCGTCACCGACGAGGAAGCCTATCGGGCCATGCACGTGCTAGCCAAAATGGAGGGAATCTCCGCCGAACCGGCCGCGGCCGTGGCCTTCGCGGGCATGTTCAAGTTGATCCGCGCCGGAACCATCAAGCCGACTGATGTGGTGATTATCAATTGCACCGGTCACACCATGCCCACCGAACCCTACGTGCTAGGCGACAACTGGGCGCGTAACGTGGTTTTGCCCTCGATTGCCGAGCAGAAACCCCAGGAGGGATTGTTAGCCGCCCTCAACAATGTCGCGCCCGACCGCTTCCCGCGCGTGGCAATCGTGGAGGATAGCCCCGAATCCCGGCGGCTGATCCGTCGCATCCTGCAATCGCAGGGAGATTACCAGATCTTCGAAGCCTCGAATGGACGGGAAGGGCTGGCGCTAATCCAGCGCGAGCTACCCGACCTAATAATTCTCGATCTGATGATGCCCGAAATGGACGGGTTCTCCGTTCTAGACCAACTGAAAGCCAAAACCGATACCGCCAACATTCCCGTGATCGTCGCTTCTGCCAAGGAATTGACCCCAGAAGAAAAAAGCCGGCTGGAAGGTCAGATTCAAGCCTTGATGCAGAAGGGGGACTTCCTGAACGATGAGTTCCTCGAGGAAGTCCGGGCGCTGATCCACTAAGGTGGACCAGCCCCGAGGCGGCGCGCCATGGGGAAGGAACGCAGAACAGGGATTCGAGCGGCTCTTCTTTCCGCCTTCCTGATGGGGTTGGCCCCGGTTTTTGGGAGGCAGGCCATTTTATTGGGTCTCTCCCCGCTCGCCGTGGTAGCCTTGCGCACCGGTTTCGCGGCGGGCCTGCTCTTTCTCATCGTCGCCATCTTTCGCAGACAATATTTGTTCATCTACCCGGTGGGATTGGGAGGTTGCCTGCTCGCGGGGACGATCAACGGATTCGGGTCGGTGCTGTATTACATGTCGCTGGCGCATCTCTCCGCCTCCATCGGCCAGATGCTGTATTCGCTCTACCCTTTCTTCCTGGCGATCTGGCTACTGCTCGACCGTCAACCCATCAGTCGCACCACCCTGTTTCGCATCTCGCTTGCCACCGCCGCGGTGTTAATGCTCACCGGAGGCACGTCTGGGGAAGTGAGCGTCAAAGGCGTCCTGCTCATGTTGGGCGGGTCCCTGATGTACGCCCTGCACCTGCCCATCAACCAGCGCGTCCTGTATGATGTGCCAGCGCCTACCGTGACCCTCTACACGCTCCTTGCCATGAGCGGAGTGGTCATTCCGGCCTATTTTATTTTCGATCCACACCTGCCGGTGGGACAAGTTTCATGGTGGCCGGTGATCGGCCTGACCTTGGTCACGTTCTTCTCGCGCTTGACCCTCTTCCTGGGCGTCAAACATGTGGGAGGAATGCAGACCGCCCTGCTTGGGTTGAGCGAACTCCTGGTGGCGATCACCTTTGGACACATTCTATTGGGCGAACGCCTCACCCCGCTTCAATGGCTGGGAACGGCCGGAATAGCAGTCAGCCTGCTCCTGGTCCGGAATGACCCGACCCCGCCTCCCCGCAAAGGCGGACCGGAGGGCTGGTTGAATTGGCTCCAGCCGAAGGATGTCCCGCCGAATATTCCTTGGGGGCCGCATGATTGAGGGTAAGTCGAAATTAATTTCGAATTACTGCTTCTCCTCTTCGAATAAATACCCCGTGCCGCGTACGCTCGCGATGCGGTCGGCCAGGTTGGGGAACACGGATAATTTGTGGCGCAGACGGCTGACCAGGGGACGCAGCACTTCCGGCGCCTCTTGCTGGGACGTGTCGTAGCCCTGCACCAACAGGACCAACTCACGGTGGGAAAACACTTTGCCGGGAGACTCCAACAACACGCCCAACAATCGGCCCTCCGCCGGAGTCAAGTGGATGGCGCGATTCTTCTGGCGAATCAACCGGCGCGACAGATCCACCGCCATTCCGTCCTTGAGTTTGTATTCGGTCACCGGCTCGTCCATCAATTCGCCCTCTGCGCCGCCTCGCGCCTTGAGCCGCATGGAGCGACGCGCCAATCCCTTTTTCACACTGGCGACGATCTGGGGAGGCATGGCCGGTTTGAGCAGGTAATCATGAATGCGCAAACGCAGCGCCTGAATGGCCGACTCAGTAGAAGCATACGCGGTGAGCAGAATCACCTCCGTATCCGGCGAAATCTGATTCACCACCTGCACCACCTCCAAACCGTCCATGCCGGGCATGCGCAAATCCACAATCATCAGGTCCACCGGATGGGTACGCACGTATTCCACCGCGGCTTGACCGTTCGGCTGGGACAATACGCTGTATCCCTCCAACCGGAGAATGTCCGAAAGGGATTGCCGGGCAATCGGTTCATCGTCCACAACAAGGATAACAGGCTTCATTGTTCTCCTCCGGAAGTCAGATAGACACGGAAACATGCGCCCGCGCCGCCGGCGAGCAAATCGAGCGTGCCGCCGTGCGCGGTGACGATATTGTAACTCACAGTGAGACCCAAACCCGTGCCGCCGGGCTTGGTGCTGACAAACGGTTCGAAGATGGTGTGTTGCGCCTCCTCCGGGACGCCCGGGCCGGTATCTTGAAAAATGATCTCCACGCCGCCGCGCACGCCCCGCGCCGCCACCGTCAACTCGCCGCCATCGGGCATGGCGTCGTAGGCGTTCAAGATCAGATTGATGAACACTTGCTGGATCTGGCTTGGCACGACGCTCACGTCCGGCAGGTTGGGGGCGATATTGGCGATCACCGCGACGCGCCGCTCCTCCAATTGTTTGGCCATCAAACGCAACACATGCGAAAGCAACACGCCCACGTTCACCGCCTGCGGCGAGACCGCGTTGGGCCGGTAAAACTCCAACATGCGTTGAACGGTGGTTTGCAAGCGGTCGAGTTCGGAGCGCGCCAGTTCGAAATATTCCTGTCGCCGTTCGGGCGGCAGGTCTTCGCGGCTGGCGAGATGGATGCAGTTCTGCACGGCCTGCATCGGGTTGTTGATCTCGTGCGCGATGGAGGCGGTGAGACGCCCCGCAGCGGCCATTTTCTCCGCCTGCAACAGGGCCTGCTGCGAATCCTCCACGCGGCGGACGTAATCGCGCAACTCCGAGTATAGCCGCGCGTTTTCCATGGCGATGGCCGCCTGCCGCGAGAAGACTTGGAACATTTCCAGATCGGCCTGACTGAACGGCGGACCGCCCGCCTCGCGCCCCGCGAACAGCAGACTGTTCCCCGCCAGGCGCGTCACCGGCACGAACATGGCCGCCGCCAGCCCGCGCCGCGTCAACTCGGACTGTTGGGCCGGGTCGCCCGGACCCGAGGCGTTCACAAAAAAGGGCGCATCGAGCGCATCCACTTTCGCGACGAAGACGTTCATCAAGCCATCCTGCGACTCGAAGGGCGCGATGCCGCGCGCGGCTTCCAGCACAAAGGCTCCGCTTCGCGCCTCGAAGCGATAGAGGGAGGCGTGGTCGCAGTTCAACTGTCCACACACCGCCGAAAGCGCCAGGTCGGTCAGGCGAGTTGGATCCGTTTCGGAGAAGAGGGACTCGGTCACATTGAAGAGCGGGCGGAGAGTCTGGATGCGGGCGGCGTCGCGTTTCTTTTGGTTGTCAGCCAGCGCCTGTCGCGCCGCGCGGACAAGTTCCTCGCCGGTTTCGAAAGGCTTGAGCAGGAGTCCATCCACTCCCTGGCGCAGGGCGTGGATGGCGGTCTCGACCGTGCCGAAGCCGGTCATCACCAGCACGGCAATATCCGGCTGAATCTGTTTGGCGCGCGCCACCACATCGAAGCCGTCCAACTCCGGCATACGAATGTCCACCAACAGAAGGTCCACATGCTGTTGCTCCAACTCCGCAATCGCCTGCAACGGCTCGGTAAACGGCAGGACGGTGAATTTGGCGCGCGTCAACAAACGCTTGCAGAGAAGCATGATGCCGGGTTCATCGTCGAGAACAAGGACAATGGGAGATTCCACGGCTACACCGGCAACCAAACAATGAAGGAGGAGCCGCGCCCCGGCTCGCTTTCCACGTCAATCATGCCGCCGTGGTCGGTGATGATGCCGTAAGTGACCGAGAGGCCGAGGCCGGTGCCGCCGCGATTCGATTTGGTGGTGAAGAACGGCTCGAACAGCCGGTCTTTGTGTTCGGGCAGAATGCCCTGCCCGGTATCGCGCACGACGGTCTTCACCCATTCGGTTTCGTCGCGCGTCTCGGCGCGGGTCTGCAAATACAATTCTCCGCCTGACGGCATGGCTTGCAGGGCGTTATGAATGAGGTTGAGCAAAACCTGTTTGATCTGGTTCCGGTCAATCGAAACCCAGGGAAGGGACGGAGCGAGCTCCAATTTCAATTCCACGCCGCTGATCTGGATCAGGTGACGCGTCAGCGCGATCACATCCTCCAGCATTTCATTCAGGTCGGCGCGGACGCGCGAACTTTCGGATTGGCGCGAAAAATCGAGCAGGCGGCGCACCACGTCGCGGGCGCGACGCGCCTCGTGCAGGGTCAGTTCGAGGTCTGTGCGCGCTTCGGAATTGGGCGGCAGGTTTTCGAGGGTGAGTTCCACAAATCCGCTGACGGTGGTGAGGGGGTTGTTCAATTCATGGGCGATGCCCGCGGCCATCTCGCCGACTGCGGCCAGTTTAGCGGCTTGAACCAGGCGCGCCTCGGCGAAACGTTGGGCCTCGATGCGGCTTTGAAGTTCCTCCTGAGTCAGGCGCAATTGACGGTTGCTCTCCTGCAAGCGTTCGTACTGGTCCGCGCTGGAAACCACGCTCGCGAGGATGCCGGCCAGCGACTCCAGGAGGCGTTCCTCGTCCACGCGGAAAGCGCTGGGATTCATCGACTCGAGCGTGAGCGCGCCGATGACCCGGCCTCGGTAACGCAGGGGCATGGTCAACGCCGAAACCGATTCGGGCAGCGACGCGGAGGCAGAGACGCGCAGGGTCTTGCCGCTTTTGAAAAAGGAAGCGAGGGAATGTCCGGCCAATTCCACGCGGGAGGGGATAATCCTGCCTTCGCGGTTGATGTATTCGCGAAGCATGTGCCCATCGGCGGAGAGCAGGTGCAGGGCGATGCGCTCGGTGCCGAACGCGCGCGCCAGCAGGTCGAACACGCGGCGGGTGATCTGGTCCAGGTTTTGTGAGGAGGCGACGGTCAGCGCGAAATCGTTTAGCACCGCCAGGCGGCGCATGTGATCGGTCATCGAAGCGAAGGTGATGACGATCTCCACCACCGGCGCGACCTGGGCGGTCAAATCTTCCAACGAGGCGAGACGCTCCATCGCGATGGCGGAAGCCTTCCACAACGAGACAACCCCGATCAAACGCTGCCCGATGACGAGCGGGAAGCAGGCCCAGGTCTTGGGCGCGCCGCGCACCGCTTCGCGCGGCAGGCGATTCCAATCCGGATCGCCGGCTTGCAAGACTACCGGCTTGAGCGAGCGGTTGACCCTGCGCCAGATTCCGCTCTCCTCCACCGACATGGACCGTCCAACCGACTGCGGGCTATTCCATTGCGCCTGCACCTCCAACATTTCGCCGCGACGGATGGCGAGCCAGCCGCCCTGCGCGCCGGCCAGGTTGGTGTAGGCGCGCAACGCGCGTCCGAGGGCGCGCGTCGGTTTGTAGGGCGAGTCGGTTTCGAGGTCGGGGAGCAGCAACTCGGATTGCAGAAACGTGACGTCGGCCAGTCCCTCTTTTTCGGCGAGGAAA
The DNA here is from genome assembly GCA_964625215.1 of uncultured Anaerolineaceae bacterium. Taxonomy (GTDB): domain Bacteria; phylum Chloroflexota; class Anaerolineae; order Anaerolineales; family Villigracilaceae; genus Denitrolinea. The sequence goes on along the minus strand of CAZVAX010000014.1, from coordinate 14,916 downwards.
GAAGCGGCCATCTTCCACACGGCCTGCGCGCGTTCCGCCAACCGCGTCGCGCCCACAACGAGGGCCGAAAATGTCCCGGCAATCGGGTAAACAAACAAGCGCGATTTTTCCATGCCGGGAGGCGCCGCCCGCGAACGGACGCGTCCCCCGCTGAGCGCGCCGCACAACCAGGTATCCACCGCAGGCGCGACGATGAAGGAACCCAAAATTTCTTTCCGTCCCTTGCCGAGTTGATAAGAGACGCGCGCTTGCCATTGTCCGCTCTCGCGTTCGATCCACGCGGCCCAGTCCGAGCCGGTCGCTTGGCAGGCCTCCTTGAGAAAGTCAAAGCCGTTCGGCATGGGTATATTATAATCTCCCCCCATGACCAAACTCACCATCGTCGGCGGCGGGTTGGCCGGATGCGAGGCCGCCTGGCAAGCCGCCGAACGCGGGCTGGATGTCGCGCTCTACGAAATGCGACCGCGCGTGCAAACCGGCGCGCATGAGACGAGCGACCTGGCCGAATTGATCTGTTCCAACTCGCTGGGATCGAACCTGCCGGACCGCGCCTCGGGCCTGCTCAAAAACGAACTCCGCCGACTGGACTCGCTCCTCCTCTCTTGCGCCGAAACGACCGCCCTCCCGGCGGGCGCGGCCCTGGCTGTGGACCGCCTCGGGTTCGCGCGACGCGCCACCGAGCGGATCGAGTCGCACCCGCGCATTCGCGTCCTCCGCGAGGAAGCGACGGAGATTCCCGCCGGCCCGGCCATCGTCGCATCCGGGCCGCTCACATCCGAGGCGCTGTCCAAGTCCATCGCGGCGCTCAACGGCGAGGAACATTTATTTTTCTTCGACGCCATCGCGCCCATCGTCTCCGCCGCGACGATTGACATGCGTATCGCCTTCCGCGCTTCGCGCTACGGCGCGGGCGAGCAGGATGAGGGCGATTACATCAACTGTCCGTTCACCAAAGAGGAATACGAGGCCTTCGTCGGCGCGCTCCAGTTCGCCGAGCGGATCGAACTGCGCGCCTTCGAGCAGGCGATTCGCGCCGGCGTGAAGGCGGGAACCTTCTTCGAGGGTTGCCTGCCCGTGGAAATCATCGCCGAGCGCGGCGCCAACTCCCTCGCGTTCGGGCCGATGCGCCCAACGGGACTCGCCGATCCGCGCACGGGTAAACGTCCGTTCGCGGTGGTCCAGTTGCGGCAGGACAATCTCGCGGGCGACCTCTACAACCTGGTCGGCTTCCAAACCAACCTCAAGTTCCCGGAGCAGAAGCGGGTCTTTCGTCTCATCCCCGGCTTGGAAAATGCGGAGTTTGTCCGCTACGGGCAGATGCATCGCAACACCTTCCTCGCCTCGCCGAAGATTCTGCTTCCCACCCTGCAACACAGGAACCGCGCCGATCTTTTTTTCGCCGGCCAGATCACGGGCGTGGAGGGGTACATGGGCAACATCGCCACCGGCCTGCTGGCGGGCTGGAACGCGGCGCGACTCCTGCGCGGCGAGACTCCGCTCGAACTCCCGCGAACCACCATGCTTGGCGCGCTGTGTCATTACGTCACCCACGCCGACCTGCGCGACTTCCAGCCGATGAAGGCGAATTTCGGAATCCTTCCGCCTCTCCCCGACGCCGATCGGCCGCGCATTCACAAACGCGACCGCGCCCGCCTCCATGCGGAGCGCGCCCTCGCCGACCTGGAGATTTTCCTTTCCCACCATGAACCTCAAACGCATCTCTCTCTTAATCGTTAGCCTGATCGCCCTGGCCCTGGGCGGATACATCCTTTGGCGGTACGACCGCATGAGCCGCGAACAACTGCCCCAATTCGACGCGCAACGCGCCTACCAGGATGTGGTCAACCAGGTGGAGTTCGGTCCGCGCACGCCGGGGAGCAAAGCCCACGAAAAGACGCTTGACTACATCCGCGGCGAATTGCAGGAAGCCAACTGGCTGGTCGAAGTGCAGACCGTGATCGTGAACGGCAACGTGATCAAGAACGTCATCGCCCGCCGTTCCGACATCCCGCCGGAGATCATCCTCGGCGCGCATTACGACAGTCGCTTGTACGCCGAAAAAGACCCAGACCTGATGAAGCAACTCGAGCCGGTGCCTGGCGCGAACGACGGCGCGTCGGGGGTGGCGGTGTTGCTGGAGCTGGGGCGAATCCTTCCGAAAAACAGCGTGCCGATTTGGCTGGTCTTCTTCGACGCGGAGGATCAGGGAGGCATTCCGGGTTGGAACGACTGGTCCATCGGCTCGCGCGCCTTTGTGGAGGAATACAGCCTCAAGCCGCGCGCAGTCGTGATCGTGGACATGGTCGGCGATGTCGAGTTGAATCTCCACCAGGAAAAACAATCCGACAAACGCCTGACCAACGAAATCTGGCGGGTGGCCGCCGACCTGGGGTTTGGCCGCTTCTTTATCCCGGAGGCGAAATACTCCATCATGGACGATCACGTCCGCTTCCTCGAAGTCGGCATCCCCGCGGTGGACGTGATTGACATCGAATATCATTACTGGCACACCACGCACGACACAGTGGACAAGGTTTCGGCGAAGAGCCTGGGCATTGTCGGGACCACCCTGCTGGTTTGGATCACCATACAAAACCGTTGAGTGGAAAATTTGCCAAATCCGCCCGCGTGTCGTACACTTAAGTCATGACCGTCCAGGCGAATCTCGTCGCGATCCGGCAGAAAGTGATCCGCCGCGTCCTGCAAAACTTGGCGCGCGGCGCGGGCGTGCGCGAGAATTTCGAGGCGCAGTTGTCGCGTTTCTTCGGCCTCTTCGAACAGGCCATCCACACCGGCGACCCCGCCTGGCTCGACGCCGTGCTTTACGATTGGTCGAACGCCAGCACGCAAACCGACCTGGAGGAGGGACAAAAGAACGCCACGCAATTGCTCAACTATATCTTCGCCACCACCGCCGAAGTGGCGCGCGAGACGCTCGAAGAGAACGACGCCCTCGATTTGATCATCCTCACCCTGCCGCTTTTCACCCAGGCCCTCGATAAGACCGCCCGCCTGGAAATGGAAACGCGCGTCGCCTATTACGCCAACGAAGTGACCGACGTTCAGCAAAAATTGGAGCGCCTCGACCGCAGCAAGTCCAACTTCATTTCGGTGGCCGCGCACGAACTGAAAACGCCGTTGACCCTCGTCGAAGGCTACACCGCCATGATGGGCGACGTGATTGACCGCCTGGATAAATCCGGGAACATAGACCCGCTCCTGCGCGGCGTCCAGACCGGCATCCAGCGCCTGCGCCAGATCGTGGACGACATGATTGACGTCTCGCTGATTGACAACAACATGCTCTCGCTCAATCCCCAACCGGTATGGGTCGGCCATATCCTCGATCTCCTCGGCACGAACCTGGATAACTTCGTCCGTGAACGCCGGCAAACCTTCACGGTCAACAAATTCCCGGGCGCGCAGGAGATCCTCTTCGCCGACCCGGAGCGACTCTACCAGGCCTTTCAAAACGTGCTGACCAACGCCATCAAATACACGCCCGACGGCGGCTCCGTCACCGTGGACGGGCGCATCCTGCCGGGCTTTGTGGAAGTCACCGTCACAGACACCGGCATCGGCATCTCGGCCGACGACCAGACCCTGATCTTCGAAAAATTCGGCGCCCTCGGCCGCGCCGACCTGCATTCCTCCAGCAAGATCAAATTCAAAGGCGGCGGCCCGGGGCTGGGGCTGTCCATCACGAAAGGCATCATCGAAGCGCACGGAGGGACGATTTGGGTGGAATCCGAAGGCCATGACGAAAAGCAATGCCCCGGCTCCACCTTCCACATCCTCCTGCCCATCCGCACCCAGGCCTCCGACCCGCGCCTCTCGAAATTGTTCGGAGACCTCCTCGCGCCCTCAGAACCCGCACATGTCAAAGAAGAAACCCGAACCGACGCTCCCGCCGCGTGAACGCGCCTTCCTCGTGGGAGTGGAACTCAAAGGCCAGCCGGCGTTGCTGGCCTTAGGCGATTCCCTGCAAGAACTATCCCTGCTGTGCGACACCGCCGGTCTGGACGTGGTCGGCGAGACCTCGCAAAAACTCGACCGGCCCCACGCCATGACCTTTATCGGCTCCGGCAAAGCGCAGGAACTCAAAGCCTTCGTCGAAGAGACGCTGACGCAAGTGGTGGTCTTCGACGAGGAACTCAATCCGCGCCACCAGCGCGAACTCGAAAAAATCCTCGGCGACAAAGTCCGCGTCATGGACCGCACCGGGCTGATCCTCGACATCTTCGCCCAACACGCCCACACCAAAGAGGGCATGTTGCAGGTGGAACTGGCTCAATATGAATACTACCTGCCGCGCCTCACCCGCCAATGGACTCACCTCGCGCGTCAGGCTGGCGGCGGAGGCGGACGCACCGGGACCGCGGGCGGGGTGGGTCTGCGCGGCCCGGGCGAGACCCAACTCGAAGTGGACCGCCGCGCCATCCGCACGCGCATCGCCCACCTCAAAAGCGAACTCGAAAAGGTGGAAGCCCACCGCGGACGCTATCGCGCCCAACGCAAACGTTCGCGCGTCCCCACCGTGGCGGTGGTCGGCTACACCAATGCCGGCAAGTCTACCCTGCTCAACCGCCTCACCAAAGCGGACGTGTACGTGGCCGACCAACTCTTCGCCACCCTCGATCCCACCACCCGCCGCGTGGAACTTCCCGGCGGCACAGCCGCCCTCTTTACCGACACAGTGGGATTCATCCAGAAATTGCCCACAACGCTCATAGCGGCCTTCCACGCCACGCTGGAGGAGATCGCCGAAGCGGACCTCCTTCTGCACGTGGTGGACATCTCTCACCCCAACGCGCTCAACCACTACCAAGCCGTCCAGCAGACTCTCGATGGTATCGGCGCGGGACACATCCCCGCTGTGACCGTGCTGAACAAAATAGACCGTCTGCGTGACCCGCAATCGGCCCAGGAGACGACGCGGCAATACCCCAAGTCCGTTGCGATCTCCGCCGCCAAAGGAATCGCCATCCCCGACCTGCTGGCGATGGTGCATCAGGAGCTCTACGAAACCTACGCCCCCATCATTGTCCGCTTGCCCTACCAGCAAGGCGCGCTCATCTCCCTCTTCCACGAAATGGGACAGGTCGAACGCGTCGAGCACGGCCGCGGCGTCCTCATCCAGGGACGCATCCCCGGGCGGCTGATGGCGCAGCTCAAAGCCTGGCAGGTGAAGAAATTCGAGTTCGAAAAAGAACCCGAGGAAGAATGATTCCTCAATATCCGTCATTGCGAGCGGTCTTTGCGAAGCAATCCCCGCTCACGAGGAGGAAGAATGTCCTGGCTATCCAAACTGGTTGACCGGCTTTCCGACTACATCGCCCACCGCAAGGGACTCCTCCCCATGCTGGGCATCCTGCTCATCCTCGCCAATCTCATTTTGGTCATTGTCTTCCCCTTCGGCTGGCTGGCCGGGACGAATTTGCTCTTGCACATCGGGTTGATCCTCGCGATTGTGGGGGTCATGCTGTCGTGGGCGTTGTAGTTCATAACCTTCCCCATTTCGCGCTTTGAAATGAGGAAGGTGGTCGTAGGCCGATGGGGGTTGCGTGAAAATCAGTTACAATCCTCCCATGCGACGCGCTCTCGCTTACCTCCTCCTCGCCTCCTTCCTGGCCGCCTTCGCACCCGCCTCCCCCGCGCGCGTCTGCCTACTCGTGGACGGTCAACTCCGCGAGGTCGCCGCGGGCGACCTCGTCCCTGCGCGCATGCTGGAGGGCGCGGCGATCTCATTTACCCCCTACGACCGAATGTTGGTGAACGGGGTCGCGCAGCCTCTCGATCAACCCATCCAAACCGACAACCCCTTTGTCATGCAGTTGCGCCGCGCCGTCCCAGTGACCGTCATCGCGGGCGCGCAGAATTTCACCTTCCCTTCCGCCGCGTTCACCGTGGGCGAAGCGTTGAAAGAGGCGCAGGTCCCGCTCGGAATCAATGACCGCATCGAACCGCCCGCGCACACCTTCCTCGCCGGCCCGACCATCGTCACGCTGACCCAAGCGCGCGAACTGACCATCCAAACCGCGGCGGGGACAGTCCGCGCCTACGCCTCGGCCGCGACGGTGGCGGGCGCGCTCGCCCAGGCTGGGATTCCGCTCATGGGCATGGATCAGGCTAACCCGTCGGAGAGCGACGCGTTCCCGTCCGATGGGCAGGTCCGCGTGATACGCGTCACCGAGTCGGTCCAGACGGCCTATCGCGGCATCCCCTTCGAAACCGAACTCATCGTCACGACCGAACTCGCGCCGCCCTTGCAGGATGTCCTCCAACCCGGCGCGTACGGCCTCTCGTTCACGCGCACGCGCATCCGCTATGCCGATGGCGTTGAAACCGCGCGCGTCGTCGAAAGCGAGAGCGTGATTCGCGCGCCCGAAAAACGCATCGCCCGCAGTTCGTATTGGGCCGCCAAACAAATGTACGCCACCTCGTACTCGCCCTGTCGTTCGGGAACCGACTCGTGCATCAGCGCCACCTCCAGCGGTCTCACCGTGCAACGCGGCGTGGTGGCGATGATGTACGATTGGTACATCGCGCTCGGCGGCGAGCGCGTCTTCATCCCCGGTTACGGCACGGCGGTGATCGGCGATGTGGGCGGCGGCTTTCCCGATGGCCGCCCGTGGATTGACCTCGGTTTCAGCGACGCCGATTACGAAGAATGGAGCGGCTGGGTCACGGTCTATTTCCTCGCGCCCGCCCCGCCCGAAATCCCCTGGTTCTTGAAATGACTCGCGCGCAGAAATTCATCATCGCCCTCCTCTCGGTCATCGCTTGCGGATTGATCGCCGCCATCGGATGGGTTGTGTATCAATCGTACTGGACGCGCCCTCTCGGGCCGGCTCTTCCCACCCTGCCGCCCGCCTCCACCCCCACCCTGGACTGGGTCGCCGCTTCACCGACCTCTGCCGTCACCCCAACCGGATACGTCTACCTCCCAACCCTCGCCCCGCCGCCGACCTTCACCCCTCTTCCCACCGGCTCGATCGGGACCCTCTCTTGCGGCGTCTCGGAACCATTGACCATCCTCGCCATCGGCGCGGACTCGCGATCCAACACCTACGAATACGGCCTGGCCGACGCGATCCGCGTCGTGCGCGTGGACTTCATGGCGGGCAAAGTCGCCATCCTCGAGTTCCCGCGCGACCTGTGGGTGGAGATTCCGGAGATCAGCGACAACCTCAACGGGCAGGATCACGAGAAACTCAACCAGGCTTATCTCTACGGCAATCCCGGCTTCGGCTATTGGGACGATCCCAGCGCCGGCCCTGGTCTGCTGGCGCGCACGCTCAATCTCAATTTTGGCGTTCGCCCCGACAACTACATGGCGGTCAACATGCGCACCTTCGAGCAGATCGTCAACGCGGTGGATGGGATTGACATCTACCTGCCCGAAGCCGTGGACGGGCGCACCAAGGAAGACCCGCGCAAATCGTTATATTTCCCGGCGGGTTGGAATCATCTCGACGGGGGCGAGGCTCTGCAACTGGCGCGCATCCGCCTCGACGGGGTCTTCGAGCGCGCCGACACGCAAAACCGCGTTCTGTGCGCCTTGCGTGATAAACTGGTCGGCGCGGAGGCGCTTCCGAAACTGCCGGACATCATCAGCGCCTTCACCGACAATGTGCTCACCGATCTCAGCCCGGAGGAAATTTCCCAACTCGCCTGCTTTGGCGCAAAAGTAGACCCCTCCATGATCCTGTTTGCCAGTTTCCCGGAGGAACTCTTCAAGCCCTCGCGCGTCTACGACCCGGTCTTCGACGGGCGAGTCTTCGTCTGGGATGTAGATTACGCCCTCCTGCGCGGCTACGTGACCATGTTCAACGAGGGTTCTTGGCCCGTCCCCGACACCGGCGGCGAGGAAGAAACCTCCATGCCCTTCTGTCCCCCGCCTGGCCAGTAAACACGTAGACACGTACACAGGTAGACGCGGAACACGCACTTGAAACTTGAAACCTGAAACGTGAAACTCATAACTCCCATCCCGCCTCCCTCACTGAAAACTGATTACTGCTCACTGACGCCCCCATGCCCCGCTTCCCTCCTCCCCTCCCGCCTCTCAACTCCGCGGCCATCCTCAAGGCCCACGGTCTGCGCGCCGACAAAGCCCTCGGACAAAACTTCTTGCAGGATACCTACGCCCTGCAAAAAATTGTGGATGTCTCCGAGATCCTGCCCACCGACACCGTCCTGGAAATCGGTCCCGGCCTCGGCGCGCTGACTCGTCACCTGGCGGCCGCGGCGAAACAAGTCGTCGCGGTCGAACTGGACGGACGCCTGCTCCCCGCGCTCGAGGAGACCATTCGCGGCTTCGCCAACATCCAGGTCATCCACGCCGACATCCTCGACCTCGACCCTGCGCGCATCATCCCTGTTCCCGATTACCTCGTGGTCGCGAACATTCCCTACTACATCACCTCAGCCCTGCTCCGTCATTTGCTCGAGACCGAGCCGCGCCCGCGCCGGGTTGTGCTGACTGTCCAAAAGGAAGTGGCCGAGCGCATCTGCGCCAAGCCCGGCGACATGAGCCTGCTGGCCCTGAGCGTGCAAGTCTACGGCGAGCCGCGCGTCGTGGCGAAGATTCCCGCCAGGGCCTTCCACCCCGCCCCCAAAGTGGATTCCGCCGTCGTCCGCATTGACCTCTTTCCCTCGCCTTTCATCCCCGCCTCGCTCCTCGACGCGTTCTTCGACCTTGCCAGGGCCGGTTTCAGCCAACGCCGAAAAACCCTGCGCAACTCCCTCTCCGCCGGAATGAAAAAGTCTCCCGCCGAAATCGAGGAGACTTTGCGCACCGCGGGCATTGATCCCATGCGCCGGGCGGAAACGTTGTCGTTGGAAGAATGGCGCGAACTAACCGCAAGGATGAATGTTTGACGACAGATCATAATTTGCAATAAACCAGGTTTCTGACAGAAACCTGGTTTTTCGTTATCGAAGCCGCGCCCGCTTCCCCAGCCTCCGCAAATCGCGGCAATGCCATAGCACCTGCCACACGCGCAACGCCGCTTCCATTTGAATCTTGAACGACATTTTGGATTTTCCCCAGCACCGGTCGGCAAAATAGATGGGCGTCTCGCCGATCTTGTATTCCAGGCAATACGCCATGTAAGCCATTTCCACCAGAAAGACATAGCCGTTCGATTGAATGCGCTCCAGCGGCATCCCGGCCAGCGTTTCGCGCCGCCACATGCGATAGCCCGTGGTCACATCGCGCAGGGGGAAGCGCAGGATCGTCCGCGCGTAGAAATTTCCAAACGCGCTCAACGACTTTCGCCAGAAGGGCCAACGTTCGTCCACCGATCCCCCCTCCACGTAGCGCGAGCCAAGAACCGCGTCGCAGGCGGAAATCCGTTCGACCATGGCCTTCAACACGGATGGGTCGTGCGAAAAGTCCGCGTCCATTTGAACGACGGCTTCCGCGTCGGTTTGGAGAGTCTGCGCGAAGCCCTGGAGGTAGGCGGTTCGCAGGCCGAGTTTGCCGGGGCGATGCAGAACCGCTACGCGGTCCGGGTGGAGGCGGGCGAGTTCGTCCGCGCGCGCGCCGGTGCCGTCGGGGCTGTTGTCGTCCACCACCAACACGCGCAGGTCGAACGGAAGCGCAAAAAGAGCGGAGACCAGTCTGGGCAGGTTCTCCGCTTCGTTATACGTGGGCGTAATGACTGTAATTCGCAAACTGCCTCTCAGCGTTTTGTGCGGAGAAGTTCCATTTTCAATTGATCCACATTGGCGTAGCGGCCGCGGGCGGAGGGAATCTCGCTGGTCTTGACGATCAACCGGTTGGGACTGGAGGCGATCTGCTCGCGGTCTTTGATGGGATAGAATTTTTCCAGGGAATTCAGCAGGCGGGCGCGGATATTTTCCTGCAGATGGCTGGCAACCCCCGATGGAACGATCGCCACAAAATCGGACATGCCGAGGTGGCCGAGGAAACTGCCTTGAATGCCCACATCGGCCATCGAGTTTTGGATCATCACGCTGAAGGCGCGCAGCACATCGTCGGACGCCACGAAACCATATAGTTCACGGAAGGCGTCCAGGTTTTCGAGGGAAACCAACAAGAGAGCCAGACCGTCGTTGGTCAAGGTTTCTTTCAGGCGTTCGTCCACCAGGGCGCCGACGGGCAGGCCGCTGATCGAGTTGGTGAGCGATTCCTGCTTCATGCGCGTCAGCGCGTTGCGGACGCGCAGTTTGAGTTCTTGGATGTCGAAGGGCTTGGTGATGTAGTCGTCGGCGCCGAGTTCGAGACCCTGCAGTTTATCGTTGCGTTCCCGCTTCTCGGTCAGGAAGATGATCGGCACATTGGCGGTGCGACGTTCACTGCGCAGGCGTCTGGCGACCTCGTAGCCGTCAATATCCGGCAGGCGGATGTCAAGAATGACCAGGTCGGGGTGATTGGTCTGGCAGGCGCGCACGCCATCCTCTCCCCAATTGACGGTGAACACCTCATACCCCTGGCTTTGGAAAAAGGACGTGACCATTTCAGCCACGTCGAGATCGTCTTCAACGATTAGGAGTTTCTCTCTCGGTTCCACGACAAACCCCGCCTACGACAACGGTTCTTTTTGGATCACGTACTCGCAAACCACATCGCCGGCGGCGATGCAGCGAGCCTCATTCACGCGGAACTCGTTTCCGCCCGACACCCATTTCAGGCTCTCCTGCAAAATGCCGGTGGCGATGAAGCAGATCGGCTTCGTCTCGCCCTTGCGGCCATGGCACTCGGAGCATTTATGGATGGTGTAAATGAACTCGTTATCCTTTTCTTCCACGGTGCTGTGCTGGTCGCTGATCTGGGAAAAGATCTTGGCGACAGCCGGCAGGCCGATGCGGAGTTTGGCCTGCAGCGGAAGCACCTTGAACGCCAAATCGCCCACGCCCGCCAGCGCGCCAAAATTTCGCAGGCCGTCGGCAAAGAGGGCGCGTCCCACTCGCAGGGAAAGACCGCGCCCGCCGCGCGGGCCGTACATTTCCTCCAACGCCATGTTGACGGCGGCCACCTCGGCAAAGTCAAATCCTTTTTCGAGATTGTCGGGCAGGGGATGTTCGATGTATTGGCTCAAACCGGCCAAATTGAGAATGGCGTTCAAACCGTTGCGGCCCATCACTTCTTCCAGGGCGCGCACCAGAATAACGCCGAATTTATTGGGGTAAGCCAAACCGCTTTTTTGAATGGGGCTCATACAATCTCCGCTAGATCAGTTTTGCCAGGTCTTCCGCGGCGCGACGCATATCGAGGAAGATCAAGCCAAGTTTGGCCTGCTCCCGCGCCAAGGCGGTGAGAACGGCTTCCTGTCCGACCGACATAAGAACCACGTAGCCTTTGACGCCTTTGATATAAACCTGCTCGAGCGAACCGCGGCCGAGTTCCGTGGCAATCCGCTCTCCCAACGAAAGCATTGCCGCGGACATGGCCGAAACCCGGTCTTCCTCCACCCCTTGCGGCAAAGCGGAAGCAATGCTCAAACCGTCCACGCTGACCACCGCGGATGCCTCAATATCAGGAGAAGATGCCTGCAATTCGCGAAGGCGATCTACCATCTGTTGCGTACGAGATTTGGACAAGACTGCCCTCCTTGCATGGGATACTCCGCTCAATTTGGAAAATTTCAATGAAACTGCAATTGAGTGACGCTATTTTAGAACACGCCGAGCATTGTGTCAAGTTGATAGCCAAAAGGACGGACGCGCTTCCTAACAGAACCGTAAGGGAATCGGCGCGACGCGCCAGCCAACCCCGCTTCACGCGGACATCGCGCGGGCCGCGCCCTCTCCGGCGTTCGCGTGAGACCAAGCGGACTCGTATTGACACGCTTAAGCGCGTATGGTAAACTCTCGCCCGCTCAATTAACAACCTGGTCCCGTGGTGTAGCGGTTTAACATGCGGCCCTGTCAAGGCCGAGATCGCGGGTTCGAATCCCGTCGGGGCCGCCAGAGAAAACAACCTGAATCGTCGGGTTGTTTTTGTTTTAACCCCACTTCAAAATCGCCAGTCCCGCCAGCGCGCGGAACAAACCAAAGAGAATCAACGCGTAGACCAGCCCCACCCAATCCCCGATGGCGGGGCCGATAAAGGAACTCGCCAGAACCGCGGCGTTGAGGGCCATGTTGTACCACGCCAGATGCGAGGGACGGTCGTCGGGCGGGACGCGCTCGAGCAGGTAGTTGGCGTACGCGCCGCCCGCCAGCGCCCAGGTGAACCCGCCCACGAGGGACACGGCGTAGAATTGCGTCACGGTCTGCGACAGGGCCAGCAAAGCCGGATACAACGCCATGCCCACCATCCCCCAGCCCGTCACGCGTTTGTGGCCGAGACGATTGACGACGCGATGCAGGTAGGTGGAGCCAATCAGCACGGTCAGATAGTAGAGCGCGGTGCCGATGCCGATGTGGTCGTCGTTGAGTCCCAGCACGTTGACGTTGTAGAGCGGGTAGAGCGGATTGGCGATGTAGTGTCCGAGGTGGAAGATGAAGAGCAGGACGAGGACGCGGCGAAAGGGACTTTGGAGAATGTCGAGGCGCATGCGGGAGAAAAGTCCGCGGGCCGGGGCGGAGGGTGGAGCGGAATCCGGTTCGGGCTTGTGAGGAAGCGATGGCGCGTCGATGGGGCGGACAAAATACAAATGCAGGCTACTCATCGCCGCGCCGAGGAATCCAATCGCGAAGACGATCTGATATCCGGCGGGAAACGCGACGTGTTCGAGAATGAATCCACTGGCGAGAGAACTGACCATAAAGGCGAAGGCCAACACCACGTTGCGCGTGCCGGCCACGCGGGCGCGGAATTGAATCGGGACGGCCTCCGCGAAGAGCGCGTTGAAACCGACGCCGAGCGGGGTGAGCGGAATCGCCATGAGGAAGGCAAGCACGATCAGCACCCAGATCTGGCCCTGCGCGCCGAAGAGCCAGGGGAGCGGAATCCAGAGGGCGTAACCGAGGCGATACCAAAGCGACGACCAGAAGACGGCGCGGTTGGTGTCGCGCTTTTCCACCCAGCGCGCGGCGGGGATGGCGATGGTCAGGCTCACCACCGCCGAGGCCGCCGCGATCAGGCCGATCTGCAAACCGCTCGCGCCGAGGCGCGCCGCGTACACGTTGAGGAAGTTGACCGCTGAGCCGCTCAGGATGCCGAACCAACCGATGTCGAAGTAGAGGTGGATGAAGTTGGCGCGATAGAGTCGCGGCACGTCAGCGTGAGGAAAGATTCTGTCGAGCATGAGGGGGATTATATTCGATACGCAGATCGAAAGGCTTGCAGAGAATACGGCATTGCCGTATAATCCTGTTATGGAGTTTATCGAAGCCACCGCCTTTACGAAGCGCGTGTACAACTACCTGTCCGAAGAGGAATATATCGGATTGCAAAGTTTCCTTCTCCAATATCCGGAAGTTGGCGATGTGGTTCCCGGCTCTGGAGGCGTCCGAAAAGTTCGATGGGCAATGTCTGGCAGGGGCAAACGAGGCGGCGCGCGCGTGATCTATTACTTCAAGAAGCGGAACAACGAAATCTGGCTGTTGACGATTTACAGCAAGAACGAAACAGAAAATATTCCCGCTCACATTCTGCGACAAATCGCAAAGGAAGTTGAAAATGACTAAGCGTGATATCGGTCAAGAAATCCTCGATGGGATTCGAGAAATCAAAGCCTACAAGGCTGGTAAAAAGACTTTGCGCGTCCACATCTTGAAACCGCCCGCTCCCCCAAAGATCATTCGGGCAAAATTAAAGTTGTCGCAGTCTGCTTTCGCGGGATTGATGGGCGTCAGTTTGCGGACCGTTCAAGATTGGGAGCAAGGCCGGCGCAAACCGAGCGGTTCTGCCGTTGCCTTGTTGCGAATCGCGGAGCAAAAGCCGGAAGTGTTTATGCAGTTGACGTAGGGCGATGTTGAAATAGCCGATCATCATTAATAGAGGCGAGATTGCCCGAAAAACTAAATCCAATCCACCCCGGCGAAGTATTGATGGAAGAATTCTTGAAGCCGATGAACCTCAGTCAAAACCGGCTGGCGATTGACATTGGCGTGGACACGCGCCGCGTCAACGAAATCGTCCTCGGCGAGCGGAGCGTGAGCGCCGATACCGCCTTGCGCCTGGCCCGCTATTAATGAGCGGGGCTAAAGCCGCCTGCTCAGCACATGCAAGTCCATGCGGACTCGCGGCTGGCGCGACGAGTCGGATTTACCCGACTTTCATGCACTGAGGCGGGGAATTCATTCCCGCCTCAAGGCCGGCGCGGCACGTCAGCGTGAGGGAAGAGTCTGTCGAGCATGAGGGAGGATTATATTCGATAAAAAAGACCCGCCTCGGCGTCTCCGAATGGGCGATGAAGGCGCACCTCGCCAGTATTTACAACAAGCTGGGAGTGGATTCGCGCGCGGCGGCTATCGCGGTCGCGGCACAGAGGGGGTTGTTGAAGTAGAGGGGGGTTAAGTTGGCGCGGTACATCGGCGTGAGGAAAGATTCTGTTGAGCGTGAGGGAGGATTGGTCGATACACGGAGAAGATTCTTTGGCGATTGCAAGTTTTTTCAAACGGTTGTATAGTTGAGGCAGGTGTTAAGAGTATATGCCGCCTCCCTAAAAGGATGTTCCACGGAATGTTTGCGTGGAATACAAAACGAACGGTGCTAGTTCTAATTATGGCGGTTCTGGAGCAATCGAAACACCATAGATGTCCGTTATTAACCAAAGAACTCCTCGTAAGTTTCGAAGATTGGGCCAAACTAACACTAAAGGTTACATAGTTGGGCGGCTCCAGTCTGCTCAGGCTCGAGTCAAAAAAATCCACCAAAAAGGAGACCGTGACAATGTTCAAACAAATCATTCGAGACATGGGAAAGGGAGAAAACATTACTCTACTAGTATTACAACGAGACTTTGCCGTACTACGAGATTTCGGTTGGTACTACGA
>CAZVAX010000013.1:0-51471 GCA_964625215.1 uncultured Anaerolineaceae bacterium | reverse complement strand
AGCGGCGAGAACATGATGATCTCGTCAATGCGGTTGAGGAACTCGGGACGGAAGGCGCCCTTGAGCGCTTTCTCGATCTTGTCCTTGGACTCCCGCTCCTCGTTCGTTTCGTTCTTCTGCGAGAAACCAAGAGTGCCGCCCTTGCGAACGTACTCGGTGCCGAGGTTGGAGGTCATAATGATGACGGTGTTGCGGAAGTCCACCACGTTGCCCTGGCCGTCGGTCATGCGACCGTCGTCGAGGATCTGCAACAGCGCGTTCCATACTTCGGGATGCGCCTTTTCGATCTCATCGAAGAGCAACACGCGATACGGGCGGCGGCGGACGGCCTCCGTCAATTGACCGCCCTCTTCATAGCCGATGTAGCCAGGAGGGGCGCCAAACAGACGCGAGACGGTGTGCTGTTCGCGATACTCGGACATGTCAATCCGCACCAGCGCGTCCTCGTCATCGAACATGAACCAGGCCAGGGCCTTCGCCAGCTCGGTCTTGCCGACTCCCGACGGGCCGATGAAGATGAACGAGCCAATCGGCCGCGACGGATCTTTCAACCCCGAGCGGGCGCGGCGGATCGCGTCGGAGATGGCGTGAATGGCCTCCTCCTGCCCAATGATGTGTTCGTGCAGGCGCGCTTCCATCTGCAGCAATTTCTGCGACTCGGTTTCCATCATCTGTGTGACCGGGATGCCGGTCCACTGATGAACGACGGAGGCGATGTCGTCTACATCCACCACTTCGTCCAGTTGGTGTTCGGCCTCCCACTTGTCGCGCATCTCGTTGAATTCCTGCTCGAGGCGCAAGCGCTCGGACTTCTTCTGCGCGGCCTGTTCATAGTCACGCGCGACGCCGGCCTGTTCCTCCTCCCCGCGCAGGCGGTCAATGTCGTTCTTCATGGACTTCAAGTCGGGCGGCAGGGAATAGAGCGCCACGCGCAATTTGGCGGCGGCCTCATCCATCAAGTCAATGGCCTTGTCGGGCAGGTGGCGGTCGGTGACGTAGCGATCGGCGAGACGCGCCGCGGCCTCGAGGGCATCGTCTGCAAAATGGACTTTGTGATGCGCCTCGTAGCGGTCGCGCAGTCCCTGTAGCATTTTGATCGTGTCTTCGACGTTCGGCTCCTCCACGTAAATGGGAGCGAAGCGGCGTTCGAGAGCGGCGTCTTTTTCGATGTGTTTGTGATATTCGTCCAGTGTGGTCGCGCCGATGCATTGCAGTTCGCCGCGCGCCAGGGCGGGCTTGAGCATGTTGCTGGCATCCATGGCGCCCTGCGCCGCGCCCGCCCCAACAACGGTGTGCAGTTCGTCAATCATCATAATGATCTCGCCGCGCGCCCGCAGAACTTCATCCATCACGGCTTTCAGGCGTTCCTCAAATTCACCGCGGAAGCGCGACCCGGCGATCATGGAGCCCAAGTCGAGAGCGACGACGCGCTTGCCCGAAAGGATTTCGGGAATGTCGTTGCTGGCGATCTTTTGGGCCAGGCCCTCCACAATAGCGGTCTTGCCCACGCCCGCCTCGCCGATAAGGACCGGATTGTTTTTGGTGCGGCGCGAGAGAATTTGGATGAGACGAAGAATCTCGGTGTCGCGGCCGATGACCGGATCGAGTTTGCCCTCGCGGGCCAGTTGGGTCAGGTCGCGCGAGTATTTGTCGAGGGCGCGGTAACGCGTCTCGGCGTGGGGGTCGGTCACGCGCTGTCCGCCGCGCAGTCCCTGAACGGCGTCAAAGACGCGGTCGCGCGTCAAGCCGGCGGATTCGAGAATGCGCGCCGCGGGCGTATTGCGCTCGGTGAGAATGGCGAGGAAGATGTGTTCGGTGGAGATGTACTCGTCCTTCAGGCGGTTGGCTTCCTCGTTGGCGAGGTCAATGATTCGTTTCACGCGCGGCGTGATGAAGATCTGTCCTGCGCCGCCGCCGAAGATATTGGCCTTCGGGCTGGCGCGCAAAGTCGCGTCCAATCGCTCAACGAGAGCTTCGGGATTGACGCTCAGTTTTTCAAGGATTTGTGGAATCACGCCGCCGGGCTGTTCGATCAGGGCCAGCAGGATGTGTTCGGTGTCTATCTGGTTGTGACCATAGCGCTGGATGATCTCGGCGGCGCGCTGGGCCGCCTCCTGCGCCCGTTCGGTAAATCGGTCAAATCGCATCATAGGGGTTCCTCCGGGGACTGGAGACGGGGGGGACCGAGGACCGACTATTCCGGTCATCCGTCTTCCATCCACACGGTAGCATTATAACAAAACGCCCGACGGTGGGTTATCCGAAGGGTGTAAGAGGTGTGTTAGAGAAAATGGCGACAGTCCGTGAAAGGCGTCTGTAAACCCGTGGCAGTACCTATATCCCACTTGTGAGAGAACCCGCGAACGGGATTCTGCGCGACAATCACTATAAGCGAAAGGTGATGTCGCATGAAGAGCATCCGTCCATTGAATCGGCGATTGAAAACCACAATCATCCTGCTTGTTGCGGCCCTGCTTGCGGGAGTAGTACAAACGCAGGTTTCGCGCGGAGCCGCTTACACCGTTCAGTATGACCCGACGATTGCAGGCATGATCGCCCAAGTGGATCGGACCACACTGTACAACTATGTCGCCAATCTGAGCGGAGTCCAGCCTGTGACGATCGGGGGAACGAGTTACACCATCCGCACGCGCAACACCGGTTCGGGCGCGCCCATCCAGCAGGCCACGCAATATGTCTACGAATATATGCTGGCCCAACCGGGGCTGGATTCGGTGGCGTACCAGAACTGGCAATCGAGCGGATACTCGGGCCGCAACGTGATCGGAACCCTGACCGGCTCCACCCGCCCAAGCGAGATCATCCTCCTGACGGCGCATCTCGACGACCTACCGAACGGCTCCACCGCCCCCGGCGCCGACGACAACGCCAGCGGTTCGGCCGCCCTTCTGTTGGCCGCGAACCTCCTGAGTCAGCACACCTTCGAGCGGACGATTCGATTCGCCCTCTTCACTGGCGAGGAACAGGATCTGTACGGCAGTTGGGCGTATGCCGCCGCATCCCAGAATGCCGGGGAGAACATCGTCGCGGTCCTGAACATGGACATGCTCGGCTGGGAAAGCGACAGCGACCCCACCATGCGCGTCCACACTCGCACGCCAAGCAACGGCGCGCAAGATTTGGAGATCGCCAACCTGTTCGTAGACGTGGTCAACGCGTATACCGTCAACCTATCCCCCATCGTCACCTCCTACGGAATGGATGAAAGCGACCACTACTCCTTCTGGGCGCACGGTTACCCTGCGGTATGCATCATCGAAGATGACGGCGACCAATCCAGTTGGGGAGACTTCAATCCCTACTATCACACCGCCTCCGACACGCTATCCAAATTGAACATGCCATACTTCAGAGACATCGCCGCCGCCGTTATCGGTTCAACCTCGCACCTGGCCTTCCTCAACGACGGCGCGCCGGTCGCCACACCCACGTTTACTTCCACCTCGATTTGGACATCCACCTTTTCGCCCCAGTTTACTTTCACCCCCACCAACACTCTGACGTTCACCAAAACTCCCACAAAGACGCCCACCCCTATTTTCACCGCGACCAGAACCCCCATCCCAACGAAAACCGTCACACCCACCCGAACGCGCGTCCCCAGCCGAACGCCGACTCCGACCAAAACCACCTTTGCCAAAACTCGCACACCAACCCGCACAAACACCCCCATTGGGACGATAACCGTCACAGCGACGCCGCCATCCTCAGCCATTCTAGTTGTCCCGGCCCTCTCGCCTCTGCCCGGCAATGTCTGCAACTCGGGCTGGTACAAGGTTGCCCAAGGCGGATACAACAACTCCGACTTATATCTCACGCTCAACGTGAAATATTCCTACGACGCGTACAACTCCGCCAAATGGACTCCCACCATCCCCACCACCGGACGTTACAAGGTGGAGGCCTTCATCGGTCACCACGATAGCATTCCCTTCTCGTGTCCCGACAAGACCGTCTCGCAGAACACCTCCAAAGCGCGTTACACCGTCAGTTACTCCGGCGGCAAGACCACCGTGATCGTGGATCAAGTTCCGCTTGTGGATGCCTGGGCAAATCTAGGGACCTACTACTTTACGTCCGGTCAGAGCGGCTACGTCTCCCTGACCGACGTGACCGGCGAAACCGACCTGTCCCTGCTGATCGCGTTCAACGTGGCGCGCTTCACCTGGATAGGACCGTAACGACTCCACAGAAAAGAAAACTGGCGGCCAGGCGGTCGCCAGTTTTTTTATGGAGTCTTGCGCGCAGAAAAGTAGAAAAGAATCGTGAAAGATTACGTCAAAGCAGAACGCGACAGGGGCTTGTTTTTTTGAATCGAAGCGCGATAATAAAAGTGACGTATTTGCAATCGAATGGAATATCCTATGTCAGTCAGGCGCGTCCCGTTTGCAATCTGGAAAGCAGGCCTTTCCATTGCGGTAGCCCTCTTCACGTTTAGCTGCTTGCTTTCGCCTCCTGCCTCGCGTCCTACCTTCACACCCGCATCCATTCCTTCCTCGACCAGCCGGCCCACAAATACCCCTCTGCCAACATCCACTGTCACGCCCACCCCCACGTTCCCACCCACGCCGCTTCCGAAGATGATTCTGAGACAAGCCGAGGCCGAGGAGGCGTGCCAACAGGTTTTCAAGAGAGATTCCAGAAAAGGCGGGGCGCATTCGCTGCCCATATTGGGATGGATCGCGCTCGATTATCAGCCCGACGATCCAGGAGGCGGCGTACAGCGCAAGCCGGGCCTATTTTCTTTACCTTTCGCCGGGGCAGTATCGCCAAACGAGATCGGTTCTTTGCTTTGCATCAAACAATCGCGTATCGCCCGCTTAAAATATACCAATGGGGCGCGTGGCTACCAATTGCATTGGGAAGTCCGACTGGCGCAGTGGCCGGACGCCAGAATTTTGGATTCGTTTTCGGTGGATGGAAGTGAACCGCCGCCTATGATCCTTAGTTCGTCTACCGGCATCAAAGAAGTCTATGGCGACGAACCGTATCCCCAGTTAATGACTTGGCTATTACGAAATACTGATTGGGAATATCAGAGCCTGCCGCTAGAAACCCGCGCCATCGAATCATTAATCCTGTCTCCCACCGGTCGGTAAATTGCCTTCAATGTTGTGGCTTCTGTAGAACTGTGGGATATCGCCACCGGGAAACGAAGCGCAGTCCTACCGGGAAATTACAGCTTGATAGATACTTTTGCATATGCGCCAGATGGCAGTCTGATCGCCACGGCTTCGGGCGGGATCGTGCAGGTATGGCGCGCCTTGGATGGCGAGTCGTTGATCCAATTGGAAGAACACACCCAAGAGATCGAATCCCTAAGTTTCTCCCCCGATAATCATTTGCTGGTTATGGCTTCTCTCGACCATACCGCCCGTGTGTGGAGCCTGCCGGATGAAAAACTGTTGCGCGCTTTTTATGGTCATAAGTTTGGTTTACGTTCCTCGGCTATCTCGCCCGATGGAAGTCTGGCCGCGACCGGCTCTCAACAGGATAATCAACTTCAAATCGTTCGGACCGATTTGTTGGAAGTCGACCTATTTACCATCCCTTGGGACTTTTTAAATAACCCCATCGAGGATTGACAAATTCTCCTCAACTCCGCGCTATAATTCGCGGCAATGACCTCCATCCCCCTCCCCGCCCGCGCCGAGGCGCACCCAAATCTACGCGCCCTCAACGCACTGCGCGACCTCTCGCCGGTGGCCGACCTGGTGGAACTGTGCTTCGCCCACAACATGGATCCAGACGGGGCAAGTTACCTCCGCCAAATGCGTCACGCCAGCCGAGACTCCTCTTGGCTGCAATGGGCCGCCAACACCGCCGAAAACGCCTCCTCCGTTCCCCTCATCGGGTACGTGTGGGAGGAAGATGGAAAACTGGTCGGCAACATCAGCATCATCAACTTCCGCCATCGCGGCCGGCGCATCGCCATGCTCGCCAACGTGGCCGTCCATCCCAACTACCGTCATCGCGGCATCGCCCGCGCCCTCGCCGAACGCGCCCTCGACCACGCCCGCGAACGCAAAGCTGGCGAACTCTGGCTCCACGTCCGCCAGGAAAACGCCGACGCCCTCAACCTCTACACCGACCTTGGTTTTCGCGAACGCGCCCGTCGCACTGCCTGGCTGGCCGAAGGCGATGCCTCCCTCCCCGCACAAGCAAACATCCTCCCGCGCGCCTCCCGCTTCTGGACTCAACAACGCGAATGGCTCGCCCGCCTCCATCCCGACGAACTGGCCTGGTACCGCTCCTGGGACTTCAACTCCCTCGCCCCCGGTTTATGGAACTGGCTCTACCTGCTCTTCATAGACATGAACTTGCGACAATGGGCCGCCCTGCGCGACAACCAACTGGAAGCGGTTCTCTCCTGGACCCCCAACGGGGCGCGCCATGACCCGCTCTGGTTGGCCCTCGGGGCAAATCCCAACCCCGATGCGCTGACCTCCCTCCTCGTCCACGCGCGACGCGAGCTGGGCCGGCGAAAGCTGGTGATGGAGCACCCGGTCGGCCCGTGGGACGAGGCGATCCAGGCCGCGGGGTTCCGCGCCGAGCGAACGTTAATTTGGATGCGCGCCGACGGCGCGACGAAATGATCCGCCTTGCGTATATCGTTGCAAAAAGGAGATTCCAATGACCAAGTTTATTCTACGCTGGCTCATCAATTGCCTCGCCGTTTTCGCGGCTTTGCAACTGCCCAACATCGAATGGAACAACGACTGGGTTTCCATCCTCGTTCTGGGACTCATCCTGGTCTTCGTCAACGCCATCGTGCGCCCGCTGGCGAAGTTCGTGGGATGCCTGCCCATCATCCTCACACTCGGCCTCTTCACCCTCGTCATCAACGCCTTCCTGCTCTGGCTCACCGGCGTCATCGGCGCGGCCTTCGGGTATGGCTTCTCGGCGGACGGCTTCTGGCCCTATTTCTGGGGCGGCGTGATCATCAGCATCGTCAGCCTCGTTATGGGGTTCATCTTCCGGGATGAGTTGAAGGGGAAGAAGTAGGTCGGTGATCAGTGACCAGTAAAAAGAGGACAGTCCAGGATGGGCTGTCCTCTTTTTGTAGGACGAGATTAATCTCGTCCTATTTTCCATAAAACGGCCTGGACACTTCCATGATCTGTTGCAACAACCCCACATTGACCGTCATCATCAACGCTAGAAAACCAATGGCGGCGAGTTGGAACCATTTGTTGTTCGCGAAACCCTGGAAAGCGATGGCGAGGAAGAGTACAAGCGCGTAGATCCAATCGGGTGAGTACAACATCGGGTCGTCGCCGTAGATGATATGAAGGAAGAGGTTAAAGCCCAGGCACATCAACAAACCGAATCCGAGACCAGAGCGATTCTTCTTGAACCAATCCCAAGCAAAGAGGAGGAAGCCGACCAGAAGAATTCCCATCCACAATTTGACTGTGACATCCGCCAGGCCGTCATAGCCCGCCACGTGAAATTCGCCGATGGTGATCTCGAAGGTGCGGAAGTTGGGATAGGGCGTTCCGAGTTCCTCGGTGAGGATGAAAGGAGTCGGCGCGACGACGCCGTAAAGCGCGACGGCGCGCGTCACGAGCGAGAGGCGTCCGAACATGCGCCAGTCCGATTCGAGGAGGTCGAACTGATAGGCTTGTTCGCCGCGCACATTGGAGGGCCAGAGGAAGTTCGCGGCAGGATAGATCGCCACCTGGAGGGCGTTCAAAATTAATCCAAACCCAATGACCAGCAACAGAAAAATGGAAATCGTCTTGAGACGCGGACGTTTGACGAAGTACAGCGCGACCGCCTGCGCCAGGTTCGTGACGGTGATGCCGAAGATCAACACGCCCGCGGGGATGGTGGCGGGCAAACTCAATTTTTCTTTTTGCAAAATGGTGACAAAGATCAGCAACGCCAGGGCTGAGTAGATGTACGTCTCCAACATCGAGCCGAGAAGGAGGTGCGACGCGCTCGCGCCGAGCAGACTTGCGAAGATCAAGGCGTAGACCGTGCGACCCGTCATCCGCTTGACGATGCGCCAGGCAAGGAAAACGCATGCCGAGGCGGTCAGCGCATGGAGGAGGAAGGCGGCGTGTAAACGATCCTCGTTGAGGAAGAGGGAGATGAACCAAACCAGCGGACGCAGGAAGAGCAGGATGGCCGGGTGGACGGCGCGCACCACATCGGTGATTTCGGCGGGAGAGGCGGTTGTGAGGCGCGCAAGCCAGGCGGAAATATCGAGGTCGAAGTATTGGTCGAGGGTGCGATGGTTGGGAAAGTTGAGCGTCTCAGCAAAGATGAAATACGTGATGAAGAAGATCGCGGCCAGGAGCAGGCCGGGAGTGTAGAAACGCAGCAGGTCGCTGAGCGTGGGAGGGATGAGTCCGCGGGCGCGGCGAAGGAGGAGGGTGGTGACAGGGACGGAGAGGAGAGTCAGCCCGAGGAAGAGTGGGAGGCGCGACGAGTCCATGAGGAGCAGGCGCGCGTCGAACAATTCGGGATAGCGGCTGGAAACGAGGAACCCGCCCAGGGTCAGGGAGGAAGCGAGCAAGTAGACGAGCAGGCCCGGCCACTCGGCGCGCAGTCCGCCACGCAGGCGCGCGATCAATTCGTCAAGGAGGCCGTAAAAAATCGCGGCGGAAAAAACGTTGAGGGCGAGGGCGAGGAAAACGAAGCGCAGGGGTTCGCGATAAAAATTGGAAAAGAAACTGGTGAGAAGGTAGGCCGCGCCCGCCCCGAGGAGGCAGGCGAGCGCGAGGCGAATTTTTGAATCCGCGTTCACGCGGCCTCCCGCGTAGCGTCAGCGAGGCCGGGCAGGCCGCCCGCAGACTCGGCCATGCGCGCCGCGCGCACGATGGCTTGCGCCACGGCCTCCGCCGCGTACGCGCCCACCGTGGACACGTCCGCGCTGCGGCGGCCGGTGGCGAGGGCGAAGAGGGTGTCGCCGTCGAGCATGGTGTGCGCCGGGCGGACAGCGCGCGCGATTCCGTCGTGCGCCATCTGCGCGACCTTGTTGGTTTGGGCCTTGTCGAATTTCGCGTTGGTCGCTACGACGCCGATGACCGTGTTGAAATGCGTGGCGAAGGACATGATCGTGCGGCCATAGATCGTCTTCATCAACTTGAGCGTGTCGCCAAAGTAGCCGGGTTCGCCGACGCGGAGATTTTGGGATTTGCGCGAGCGCGCGCCGGCGAGGATGTTTCCGGTTTGCGGATCCACCACGTCGCCAAACGCGTTGACCGCGACAATCGCGCCCACCACCACTCCCCCACCCACTTCGATGCTGGCCGCGCCGACGCCGGTTTTCATGGCCGAATTGAGACCGAGGATTCTTCCGATGGACGCGCCCGTCCCGACTCCGACGTTGCCTTCGCGCGGCGGTTCACGCGACGCCGAGGCGGCCGCGTCGTAGCCCATCGCCGCGTCGGGCCGACGGTCCGACCGGCCCAGGTTGAGGTCGAAGAGGATCGCGGCAGGGACGATGGGGACGCGCGCGACGCCGGTGTTGAATCCAATTTTGTGTTCTTCGAGGTAGCGCACGACGCCGCTGGCCGCGTCGAGGCCAAAAGCCGATCCGCCCGCGAGGACGACCGCGTTGACTTTTTCCACGAGGTTGAGCGGGTTGAGCAGGTCGGTCTCGCGCGTGCCGGGCGCGCCGCCGCGCACGTCCACGCCGCCGACCGCGCCCTTGCGGCAGAGAATGACCGTGCAGCCGGTGAGCGAGTCGTAATCTTGCGCGTGGCCGACTTCGATGCCGGAAACGTCGGTGATGGAGTAGGTGAGTTTCATGTTCAGGAAACCACAAATTCTCCGTCACTGCGAGCCTTCGGGAAGCAGTCCCCTTCTTGGCCGCGGGGATTGCTTCGGGAAGAACGCCCTCGCAATGACGGACAGGACTTGTACTTACTTCAACCCATCCGCGAGGGTTTTGAATTCGCGCCAGTCTTCGTCGTCCATCCACACGTCCACGTTGTCGAATTCGAGCATGTAGAGTCCGTCCTCGTCGGGCTGGATGGAGTCGAGGTCGGCGATGAGGTCGAGAAACTCGTCCCATTCCTCCTGGAAGAAGTTGATGGTGGCGCGTCCAAGTTGAACGTAGTAGGTGGTCTCGCCGTCGGGTTCGTCCGCTTGCCAGGCTGAGAAATTTTCGGTCTCGGCGAGGGTCAGGGTTTCGGGTTCGTGATGGTTGTCGGACATGGTTGTCTCCTATTCTGAATAAATGCGCTTTATTTCCGGCGCGGCTTGGCGAGCGAAGTCCACCAGTCGCGCAGGCGTGTGAGGAGGCTGATCTTCGGGCCGGCAGGTTCGGCGGAACGCGGCGGTTCGGGCCAGGGATCGAGATCGAACATCTTGCGGACCGTGTATTGACCGAAGAGTTGCAGGGTGGCGAGCATGGGCGCGGCGATGACCACTCCCAGCACGCCGAGCAGGTTGGCCGCGATGAGGGCCGCCACCAATACCGCCGCCGGGTGGACGCGTAGCGCGTCGGCCAGGATGCGCGGCGAAACAATATTATCGAAGACCTGGTCAATCAACAGGGCGACAACGAGTACTACAAGGGTGTAGTACAACGGCTGGCTGACGAAGAAAGGTTTGTCGGCCTGGAAGAAGGTGACCAGAACCAGCACGGTCCAGTTGATGGCCGGCCCGACGTAGGGGACGAAGCGGGCGAACCCCGCCGCCAATGCCAGCCAAATGGCGTAGTCCACTCGCAGAATGGTCAGCACCACAAAGTAAATCGCCACCGTCGCGAAGAAGATGATGAACTGTCCGCGCAGGAAGGCGTTCCAAATGATGCCGAGTTCATGCCCCAGGCGGCGCAGGTCTTCGGCATAACCGGGAATTTCCACGCGCAACATATCCTCGCGCAGGCCGCCGCTTTCCGCTGTGACAAAGAAGGAGATGAGTAGGACGAAGAGAGTCCAGCCGAGGAAACTGGCCACGCTTCCCGCCACCGAACTCAACAATGAACCCATTTGGCTCAATAGACTCTGTCCGAATGAAAGAAGTTGTTCGCTAATGGTACTGATGTCAAATTGGGCCAGGTCCAACCCGAAGCGTCCGCCAAAGGATGCGGCGGTGGCGAGCAGTTCTGGGAGTTTCTCCAATGAATTTTGCAGAACGGTGATCAGACTTTGGATCTGATTGACCAAACCCACGCCGCCGACCGTCAGAAGACCGATCAGAAGTAGAAGGATGAACAGGAACACAATTCCCACCGCGGCGCGCCAGGAGATTCGCAACTTGCGGCTGAGGAATCCTGCCAGCGGGTGAAGCAAATACGAAAAGATGAATGCCAAAAACAGCGGCCCGATGATGGTGTGGAATTGGATCATCAGCGCCGCCACGATGGCGACGAAAGTGAGCCCGACAATCAATTTGGTGGTCGAGCCCCAGCGCGGGGAGGTGTGTTTGGTCTCTTCCATGGGTCTACCTTTGGCAAGATGGATTTGAAAAATCAACACTTCACGGGCAGAACAGGTTCGTAGCCAGCGCGCGCGCCTCGGCGTTCGCGGCGATTCCTTGCGCGTCCAACGCGGCGAAGGCGGCGCAAAATTGCTGGCGATAATAATCCTTGTAATCGCCGAAGAGGTCGTCCCGCTTCAGCGAGTTGAAAATATTCTGGATTCCGACCGCGTCGCCGAGGATGACTTGCGCTTGCAGGAACGGAGTCCACTCCGACGGTTCGGCGGGCGCGAAGCCGGACCGCGTCGCTTCGGACCACAAAGCGGACACCTGCTCCCAATCGCCGACTTGGCGCGCGAGATCGGCGCGCTCGAAATAATAACACCATCCCCGCGTCGGCTCCGGACCAAATAGCTGGCGCGGCGGAACCGGGCTTGATCCGTCGGGCCGGACAATGTCCACGCGCGAGTACGGCGCCACGGAGCGAATGGTCGCGTCATCATAGGGAGTGAGCAAAGGCCAGCGCGCGTCCAGCACATGGACACACGATGCCGCGCTCGATTGGCTGATGACCAGCACGTTGCCATAGTCAAATTTGAGGGCGTTGATGATGATGTAATTTTGGCTGGCGACGTTGCCTTCCATCACCTTCGGGATCAAGTCGAATTCCATGCGCGCGGCAGTGACGGGAACGTGAATCGGCGCGTCGGATTCGATATCCGAAAAATAGATGATGTTCGCGGGACCCCAAACGAGGTCGCTGGATTCGGCATAGGTCACGCCGGGATATTTAACGATGAGAGTCGTGCCGGGTTGGAGGTCGGGCGCGCGCCAGGCCATCTGCTGCCAGAAGCCAGAGATGACCTTCGCTTCGTTTGCCGCGTTCGCGCCGAGGTTGAAATGAGTCCACGCGGAGGCGACCAGCAATACGGAGACCGCGAGGGCGCGCATGCGTTCGTCGGAGAGGAAGGAGAGGAGACCGAAGAGGAAAACAGCAACGGCAATCGAGGCGGGAAGCGCGTAGTGCGAATACTGCTCGAAGTTGACGAAGCGATTCGCGACAATGATCGGCACGAGCGCGCCGAGCACACCCAACACGCCGATGGTCGCGGCCTCCCACCCGACGCGTCCCGTCTCGGGTTCGGCTGGCCCGTCTGGGGTCCGCGCGAAGCGGGCGAGGAGGAGGACGAGTCCGATGAGCAGAAGCGCGAGTCCGAGTTCCGTCGCGATCTGACGGAGGTCGCCGAGCGCGAGGCGTCCGTAGAGGGGAGCCGTCCACGCCATGAAGAGAATGTTGACCGCGCTTTCGAGCAGGTGGATCGTCCAGGCAAGGAGGGTTTGAAGGCCGTTGCTGAGGACGGAGAGTTGTTGCTCCACGTCGGCGGCCTTGCGGACGTTTTCGAAAATGAAGCGCCACCAAACGAGGAAGAAAAGCGGGCCGAGCAGCGAGGGCGCGACGGCGCGCAGGGTTTCCCAGGCGCGAGCGAGCCAGGCTTTGAGGCTGTCGAGGGCGCGGCCGCGTGACACCACGATAAACGCCGCGAGGACGCGGAAGAGTTCCATCCCGATGGCGTATTCGACGAAGCCGAGGTAAATCCAGGCGGTGAGGATGGAAGCGAGAGTCCACAAAATTTTGGCGGGGCGTTTTTGCGCGGTGATGCCTTTGACCATGAACGCGAGAGACAGGGCTTGAATGCCCACGCTCATCAGCATGGTCTGATATTCGAAGCCGCCCACCCACCAGAGGAAGCCGGGATAAACCGTGAAGAGGATCGCGCTCCAAAACGCGGCGAGGCGATGACGCTCGTCGGGCCAGAGCAGGCGCAACAGCCAGAACATGGCGTAACCGCCGAGGACGCGCCATGTGAAGAGGAGGAGGTGATACGGAAGCGGGTTCGGGCCGATCAGGTCGAAGAGCGCGTACATCACCGGTCCGCGCAAGGGACGGACGTGCTCGAACAACGCGGGGTACGCGCCCGGGCCGAGGACGATCCCGTCGTAGATGTAATACCAGTCGTCGCGATGGAAGGTGAATTGGGAAACGAAGGGGAGGTAGGTCGCGCCGGCGATGAGGAGGAGAAGGAGGACTTCGATGATGCCGCGATGTTTTTGGAGGAAGGGTTTCATTGTCCCCGATTATAAACGAGTAAGGCGGAATGCCATTCCGCCCCACGATGAACAGAAACCAGGTTTCTGGCAGAAACCTGGTTTCTGTTCTGCAACTCATCCAAAATACTGCAACGCGATTCGCAGGCGTTCTTCCACATCCTGCGGCGCGTCTTTGGCGATGGATTGAATGGCGGACTGCGCCTCGACCACCGAGTAGCCGAGCGCGGTGAGGGCGGCGAGGACTTCGGAGTCCACGTCGCTCATGGAGGCGACGCGCGACAGCGTGTCGTCGGGCTTGAGGCGATCCTTGAGGTAGAGCGCCATCTTCTGGGCGGTCTTCTTGCCCACGCCGGGGACGCGGCTCAACAGTTCCGGTTCGTCGCTGAAGATGGCGCGCTGGATGGCGTCAATCGTCAACGTGGAGAGGACCGAGAGCGCGACCTTCGGGCCGACTCCGTCCACGCCGAGCAGGGTCGTGAAGAGTTTGCGGTCGTCGGCGGATTCGAATCCGTACAGCGACAAGTCGTTCTCGCGTACGATGAGGTGGGTATGCAAAAAGATCTGGTCGCCCACGTTCAGCCGTTCGGCCAGTCCCTTCGGGACCGAGACGCGCAGTCCCACGCCGCCGACGGCAATGACGAGGGCATTGTCTTCTTTGTGTTGGAGTTCACCGAGGAGGGAGGAGATCATAGGTCTTATTTAACCACAGATGAACGGGGATAAACAGGATAGTGGGAGACCAATTCTGAAGCGGCTCTTGCACATTTCAATTGAAAACATAGAGCAAATTTCGCAAGTAAAACGCGAGATATGGAAAAGGATCGTTTGAGTACAAAAGGTTGTCGTTTGGTATTTGATATCCCAGCCCGCCTGGGTCTTCAAAGTCCAGGTTACCCAGTAAGCTCAATCTTCCGTCAACTTGTTGCATGGCAATCAATTGGTTATTGGAACCGTCTTTCAAGTAGATTACTCCACCCGCAAAAATTGGCGGGCAATACACGCCAAGTGGAATATAGTATTCCCAAACCTTATCTCCAAGTTTTGGATCAACCATTGCGATCGTTTCGGTTGTGACGGCGATCAATCCATCATCTTGCATCGTTATACAGTCAACGTCCCTTCCCAACTCAGTTTTCCACAACTCGCTTTTTGTATCAATTCGAAATGCGTGAACATCAGTTTTAGCGCCGTCTTTGACGTTGCTGGCGGAATAATACAAAACTTCATCTTGATATCCGACGGCCCCGTGCGGGCCGATCCGACTCTCCCATGCAAGGGCGCCGTCCTGTTCATTGACCGCCCTGACAGATTCACCATGAACGATGTAAACCAGGTCGCGTTCAGCGTCCCAAAACACATCCACATTTCCACGTCCGAGCGATAATTGCCACGATAAGTTGCCTGTCAGCTTGTCATATACGTAAACGCCCTCTGAAATTTGAACAACGAACACATGCTCATCTGAGACAGCCACTATTTCATCCACAATTGAAGCGCCAATATCGGTTTGAAAAAGCTCTTCTCCAGAATCCAGGTTCAACGCAATTAATTTGGAAGCACAGATCGCATAAACCACATTTTCAGAAATCGTGAGGTCAATTCCCATGCCAGTTCCCGGAATCTCACTTTTCCAACGACTTGAACCGGTAGACACATCAAACGCTTGAATGACCGCCCTGTCCTTTTCAATGATCCCTGCTACAAGTAGGTCACTTCCCAGAGCCATGGCTTTTACATCGCCATCAAAATCTTTTTTCCAGCGTTCTTTCAAAGGAAAAGCGCCAATAACCTTTGGGGATTCCATTAGCGTATATGATTCAAGGTTATCCCGACACCCATTTCCAATGATCAAAACAAAAAGCACAACGAAACCGGTTTTGATTGCTTTGCTTGTGTTCATAACATATCCTTCCCGTGTATCGTTCCGCCCAACGAGGTTCAATACCTCTTCGTATTCAAATGCGTGATGGCGATCGCCAACGCGTCGGCGGCGACGTCGGGTTTGGGGACTTCCTTCAATGGCGGGAGGACGCGCGCCATATCCTGCAGTTGTCTTCTCTGCGGTGGAGTTCACCGAGGAGGGAGGAGATCATGGATTTCTTGGATATAAACAATAGATTCGATGGCGCGATTTACTTCTTCACAATTAGCGGAACCAATTTTATATACATAATGCCTGAAATGATGATTGCCAATGCTAATAATACCCAAAAAGTTATATCTGAAAATGTAAAATGAGTGAATGGAGCGATAAAGAAAACAATAAGAATAGGAATAAAAGTAAGATACGACTTTGTCCAGGGGACACTTACTTTCGCTCCACATTCTGAACATGTTGTATATGTTGCCGCTCCAAGAGCTAACTTCCGAAGTGGCCGAATTGTCGGTTTACTGCAAGCAGGACAGGCTAACATAATTGCTAATTCTTCTGTCAAAACGGAAATGGTCTTTTTTGAATTTCACATCAAGGCATTTAGAACTTCAGCCTTACTGACAGTCTCACTTTCCTCGCCCTCGCGAATGGCCGATACGAAGAGGATGTCTTCCAACGCCTCCGCGAACAAATCATAAAACTCGTCGCGGCGTTCGGTCATTAGTTCAAGCATGGCCTGCTTGAACAGATCTTTGACGTGTTTATCCTGTGTTGCAGTAGTCATGGTAAACCTCTGCCATTATTATACTTGAAGGTAAAGGTTCAATACCTCTTCGTATTCAAATGGGTAATCGCAATCGCTAGCGCGTCAGCGGCGTCGTCGGGTTTGGGGATTTCGGTCATGCCGAGCAGGACGCGCACCATATCCTGGACTTGTCGCTTGTCCGCGGAACCGTATCCCGCCACGGCCTGCTTGACCTCATTCGGCGTGTACTCGGACACGTCCAGTCCCGCCTGTTGGAGGGCGAGCAACGTCACGCCGCGCGCCTGACCGACGGCAATCGCAGTGGAGACATTGCGCTGGAAGAATAATTTTTCCACGCCAGCAGTATCGGGTTTGTGCTTTCGCAGGAGCGAACGCAGGTCGCGGTAGAGACTTTCGAGGCGCACTGGGACGGAGTCCACTTTTGGGGTGAGGATCACGCCAAACGAGACCGCGACCAGCCCGCCGTCCGATTCGAGGCGGACGAGTCCGTAGCCGGTGGCAGCGAGTCCGGGGTCAATGCCGAGGGCGAGGGTCATAAGAAAAAATTCAGAATTCTGAATTCAGAATTCTGAATTATGTTTACGCGGCTTCGAGGGCGGCCAGGGCATCCTCGGAGAGTTTGACGTTGTGGAACACGTTTTGCACATCGTCCAGTTCTTCGAGGGTATCAATCAAGCGCATGACCGAGAGCGTGCCTTCTGTGTCAATTTCGAGTTCCTGTTTGGCCATCAGGCGCAGGCCCGACTCGTCGGGGGTGACGCCCGCCTGGTGCAACGCGTCGCTGAGGGTTTTAAACGTGTCAACGGGACCAATGATCTCCACCGACTCGCCCGCATCTATCACATCGTCCGCGCCGGCGACCACGCCGAGGTCGAAGGCTTTGTCGTACGCGAGTTGGCTGGACGGGAAGGAGAAGTATGCCTTGCGGTCGAATTGCCAACCCACCGCGCCGGCCTCGGCCATGTTTCCGCCCGACTTGCTGAACGCGTGACGGAGTTCCGAAATGGTGCGGTTGCGGTTGTCGGTCACACAGTCCACCATGATGGCCGAGCCGTGCGGGCCGTACCCTTCGAGGGTCAACTCTTCAAATGTATTGCCTTCCTTGGCTTCGCCGGTGCCGCGCTTGATGGCGCGCTCGATGTTGTCCTTCGGCATGTTTCCGGCGCGCGCCTTTTCGATGGCCAGCACGAGACGGAAATTCGTATCGGGGTCGCCTCCACCCTGGCGTGCGGCCATCACGATCTCACGCGCCAAGCGGGTAAAGGCCGCGCCGCGCTTGGCGTCCGCCGCGCCTTTCTTGCGTTTAATGGTTGCCCAATGGCTATGACCAGACATAACGTTCTCCTTCTTTACAAAACCACTTGCGTGGGAATTTTTTTGTTTGCGGCGGGATTATACCATGCGGCTTTTAAACGAAGAAACCGACGCCCATCGTCTTCGGCCCGCCGTGTGTGACGATGGCGGGAGGCAATTCATAGATCGGAACCTCCCCGCTTCCCCACCATGACCCGAGGCGGGTTGCCAACTCTCGGGCCTCTTCCTCCGCCTCGGCGTGCATGACAGCCAGCCGCGCCTCCGCGTTTTTCGGGCATTGCTCGCGGACAACTTCCTCCAACCGCGCCAACGCGCGTTTGTGTGTGCGCTGTTGTTCGAACGGTTCCACTTGTCCCGCGCGGATTTGCAGGATGGGTTTGATCTCCAACAGTTCGGCCAGCAACTTTTTCGCGCCGCCGATGCGTCCGCCCTTGGCGAGATATTCGAGCGTGTGGACGAGGAAATAGATGCGACCGCGCGGAATCATCTCGTTGAGTTTCGCCTCGATCTCATCCGCGGACCTGCCTGCCTTCGCCATCTCGTCTGCTAGCAGGACGAGCGAGGCCAGGTTGCAGGCGATGGTCTGTGTGTCCACCACGTGGATGTTCATGTGCGCGAATTCCTGCGCGGCGGTTTCGGCGGAGCGCACCGTGCCGCTGACCTTGCCCGAGGGCGCGACCACGATCACGCTCTCGCCCGTCCGTTCGGCGGATTTGAAATGGGGGTAGTACAAGGTCGGTTCGGGCGCGGCCGTTTTGGGGAGGGTCGAAGCGGCCTTCAGTTTTTGCAAAAAGGTCGCGGTGTCCAGTTCGGCGTCATCGTGGTAGGACTCCTCCCCAAACATGACAACCTGAGGGATGAGCGGAATCCCGCGCGCCCGAAGAAGGTCGCGTGGCAGTCCGCAGGTGGTATCGGCAATGATTTGAACCATGAGTTCCTCCACCGTTCATTGTAGCCCTTTGGAGGACGCGCAACAACTGTCAAACGGCTGGAAATGGACGCCGATAATCATCCTTGTTGACCGCTTATACGAACAGGGATGGGTTCCATGCCCAAGCCGGGAGAATGATCAAGGGTTGGCGGACCGGGTCATTGTTTCCGCCGTTCCTGTCGCCGGGCGATCACTCGCAAGATGCGGGCGTGTTTCTCGCGCGTAAGCGGATACAGCCAGGCGCACAACGCCGCCCCCGAAAGGATGATGGCGCTGATCGGCGAGACCATCAGGCGAATCATACGCAGGGTCGAGTCGGATTGGGTGAACAGGGCGGCATCCTCCGGCGGCGCGACGTAGCCGGCCCAGCCGAGCAGTTGCAGGGTGAGGAACACGGTCAGCGCGCTAGCCATCTTGCGGATGAAGGCGCGCGCGCCATAGTAGATTCCCTCCTGGCGGCGGCCCGTGCGGAGTTCATCCCATTCGATGATGTCGGGGAAGATCGCGTCGGGCAGGATGTAGGCGGAGGAGAGTCCAAACCCAAGCAGGACGCACAGGCCCAGTAGTTTTCCGGTCTCGCCGGGCTGCACGGTGAAGATCACGAATTGCATGACGACCCAAAAGAGCATGCCCGCGATGTACGCGCGGCGCTTGTCGGTGCGTTGGGAAAGCCACAGCCAGAAGGGGACGAAGAAGATCGTGGCGACCATCAGCGTCCCCAGAAAAGCGGACTCGAGCGCAAGTTCCACGCCAAAAAACTTGACCGTTGCCAGCGGGTTGCCTTGCGCGATCCAATACAACGAGAAGTATGGAAAGGTCACCGCCACCATGTCCACGGCGGACCAGTTCATGGTGTGGATGCCCGCCACAAAACGGAAGGGCTTGTTGGCCCAGGCGGTGCGTAACATGTGCGGCAGGGAAATGGGTTGCGCCTCTTCTTCCACCAGTTTGCCTTTGAACACGAATGGCATGATCAAATAAGGCGGGATCGCCAGCCCGCCAAAGACGGCGCCCACCAACAAGAAGCCCTGCTGTTGCGAAAAACCGGAAGCCATCACCCCATCCACGATCACCGGCGCGAAGATCACCACCGCCAGGGCGGCCATCAACTCAAAGAAGGTGCGAAAGGTGGTCAGCGTGGTGCGCTCATCGTAATCGGGAGTGAGTTCGGGAGTCAAAGACAGATAGGGAATCGAGATGAGCGTGCTCATCGTGTCGGCGATGATGTACGCCAGTGTGACGTGGATCGCCAACGCGATCTGACTCGTCCACGGCGGCGCCCACCACAGCAGGACGAACGACAACCCGAAGGGAATCCCGAACCACAGCAAAAACGGCAAACGACGTCCCCGCTTCGAGCGGACCCGGTCGCTGATCATGCCCACCAGCGGATCGTTGACCGCGTCCCAGATGACTCCGACCAGCGCGGCAAACGAACCGATGCGCGCGTCCAAGCCGACCACGTCCGTCAAGTAGATGGCATAGAACACGGAGCGCAACATGCCCGTGGAAGATAGTCCCCAATCGCCGGAGCCGTAGAGGAGTCTGTGGAGGAAGGATAGCTGTTGGCTGTTGGCTAATGGCTGCTGGCTGCTGGCGGTGGACGGTTGGAGGTTTGAACTCGCTTCACTATTCACTTACGTTTCTCGCTTTTCTCTGTTCCAATAATTTTCGGACTCGCGCATGCCTCTCCCGCGTCAACGGGTAAAACCATGCCATCGCCACCGCGCTGAAAAGCAGGACCGCGCCGAACGGTCCGATAAGGAAGCGAATGGCGGTGAGGGCCACGGACGATTGCTGGAACACGGTCACGCCTGCAGGGGGAGCCTGATAGCCGAACCAACCGAGGGTCTGCAGGCCGATGAAGATCGCCAGCGCGCCGGTCAATTTGCGGATGAAATTCTTCACGCCATAGTAGATGCCTTCCGAGCGTCGGCGCGTGCGCAATTCGTCCCACTCGATCACGTCGGGGAACATCGCGTCCGGCAGGATGTGCGCGGAGGAAACGCTGATTCCGGCGAGAAAGGACATAAACAGAACCAGGCTCACCTGTCCGGGCTGAATCGAGAAGATGACGAGTTGCACGATGGCCCAGAAGACCATCCCGATCATGTACGCGGTCTGCTTGCTGAAGCGATGCGAGATCCAAATCCATACCGGCAACACCGCCACAGACGTGATCAGCAACACCGCGAACACCGCCGACTCGATGGGCAGGCTCACGCCAAGGACGCTGGCCTGCGCCAGGAGGTCGCCGCTGGAAATCCAGTAGAGCAAATAAAACGGCAACACGAGCGCCACGAGATCGAAGGTGATCCAGTTGAGCATGTAGACCAGGGTCGCGTAGCGGAACGGGACGTTCGCCCACGCGGTGCGGACGGTTTCGGCGAACGAGACGGAATGAGTTTGTTCGGGAGTCAGTTCGTGTTCGCGAATGACAAAGAAGATCAACAAGAAGGGAGCCGCCGCCATGCCGCCGAAGATCGCGGCCGTGACGAGATAACCCTGCTGTTGCGTGCCGCCGCCCGCGATCACCGCGTCCACGATCATCGGCGCGGCCACCGCGGTGACGAGCGAGATCGCCAGGTTGAAAAACATGCGAAAACCGGTGAGCGAAGTGCGCTCGTCGTAATCGGGGGTCAATTCGGGCGTGAGCGCGGAGAATGGGACAGCCACCAAAGTCTCCAATGTGTCGGCGATCATGAACGCCAGAGTCACAAAAATCATTTTGGCGATCTGACCTTCAAATGGCGGCGCGTACCACAGCAACAAAAATCCCGCGCCGTAGGGGATCGCGAAGAACAACAAAAACGGGCGCCTCCGCCCCCAACGCGTCCGCACCCGGTCGCTGATCATCCCCACGATGGGGTCGTTGATCGCGTCCCACACGATTCCGATCAGCGCCGCGATTGAAGCCAGCCGCGGCTCCAACCCCACCACGTCGGTCAAGAAGATGGCGTAAAAAACCTGTCGCAGCGTTCCGTAGCCTGCCGTCCCCCAATCTCCCGTGCCGTACACAAGTTTCGTCCAAAACGACAAACGACCTTTGGCTGTGGTCATACATTCTCCTTCGACTCCCCCTCCTTTCAGAAGAGGGCCGGGGGTGAGATAGTTCGCGCAAGTATACTTGCTTAACACAGGCGGAAGTGTGAAGGTTTCATGTACAATTGACGCGTGGACTCTCCCAAATCGCTGGCAGACAAACTCAAAGCCCTGGGCTTGAAAGTGGGAACGGCGGACCTGACGCCCGCTTCGCCCTCCCCCAGAGCGGGCGCGACCATCCCCATCCAACGCGTCGTCCCGGGCCGCTTCGCCTCCACCCGTCGCGGCGACGCGTTCATCTCGGAGCAAACCTTCGGCCCGGACTATCGTCACGGCGACCAGCCATTAACCATCCTCCATCCTCTCGACACCATCGCAACCTGGGCGCGTGACCCTAACCTCTCCCTCTCTCCTCTTTCCTCTTTCCTCTTCCTCGACACGGAAACCTCCGGCATGGCGGGAGGCACAGGGACGTACGCCTTCCTCGTCGGCGTCGGTCGCTTCCAGGGAGATACCTTCCAACTGGCGCAATTCTTCATGCGCGATCCATCCGAAGAACCTGCCATGCTCGAAGCCCTGCTCGAATTCCTCGCCCCGGCCCGCGCGCTGGTGACATTTAATGGAAAAGCCTTCGACGCGCCCCTGCTCAAAACGCGCTATCTGCTTCATTCCATCCCCTCCCCGCTCACCGACTTCGTTGAGTCTGCCGACTCGCTGACTCGTTCCCCACTTGCCCATTTGGATTTGCTTCCCCTCGCCCGCCGTCTCTGGCGCGACCGTTTGCCCTCGCGCGCGCTAAAATATCTTGAGGAAAACATCCTCGGCCTGACGCGCTCCACCGAAGAAGTCCCCGGCTACGAAATTCCCTGGCTGTACTTCGACTACCTCCGCACCGGCGACGCGTCCCCGCTCAAAGGCGTCTTCTACCACAACGCCATGGATGTGGTGGCCATGGCCGCGTTGCTCAGTCACGTGGCAGAGATTTTCCATCGTCCCTTCGATGGCCGCATCCAGCACGGACTCGACTTCATCGCCCTCGGCAAACTCTACGAAGACCTCGGCCAGTGGGACGCGGCCGCGCGCCTCTTCGAGCATGGACTCACCCTCGAATTGTCCGAAGCCGATTTCGGGTCCGCGGTGGAGCGTTTGTCGCATTTGCAAAAACGCCGCGGCGACCTCGACGAGGCCGTCCGCTTGTGGGAGCAGGCCGCCGCGCAGGGTCACATATACGCGCACGTCGAACTCGCCAAACACAACGAACACCGCCTGCGCGACTACGCGTCCGCGTTGCGCTGGACCGAGTCCGCGCTGGAGTTGGTCAAAACCTCCGACCAGCCTGCCTACGTCAAAAAACATTGGAAAGAAGACCTTTCCCATCGCAAAGAACGCTTAAAGCAAAGACGATCTGCGAAGAAGTAGCAGTACCGCGATATTCATATCGCAATTGCCGGAAGCGAAATAAATTTCGCGGCACAGAAATCAAAGGAGAAAAGAATGAAACGAACGTTGCTCATCGCCGCCGCGCTGGCCCTGCTCTTCACGGCCTGCAACCTGCCCACCTCCAACGCAGGCCCCGATATGGAAACCGTCGCCACCCTGGGCGTAGTCACCTCCGCCGAGCCCACGGAAGGCCAGCCTCCCACGCTCATGCCCGTGCCGAGTCTCACCCCGATTCCCTTCGCCGCCACGCCCCACCCCACCCTTGGGCCGACGATTGTCGTCACCAGCGCAGGCCCTCGCGCCCAGCGAATTCAGTTCGCCCAAGGCGGCGTTTCCGCCACGATCATCGGGTCTGTCACCGCGGCGCAAGTCACGCGCTACATTCTCTACGCCTTCCAGGGGCAAAAAATGTACGTGGATTTATCCTCGCCGGGCGATGCGGCGAATTTTGCCATTCGCACAGTGACCAACGACCAGGAATTGAAGCTGATCACCGATCCCGCGCGCGCCTGGTCCGGCATCCTGCCCGCTTCGGATGATTACTACATCATCGTCGCCGTGGACGAGGGCGCACTGGATTTCAAACTGACGGTCACCATTCTTTGGCAATAATTCCTACCCAGTTGCCCCCTTTGCTGATAAACTTGTCCGGCGCCGCCTTCTGGCGGCGCCGATATCTTATTAGGAGCAAGTGAATATGAGCGAGCAAAAATCCCAAAGCGGGGACTACTGGGACAGACACGTGGTCAGTTGGGAAGCCAGCACGTACTATACCGATAAAAAATTGCCGAATCCCACCTTATGGGATCGGCTCTCTACATTATTTCGCGGCGCGTCGCTGTACGACCGCATGAGCATTGCCCTCGACATGCTCAAACCCCACCTCCCCGGCCTGACCGTGCTGGATGTGGGTTGCGCCTCGGGCCGCTTCGCCCACCAACTGGTGGAGGCGGGCGCGGCGCGCGTCATCGGGGTGGACATTTCCGCCGACATCATCCGCATCGCGAACGAACGACGTCTCGCCGGCCCCCACGCCGACCGCCTCGAATTCTTCGCCTCGGACCTCGCCCGGCCGGGCCAGCCCCTCCCCAAGGTTGACCTTGTCACCAGTCTGGGCGTCATCGAATACTTCGACCGCAGGGACATGCAGGTCTTCCTCGCCAACACCAAAGCCAAATACTTCTTCCACGACTTCCCCGACGTGGCGCGCACGCTCAACTGGTGGTTGTGGTGGTCGCGGCAGATCTACATCCGCGTTCACCGTTGCCCCGGCGTCTACCTCTATGAGCGACCCGAATTCACCGAGTTGGTCAAACAGGCCGGATACGAAGGCGAGGTCTGGTACGAGAGACGATCCATCTTCCACTACGCCTCCAACCTGCCGCGCGAGCCGAAGCAGTTGTTGAATGGGATATAATTTCAGCGCGATCATGAAAAAGCGAAAGACGTTTGGCGACTATAAAGCAGAAAGCGCAAATTGGATTACTCTGGCGACCGGAGAGTATTATCCCGATATTTTGCCTCACGCCTGCGACCTTTATGAGCCGATTATCGCTTTGTTTGGAAAGTTACTCAAAACATCCGAGTCGTCTGAGCGTTTGTTTCTACAGATCATGGAACAACGCGACGGTTGGACGCGGGTTCAACTGGCGCGGGTTTTTCGCAAATATGTCAGCCCTGCCACGCCTGTAGAAATGCTAAAACGAAAAGCGAAGGCGGGTGAATTGCTGAAACAATTTGGCCGGGCGTTTCGCCCCATTCACGAAGTTCAAAAAGCATACAATTCACGTCCCAAACGGGATGAAGCCCTATGCGCTTTGTTGTGGGAGTACAAGGATCGCGGCAAAAAAGGATACGATCTGACCGAGAGATTCTTTGATTTGATTCGCGCACGGTTTTCAAATTTGAAGATTGACGGTCCTAAACGCGCGGGACAGGACATATTAATGGGGCAGGTATTTCCAAATTACCCCAACCCAACGCGCCCTGTGGATTTTGTAATTCGAGAAAGGGACGAAGTTCTGGCGATTGGTTTGGCGCGGTACGACTCGGATCGAGGCGGCGCGCAAGAAGATGATCGTACGGGCCAGTATCACACCGCCATTGATGAGATCCTTGCATATTCCCATAAGCGTAAGTTAGGAACAAAGGTAATTCTGCTAAATGACGGCCCCGGCTTGTTATTGGGTTCCATGTGGAGAGATTACGGTAAACTCGAAGACCGTCATCCTGGCGAGGTTCTCGTCGTTACCTTACGAATGATTCCTGAGCGATTAACCCTGGATTGGCTACGCGGCAAAAGGGCAAAGACTTAATGGCCGCCGGACTTTCTAAAACGAAATGGAATGCGACTCTGCCAATGGGTTTTTCCATGGCAGACAGTTCCCTGGATGTCCAATTGGCGTATGAGGGCAAGAAAACCGAATTGGATATCCTGGCGACTGAACCTGCTGAAACGTCTGCGGTATGGCAGGGCCATGCCGCCGCGAACCGCCTGTATTACGGGGAAAACTTATCCATTCTTTCCCTGTTGCTGAAGGATGACGAAGTGCGCGGCAAGATTCGATTGATCTACATTGACCCTCCCTACGCGACAAGGGGCGTCTTTCAGACTCGTTCGCAACAAGACGCTTATGTGGATTTGCTGGAGGGAAATCATTACATCGAGTTTATCCGTGAGCGCTTGATCCTTTTGCGCGAACTGCTTGCGCCGGATGGTTCGATCTATGTCCATTTGGATGAGAACATGGCTTTCTATGTGAAAGTTGTGATGGATGAGGTCTTCGGAAAATCGAACTTCCGCAATTGGATCACGCGCAAAAAGTGCAATCCTAAAAACTACACGCGTAAAACCTACGGGGATATTTCCGACTATATTCTTTTCTACACCAAGTCTGATGAGTATGCCTGGAATCGCGCCTACGATAAATGGACGGACGAAAAGGCGCTCAAGGAATATTCTTATATCGAAGAGGGAACGGGTAGACGATACAAGAAAGTTCCCGTCCACGCGCCGGGGACGCGCAACGGTGAAACGGGAAAAGCGTGGCGCGGCATGATGCCGCCGTCCGGAAAACATTGGCAATATACCCCCGAGACATTGGATGCCATGGACGCCAGGGGCGAGATCTTCTGGTCTTCCAACGGAAACCCGCGCCGCAAAGTGTATCTGGATGAAAGCGAGGGGATTCCCGCGCAGGATATTTGGCTTGATTTCAAGGATGCTCACAATCAAAATATCGAAATCACAGGCTATCCTACCGAGAAAAATCCGGCCATATTGAAGCGCGTCATTGAAGCGTCATCCAACCCCGGCGACCTGGTTCTGGATTGTTTTTCCGGCTCTGGAACGACATTGGATGTCGCTTCACAACTGAAGAGGCATTGGATTGGCGTTGATAATAGTCTCGAAGCGATCAAGGCTACTCTCCATCGTTTCGCTCACGGAATCCAGCCCATGGGAGATTATGTCGGTAAAAAAATGAAGACCTCGTCGCAAACCCTCCCATTGTTCAGGATTACCGATTTCTCCCTATACACGGAGACGCCTCGAAAAGACGAACTGGCGGAATTGATTGGTCAATGGCGCGAGTGGATAAACGCAGAGTAGAGTTGGATTGCGCTATTCGATGACTTGCAAATTCCTCTGCCTCACCCTCGACATCGAAGCAGACTACGCCAATACCTCCGGCCACATCCGCCTCTTCGAGGAACCCGCGTTGTTCGAGCGCTTCGTGGATGTGATTCGCCGCACCGGCGTGAAAGTGACCGGCTTCCTCGTCACCTCCATCCTGCCACGCTACGGAGAGTCGGTTCGCAAACTGGCCGAGTCCATTCCGCTTGAATTTGCGTTACACTCGCACCATCACAACACCGCCACCAGCGGCGAACGCGCCGAGATCGAGCTGTCCCAGCGCGCGCTCGTGGAGTTCTGCGGCAAACCGTCCATCGGCTACCGCGCCCCCATCGGCGCCATCTCGCGCGAGGGCATCGCGAATCTCATGGATTTGGGCTTCCGCTACGACGCCAGCGTGTTCGCGTCGGTGAGGCCCGGAAAGAACGGGTACTGGAACACGCACATGCCGATTGAGCCGTTTCGGGTCACGCGCGGAAGCGATTCCATTATCGAGTTTCCGTTCCCCGCGTTGTCCACAATTCGATTAAACTTCGGGTTGCCGTGGGTCAAACTTTTCGGGCTGGGACTGTCCTCGATTCTGATGAAAGTCTTCCCGCCGCCCTCGGTGGTCGCGTTCACGGCGCACGCCCACGATCTCTACGCCCCGCTCGAAACCGACGGCGTGACCAAAGCGGAAAAAGCCGCCCTGCTCCGCAACAGCGAGCGCGGTTTTGAAATTCTCGAAACGATGATTCGGCGTTTCCAAAACGCCGGCTACGAATTTGCGTGGATGAGCAAGATTTGCGACCACGTGGACTCGCTCCCCCTGCCCACCCTGCCGCTCGATGAGTGGCGCTACTTCCTCTTCAAGGATTTTCCATGGCGACAAAATTCCAACGCGACCTCCAAAAATATGCCGAGCTCGCCGTCCGCGTCGGGCTGAACCTCCGGCCGGGCCAGCGACTGCTCGTGCGCGCTCCCTCCCCCTATGGCGTGGCCTTCGAGCACGCGCCGCTCGTTCACTACGTGGCCGAGGCGGCCTACAAAGCCGGCGCGCGCCTGGTGGACGTGTTCTGGGGCGACGAGCAAATGGAACTGATCCGTTTCGCGCAAGCCCCGCGCGACTCATTCACCGAGTTCCCGCGCTGGAAAGCCACCGGCGCGCTCGATTACGCCGAACGCGGCGACGCCATCCTCACCATCTCTGCCACCGACCCAAGTCTCCTTTCGGGCCAGGACCCGGAACTGGTCGGCGCGTACCAGGACACGATGTGGAAGGAGATGGCTCCCTATATCCGTCTCAGCACAAGCAACGCCATGAACTGGTGCGTCATCTCCGCCGCGCGTCCCTCCTGGGCCAAGAAGATGTTCCCAAAACTCGAAACCGAGAAAGCCGTGGCAAAGCAATGGAAGACCATCTTCCAAATGTGCCGCGTGGACCAGGACGATCCCGTCGCGGCGTGGGAGAAGCACATCCGCAACTTGCAAACGCGTAGCAAATACCTGAGCCAGAAACAATATCACGCGCTTCATTACACCGCCCCTGGCACAGACTTGACCATCGGCCTGCCTGCCGGTCACCTGTGGTCGAGCGCGCGTGAACTGGCACAAAACGGAATCGAATTCACCGCCAACATCCCCACCGAAGAGACCTTCACCATGCCCGACCGCAACCGCGCCGACGGCATCGTCACCTCCACCAAGACTCTGAATTACAGCGGCACGTTGATCGAAGGGATCGTCGTCCGCTTTGAAAATGGTCGCATCGTGGAGGCCCATGCCAGCAAGAACGAAGCCGTCTTCCAAAAATTGGTCGCCACCGACGAGGGCGCGGCGCGCCTCGGCGAGGCCGCGCTCGTGCCGCATTCCTCGCCCATCTCCAAATCGGGCCTGATGTTCCACAACACCCTCTACGATGAGAACGCCTCCTGTCACCTCGCGGTGGGACGTGCCTACAAATCCACGTTGGCGGGCGGCCTCGAACTGACCGATGAGGAGTTCATGGCGCGCGGCGGCAACCAGAGTCTCATCCACATTGACTTCATGATCGGATCGGACAAGATGAACATTGACGGTATCACGAAGGATGGTCATGCCGAAGCGATCATGCGGAAAGGCGAGTGGGCCTTCAAAGTGTAATCCGAGTACACAAACCAGGTTTCTGCGAGAAACCTGGTTTTTTTTCTGCCTATCGTAAGGGCAGGCAAACTTCAAGCGTCCCAAATAATAAATTCACCTCAGGAGTCTTTCATGCCCAAGAAATCCCACCGCAAGACCTATCAATCCCAAACCGCCTCCTTCCTGCGCCGGCCCATCGTCCAGATCGGAACTGTCGCGGTGGTGGCGATCGTTGTCATCCTGCTGATCCTCTCCGCCAACGCGAGCGGCGGGAACAGCGCCTCCCTGCC
This sequence comes from uncultured Anaerolineaceae bacterium, assembly GCA_964625215.1. Taxonomy (GTDB): domain Bacteria; phylum Chloroflexota; class Anaerolineae; order Anaerolineales; family Villigracilaceae; genus Denitrolinea. The sequence continues at coordinate 22,572 of CAZVAX010000013.1, read as the reverse complement.
CCGCGACATCAGCGTAGGCGAAGCGCACCAAATGTACCAGGAGGGCGTCTACGTTTTGGATGTGCGCAGGCAGGACGAATGGGACCAGATTCACATCGAAAATACCCACCTCATTCCTCTCGACCAACTCGCCTCGCGCGTGAACGAGATTCCGACGGGCGTCCCCATCGTGGTGATCTGCCACTCCGGCAATCGCTCCAAAGTCGGACGCGACACCCTGCTCCAGGCCGGCTTTACCCAAGTCACCAGCGTGACAGGCGGGTTGCTGGCATGGCAGGCGGCGGGCTACGCGTTGGTTCCGCCCGGCGCGATCGTACCCCCGTAATATTGAGAGCGCGTCGCACCACACGGGCGGGGATTCCCCTCGGGGCAAAGTGCGACGCGCTCGCGAAATCCTCACGAAATCAACGTGCTTTGCTCGATGTTTTCCATGCGGGCGTACAACACCTGCTCGTTGACCTCCAAATTATTGATCAATCCCAGCGCGGCCTTAATCCCGTCGCCGACCAGTTCTCCTTCCACCTCGCCGTACTCCACTTGCAGCAGCGTGTTGTCGGCGCGCAGATCGTTGGAAACCGACTCGGGATCCTGCCAGGTTCCGTGCGCGCTCAACTCGGTGGTGGCTTTCATAAAGTCCAGCGCGGAGGCCTTGAAGACTGGGACGGTGACGGTCAGGAGTTCCTGCTGAATCCGCTCGAACTTCGCGTTGGTGGACTCGTCGCCGAACAGGAACGCGTACAGATAATCTTTCGCCTGTTCGAGCAGGGCATTCCCGATCTCTGAGCGTTGACTGGGCGGGATGAGAAACGTCCCCTTGGGGTGCGCGCCGGGGAGGAGGAATCCCTCCTGGGCGAGGGCGAGGCGGTCAACAGATTTGTAACGGGCCGAGAACGCGCGCAGTTTGTCCAAACCCATTCCCAATTGCTTCACCCGTTCGATACGCGCCTCGCGCTGACGCGCCTTCAACTCTTGCACTGCCTTGCGATCCATCTCCTGCAAACCGTGCGCGTCCAGCGTGAGGCGGACGATCTGCTCGATCAGCCACTCCTTATCCTGATCCATCAGGTACGCGCGGAGTTTCTGTTCGAAGACGGGCGTCAGGTCGCGGCGTATTTCGCGGACGATATTCTCGATTGTTTTCATTCATACCTCCAAAGTCAGCCGAAAGGATTGGCCGCGATTATACCGCCGGACGAATCCGCTAATCTCCGCAAATACCCGCTACTCATTCTCCGAAATCCGCGGCGATTGGCGTAGATTCGCGGAGAAAGATTCCAATGGAGATTGTCCTATATCCTCGCGGTGTTTGAACCCCGCCAACACCGATTCGAGAACCGGCAAAAAATTCGCCACGCGCCTGGCGCGGATGACCGCGTCCCACAGCGGCTCGAACTTCTTCCAGCCGCCCGCGTAGGCCAGGTGACGCGCCTGCTCCAACCATCCCGTCTGCGCGCCCGCTGAACGGAAGATGTTGCCCCAACGATAAAACTCGCGATAGGCGCGCCAGTAACCCTCTTCGAGCGCCTGCGGACTCATCCCGTGTGGTTGAAAGACCACGTGACGCGTGTCGTATAAATCCCAATTCGATGTGACCATCCTCCCCTCCGCGACCATACGCGCGTACAGGGCCGTGTCGGGATAGGGTGTCAGGATGTGGAAGGTCGCCGTCTCGATTCCCTGCGTCACGGCCCACTCCACCGTTCGGTCAAAAACTGACTCGTCGTCGCCGTCCATGCCGAAGACAAAACTCGCGTTGACCATCACCCCCAGGCCGTGCAGGCGGCGGATCGCGGCGGAGTAATCGCGGTTCAGGTTTTGGAACTTGTGCTGCTCAATGAGGTTGTTCGGATTGAGCGTCTCAAACCCCACGAACAGACTCCTCAACCCACTGGCCGCGGCCTGCTCGATCACGTCAGACTGAAGGATGGATTGCACCGTCCCCGCCGCCTGCCACAAGCGCCCCATGCCGCGCATCCCGTGAAAGAGATTTCGGGCAAAGCGCGGATTTCCAAAGAGGTGATCGTCGAGAAAATAGAGGTGACGTCCCGGCAGGCTTTGAATCTCCGCCAGGGCGCGATCCACCTCGAGGGTGTAAAAGGACTTGCCGCCGGTGAAGAATGCCTCCTTGTAGCAAAAGTCGCATACATGCGGGCAGCCGCGCGAAACCACGATGGAATTGGGGACGAGATAGAGGTCGCGGCGGATCAGCTCGCGGCGCGGGAAGGGAAGATTCGCCAACGTGCGATTCGTGGATTGGTAGCGCGTCTTCGGTTGTCCGTTGCGAAAGTCGCGCAGGAACTCGGGCCAGGTATCCTCGCCGGGGCCGAGGAAGATCGAATCGGCGTGGAGCGCGGCCTCCTCCGGCAGCGAAGTGACGTGCAACCCGCCCAGGCACACGTACGCGCCGCGCGCGCGGTAATGGTCGGCGATCTGGTAGGCGCGGTAGGCCGAGGTGATGTAAACCTGAATCACAACCAGGTCCGGCTCGTCGTCCAAGAAGAGCGTTTCGACGTGCTCGTCGGTCAGGGAGGCCTCATCCGCCTCGTCGTCGAGATAAGAAGCGAGAGTGGCGAGTCCGAGAGGCGGAAAGAGCGAATATTTGATCGGTCTCCAAAACGGACTCTTGGCCTCCGTCAGCGCGGGCAGGATCATCTTCACTTTCATGGCTGGCTCCTTTGGGACAAATTTCCGCAAGTGTCCCCGCGCCGCGCTTGCAATCGCTGACAGGAGACTCTCAAACCCTGCCATTCATAAATCCCTTCCTCGTTTATAATCCACGTTGAGAGGAGAACCCGCCATGAATCTCACCGTTTCCACCCAGCAGGGACGCGTTCCCGTCACCGTCATCCAACTCGAGGGCAAACTCGATTCCAACAGTTTCCAGAACCTGATCGACGCCGCGAAAAAAGCCTACGACGGCGGCGCGCGCGACCTGGTTCTCGACATGACTAAACTCGCCTACATCAGCAGCGCGGGGATCGTCTCGCTGCATTCCACCGCCAAACTCTTCCGCGGCGAGGAAATGCCCGACCCCGAAAAAGGCTGGAACGCCATCCGCTCCGCTGAAAAAGATCGCGCCAGCGGAGTGCAGGATCACGTCAAATTGTGCGGCGTTCCCCCCGAAGTGCTAAGCGTGCTGGATGTGGTGGGCTTCTCGGCCTTCTTCGAAATGCACCCCGACCTCCAAACAGCCATCGCCTCCTTTTAGCGAAAGCGCCTCATAGCGAAAACAAATGGTTCTCCCGTAATTAACGGGAACGCCCAAAACCTCGGCCACGAATTTCACGAATGCTTCGCGCACGGATTGGAATAAAAAAATCAGCGAGAATCCGTGAAATCTGTGGCAAAGAATTAGCGCCTCGTCACACATCCCGACAAAAACGGAAGAGCCGAACAAATGAAGGATGAAGGATGAAACTCAATTCATCATTCATCTTTCCTCTTTGGAGTTCCCATGTCCACCCAAATCAACGACCTCGTCGCGATGCGCGATCTCGAAACGCTCTTCGACCTGATGGAAAACGACGACGATTGGATGAACCAACTCGACGCCGCCGAAGGACTCGTCCGCCTGGGCGAGCGCGGCGGGCTGGACTTCCTCGAAAGCGCCACACAAAGCGATGCGCGCGAGGTGCGCGATTACGCCCGCGAAATCCTCAACGATCCCGAAGTGCGCCGCAAGCGCGAAGACCTGTTGGCCGAGGAAAAACGCCGCCTTGCCGACAAGATCAAAGGCGCGCGCGCCCGCATCCAAAAAGGTCGCAAAGTTTACATCTACAAAAGCCTCTTCCTCCCGCTCAGCGAAATGCTCGGCGACTCGCCGGACGGCGAAGCGGTGGACATCCCCGCCCTCGACGACATGGGCCTCGAAGGCTGGGAGGCGATCAACTTCATCCCCAAGCGCGGCGCGCTCCTCGTCAGCGCCGCCGACCAACACTTCACCGGCGCGTATTTCCTCCTGCGTAAGGAAATCACCGCGGACGACATCGCAGAGTTGGATCAACTCTAACCAGCGGACTCCAACGTCTCCTGGCGTTGAACCAAAGTTGGGAGACTTTGGACTCCCCTCCTCGCCGCCATGTTGCGCGCCATCCTTCTCTCTCTCGTTATCCTAACCCTCGCGGCCTGCGCGACGCCTCCCGCCGCGACTCCCGACCCAGGCCTGCTGCGCGTCGTCGCGACCACCTCCCTCATCGCCGACGTAGCCGGACAGGTGGGCGGTTCACGCGTGACGATTCGAGGGCTCCTGCCTCTCGGAGCGGATCCTCACGCCTACGAGCCGCGCCCGCAAGACGTGGCCGCCATCACCGACGCGCAGATCGTCCTGGTCAACGGCTTCGGGCTGGAGGAGACCCTCGACCGCCTGCTTCATGACGCGGCGTACATGGTCAATGTTTCCACGGATATCGAAGGCCTGCCCCTCGCCGAAGAGTCAAACGGACTCGACCCGCACGTCTGGCAGGACCCGAACAACGTCGCTGTTTGGGCGCGTAACATCGCCGAGGCCTTCGCCGAAGCCGACCCGGCCCACGCCGATGAATACCGCGCCAACGCCGAAGCCTACGTCGCCGAACTGACCGCCCTCGACGCGTGGATCGAGGAACAGGTCGCGCAGATCCCCGAAGCGAATCGCAAACTCGTCACCGACCACAACGACTTCGGTTACTTCGCGGCGCGCTACGGATTCGAGCAGGTCGGCGAGGTCGTTCCCTCGGTCAGCACGGGATCGGCTCCGTCCGCGCAAGAACTGGCCGCGCTCGAAGACGCGATCCGCGCGAGCGGAGTCAAAGCCGTGTTCGTGGGAACCACCGTGAGTCCCGATTTGAGCCGCCGCGTCGCGGAGGATACGGGCGTCAAACTCGTCTTTCTGTTCACCGACTCGTTGAGCGAACCGGGCGGCGGCGCGGAATCATATATCGAGCTGATGAAATACAACGTCAACGCGATTGTCGAGGCGTTGCGTTAGCAAAAACCGGGTTTCTGGCAGAAACCTGGTTTTTGTGGAGTCGCCATGTACCCCCACACCCACCATCAAACCGGCCAACCGATTCTCGATGTGCAGAATTTGTCTGTGCGTTACGACGGGCGCCCCGCGCTCGAGGCTGTCACCTTCCACCTGCACGCCGGCGAACGCGTGGCGGTGGTAGGTCCCAACGGCGCGGGGAAAAGCACGCTCTTCAAGGTGGTGGCCGGAGTGTTGAGTCCCTCTGAGGGGAGCGTGACCATTTCGGGGTCACGCCCGGCGGCGCACGTGTGCATCGGCTACGTCCCCCAGCGCAGTCACGTGGACTGGAATTTCCCCGTCAGCGTGGCGGATGTGGTGATGATGGGCCGCTCCGCCGTGATGGGCGCCTTCCGCTGGCCGACGCGCCGCGATTGGGATCACGTCCGCGCCGCGCTGGACACGGTGGAAATCCGCGACCTCGCGAAACGTCAGATCGGCGAACTCTCCGGCGGGCAACAACAACGCATGTTCATCGCCCGCGCCCTCGCGCAGGAAGCCGAACTGATGTTGATGGACGAGCCGCTGACCGGACTCGACTCCCCGTCGCAGGAAGGCATCCTCAACCTGCTCGATAAGTTGCAAAAACAAAACGTCACCGTGATGGTCGCCACGCACGATTTGGATCAGGCCGAAAAACATTTCGATCGGGTCATGTTGTTGAATCAAAAACTGCTTGGGTTCGGCGAATCAAAAGATGTCTTAAAATCAGAGAAACTGCTTCAAGCGTATGGCAACCGCTTGAAAATGGTTGACGCAGAGGGCAACCTGATGGCGTTGGATGACACATGCTGTGAAGACAAAGAGGAAGACGGCCATGCTTGATTGGTTGCTGGCGCCGCTCTCTTACGATTTCATGTTGCGCGGAATTGCCGCGGGCGTTCTCGTTGGAATCGTCTGCGCGGTGATTGGCGCGTACGTTGTCCTACGCGGCATGGCCTTCTTCGGCGACGCTCTCGCGCACACCGTCCTGCCCGGCGTGGCGCTCGGCTACATCATCAGCGGCGGGGAACGCGGCGTTCTTTTCTGGTGGGCGCTTGGCACGGCCATACTCGCCTCGCTCGGCATCGGCGCGATCAGCAAAAACGCCCGCATCAAGGAAGACACCGCCATCGGCATCATCTTCGCCGGGATGTTCTCTCTCGGCATCGCGGTCATCTCCACCGTCCGCTCCTACGCCGTGGACTTGAGTCATTTCCTCTTCGGCGACGTGCTGGGCGTTACGAATCGCGACTTGATCCTCACCGCCGTCTTCGGTGGGATTGTCCTTCTGCTCGTTCTGATCTTCTACAAGGAATTTCTCACGCTCTCCTTCGACCCCGTGTTGGCCGCGACCCTCCGCATGCCCGTCAACCTGCTCAACAATCTCCTGCTGGCGATGATCGCCGTGACCGTGGCCGTCTCGATGCAGACGGTGGGCGTGGCGTTGATGGTCGCCATGCTGGTCACTCCGGCGGCCACGGCCTACCTGCTCACGCGTCGCCTGTGGACGATGATGGCGCTCGCGGCCGTCATCGGCGCGGCCTCCTCCGTTGTTGGCCTGTATTTCAGTTACTATCTCAACATCGCCTCCGGCGCGGCGATTGTCCTCACCGCGACGGCGGTGTTTGTCATCGTGTTCCTGGTCAATCCGCGGCAGGGAGTCTTGAGACGATAACAATCTCCGGTCCCAAAATCTCCAACATCGCCGCCGCCATCCGTGACCCGATAATCTTCAACTCGCCGGTCTTGTAATGGAAGGAGTTGGGGGCAAGATAGAGTCCATCTGTATCCGCCATTTTGAAGGCGGGAAGCAAGCCATTAATGCGCGTCTGCTCATCGTACACGATGGAATTGAACTTTCCGGGCATCTTCGGATTCAACCGCGCATACACAACGGGGACATCGGAGCCGAGATCGCCGCGCAGGTCATTCACCAACTGCATGAAGTCGTTTCCCCAATTCTGCGCCGCCGGCCGTCCCGCCACGCCTTGCGACTCATATTCGCCGTTGATGAAAAGCAGGCCCTTGACCGTTCCGAATGCCTGCGCCAGGCGAATCCGTTTCAGGCAAAACCCGTACAGGCTCGTCTCCGAAAGATTTCGTTTCCAGGAGGCCAAAGAACTTCCGCCCGCAGCGCAATTGATGAACACATAGGTCTTGCCCGGATTGGTTGGCGCGAGGCCCGAGAAGAAACTCATCACGGGCGAGAATCCCGCGCCGATGTCCCGCGAGACCGGATCCTTCGAGCGGCGCGCCGGTTTGTCGCTGGGTTCCCTTCCGGGGACGAGAGTAAACGAATCATCGAAGCCGTACACGTTCGCGAACGTCTCCTGGTAGGGAGGCATCGTCCCGCGGCCCGACATGTTGCTGGCCCCCATGAACACGTAAATCTCGGCGTTGGAGACTGTGACCGGTTCGGGGGCAAACAATCCGCCCACCAGCAACGCGAAACTGACAACGAGCGTGACCATCTTGAACATGTTGACCTTCTTCGTCCGCTGAAAATGTGACTGCGAATCCGATGGAATTATATGCCAATCGCCTTCCATTGAGGAGACATCTTCTGAGGGTAAAATATCCCCATGCAACGCCCCCTCTCGCGCCTCGCAAGACTCTGTCTGCTGATCGTTGTCCTCTCCTCCTGTCTCCCTCTCGCGACGCCTCCAACCGCGACGGACCCGCCGCCGACGAAGTCCCCCGCGCCGACCGACACTCCGCCGCCCGCCACAGCGACACGCGTCACACCGACGCCCGATCCGGCTTCCCTTCTCCCGGACCCGCGCTACGCCCTGCGCGTCACCCTCGACTACCGCCGCAAGCGACTCGCCGTCGAAGAGACCATCCTCTATCCGAACGCCACCGGCGAGACGTTGCGCGACCTCGTCCTGGCGGTCATGCCAAATTACTGGCCTTCGGTCTTCAAGTTGACCAAACTCGAAGTGGATCAATTACCAGTTACCAATTACCAATTACAAGGACAGAAATTAACCATCCCCCTCGCCTCTCCCCTCCCGCCCGAAGCGACGGTGGAATTGCATCTCGCTTACAGCCTCGTCCTCCCGCAGATCGAGTCGGAACTGAACACGAAGGAGATCCGCCCGCAGTTTTTTGGGTACACCGAAAAACAGATGAACCTCGTAAACTGGTATCCGTTCATCGTCCCGCGCGACGCGAAGAAGTGGCTGCTGCACGATCCCTGGTACTTCGGCGAGCATCTTGTTTACGACGTGGCCGATTTCGAGGTCAATATCAAACACGCGGAGGAGGGAATCCGCCCAACCTTCGCCGCCAGCGCAGCCGGGGAACCGAACGGCGAATGGACTCGTTTCATCCTGGACGACGCGCGGGCTTTTGCCTTCTCGGCCAGCACCGAGTTCAAGAGGTCGGTCACCAATGCGGGCAACGTGTTCATTTACAGTTACTACTTCCCGCTGAACGAGTCGCCTGGAAAAGCCGCCGCCGACGCGGCCGCCGACGCGGTCGAAACCTTCGCCCAGCGCTTCGGGCCGTATCCTCACCCGACCCTGACCATCGTGATGAGCGACTTTAACGACGGCGCGGAATTTTCGGCTTTTTTCTTCCTGCCCAATAGCGCGTACCGCTCCTACAATAGCACGCGGGCAAATTTATTGACCTACCTCTCCGCGCACGAGACCGCGCACCAGTGGTGGTTCGAGCAGGTCGCCAACGATCAGTATCTCGAACCCTGGCTGGACGAAGCGTTGTGCGCGTACAGCGAACGCATCTTCTACGAAAAAACCGACTCGCCCCTGCTCGAATGGTGGTGGAGCGCCCGCGTGGAGGTCCACACCCCGCACGGCTACGTGGACATTCCGCTCGACACGCCGTTCGAGAAGGACATGTACCGGCAATACGTCAACGCGGTTTACCTGCGCGGCGCGAAGTTTCTCGACGACCTGCGGACTCGGATGGGAGACGAGGCCTTCTTCGCGTTCCTGCAAGATTATCTCAATCAATTCAATGGCCAGCGCGCCACCGCCGATGATTTCTTCACCCTCCTCCGCCAACACACCGACGCGGACATTTCGGATTTGATGAATGAATATTTCCAGGGCCAACATTGATATGAGCAAGGTAAACACGTACACACGTACACAGGTACACAAGTACACAGGAATACGCAATACGCAATACGCAGTATTCCTCTCCATCTTTCTTCTTTCCTCTTTCCTCCTCTCCTCCTGTTCCCGTCCCGTGCCGCCAACCGTCGCTCTCACGCCCAATGACTCGACGCTTCCGACACTCCCCCACCTGACACCTGACACTGGAACACTTGATACGGAAACACCCATCCCCCCTACACCCGAACCGCCCTCACCGACTCCCGAGCCGCCGTCCACGCGCCCTCACTACACCCTCGACCTGCAACTCAACTACGCGACCAACTCCGCCTACGTGGACGAGACCATCCTCTACGCCAACCAAAGCGCCGACACATTGACCAGCCTCGTTCTCGGCGTCGAACCGACCTGCACGCAAAGTTTTATTCTTAGCGGCATCTTCGTGGATCAATTACCAATTACCAATTACATCTTCGATGCGCAAAACATCCAAGCCTACATCCGCCACCGACTCGAAATCCCCCTCCCTCAACCCCTCCCTCCCGGCGGAAAGACCACCATTCAAATTCAATACTCCCTCATTCTGCCCATCGTCGCCAACTACGCGGACGAGAACAGCGTCTGTTCGCAGATCTTCGGTTACACCGAGAGACAGATCAACCTCGTGGATTGGTATCCCTTCGTCGCGCCGTACATGGACGGAAAGTTCGTGCTGCACAATCCCTGGTATTACGGCGAGCATCTCACCTACGAGAGCGCGGACTTCGACGTGAGCGTGCAAATCGAGAACGGCGCGAACGTGGTCATCGCCGCAAGTGGCGAGGAAATCGAATCGGGCGACGCGGCCCGCCGGAGGTTCAGGCTCGAAGCGGGCCGGACGTTCGCGCTCTCGTTCAGCGATTCGTTCCAGGTCGCGTCCACAAACGTCGGCGGCGTGACCATCTTCAGTTATTACTTCCCCAATTACGAGACTTCCGCGCAGGCCGTGCTTGCCGCCACCGCAAAATCGTTTGAAATTTACAGCCAGCGTTTCGGGCCGTACCCGCACAAGACTCTCACGGTAGCGCAGGGCGATTTTGAAGACGGCATGGAATATTCCGCGTTCTATTTTCACAGCCGCGGCATCTACAACAACTACGACGGGACGCTCGTGAATCATCTCACTGCGGTCAGCGTCCACGAGACCGCGCATCAGTGGTGGTTCGAGCAGGTCGCCAACGATCAGGGCCTCGAACCCTGGCTCGACGAATCGCTCGCCACCTACAGCGAGATCGTTTACTACGAAACCGTCCAGCCCGCCGCGCTCGACTCGTGGTGGTGGACGTATCGCTTCACGCCCTTCGAGCAAGCCAAGCCCGTGGACGCCGGCATCTACGATTGGTACGGCGGCTACACCGCCTACCAGAACCTCGTTTACCTTAACGGCGCGCGCTTCCTCTACGACCTGCGCGCCCGCATCGGCGACGACGCCTTCTTCGCGTTCATCCAAGATTACCTCGCGCAAATGCGCGGCGACATCGCGACCACGCCCGACCTCTTCCGCATCCTGCGCGCCCACACCAGCGCCGACCTCTCCGACCTGATCGCGCTGTATTTTCAGAATCCCTACTAACATGTCAAAAGTCAAACGTCAAAAGTCACGCGCCTTACGCATCCTCTTCATCTTTCATCTTTCATCTTTCATCCTTTCCGCATGTGGATCGACGCCCCCTCCCGCGACGATCACCCCCACCTCCGTCTACAGCCTCCCCTTCCTCCTCGCGCCCCCCGACTCGATTCCGACCCAGCCCGAAGCGGCCAGCCCAACCCTGACCCTCGTCCCGTCCCCAACCGCGACCGCTATCGCGCCCGCGCCTGCCACCTCGACGCCCGTCACTTCGTCGCCCGCCCCCCTGCCTCCCACCTCTCTCACACGCCCGGTCTACACCGTCTACGCGACGATTGACTACGACAACCACACCGTCAACGTGGATGAGTCCATCCTCTACCCGAATCTAACTGGCGTCACATTGAACGAACTCGTGATCGCGGTCGAGCCGATGTTGTACAATGCCTCCTTCGTTTTCACCAGCCTCTCGGTGAACGGACTGCCCATCTACAACTCCAGTCTCGAGTCGCATCGCCTCACTGTCCCCATTCCGCCGCTTCCGCCGAACACGCAGATCGCGCTCGTGATCGAATACGACCTCAACATCCCCGTCAAACAAAAAGCCAACACCTTCGGCTGGCAAAACTACCAGACCAACCTGACCGAATGGATTCCCTTCGTTGTCCCCTACGACTCCGTCAACGGCTGGCTCCTACACGACTTCTATCCCTGGGGCGAACACCTCGTCTACGACTCCGCCGACTTCGAAGTCAACCTGCGTTTCACCGACCCGGCCTCCGCGCCCATCGTCGCCGCGCCGGCCCTGCCCGAAGCCAACGGCGAGTGGACGCGGTACCGCCTGCTCGGCGCGCGCACGTTCGCGCTCTCGCTGAGCCGCGACTTCCTGGTCAACGAATCCGCTGTGGGGTCGGTGGTGATCCGCACGTATTATTTCGCGGGGCACGAGGACGCCGCGTCCAAAATGACCTACGTCGCCACGCAGGCGGTCGGTCTGTTCGAGCCGAAGTTCGCGCCGTATCCGTATTCGATTTTAAATGTGGTGGAGCTGGATTACAACGACGGCCAGGAAAACGACGGCCTGATCTTCCTTTCGAGCGCGTTCTTCGACCAGTTCAATGGCGGCACGAAAAATAACATGACCACCATCGGCGTCCACGAGATCGCGCACAACTGGTGGTTCGGGCTGGTGGGAAACGACCAGGCTATGGAGCCCTGGCTCGACGAGGCGATGGCGCTCTACAGCGAGCGCATCTTTTACGAGTTCACCAACCCCGACCTGCTGGACTGGTGGTGGCAATTCCGCGTCAACTACTTCGGGCCGAACGGCTGGGTGGACATAACCATCTACGACGGGATCTCCTTCCGCGACTACACCAACGCGGTTTATCTCAACGGCGCAACCTTCATGGAAGACCTGCGCGTCCGCATGGGCGATGACAATTTCTACAAATTCATCAAGGATTACGCCGCGCAAATGTCCTACCGCCGCGCCACTGCCGATGACTTCTTCCGCATCGCCCGCCAACACACCTCGGCCGATCTTTCGGATTTGATCGCCGCGCACTTTCGGAATTCGCATTGATGCGATGAGACCCTTCACCTTCATCAACGTCGCCGTCACAGCGGACGGCAAAATGGACACCTACGAACGCCGCGGCGCGGCCATCTCCTCCGCGCGGGACAAGGAGCGCGTGGATCGTCTGCGCGCCGAATCGGACGCGGTCATGGTCGGCGGGAAAACGCTCCTCGAGGAAGACCCCAAACTGACGGTCAAGAGCGAAGCGTTGCGCGCGGAGAGAGTCGCGCGCGGGGTGACGCCGAATCCCATCAAGGTGGGAATCGTATCGAATGCGGATGGCCTGCCCGATTCGGATTTCGTCAATTTCGGCGCGGCGCGTGTCGTAATATTTACCGCCGATCAAACGTCCAAAGCCCAAGTCGAATTTCTGCGTTCACGCGGCGTCGAGATCTATGTCCACCACACTCCGCGCGTGGACTTGGAAAAAGCCCTGCACACGTTGCACGAACTCGGCGTGAAGCGCCTGATGGTCGAAGGCGGAGGAACGCTCAACTTCGAACTGCTCCGTCTCGGCCTCGTGGACGAACTGACGATGTACGTCGCGCCGATGATCTTCGGGGGCGAATCCGCTCCCACGCTCGCGGCAGGCGCAGGCGTAGTCCGAAGCGAAGCCATCCCGTTGACTCTCGTTGGGAGCGAAGTCCACGAGGATGGCGGGGTTGTACTAAAATATTCTTTGGTCAAAAAATAGACCTCTTGCAAAAGTGCGCTAGAGAGCGCACAATACGCCTTGCGTAAGAGACGTTCTCTAACGTCGGCCGACTTATGCAAGAGGTCAAATGATTCGAGGAATCCGAAAGTTCTACTTTCGGGCGCAATCTGTTACCTGAAGTAGTACATCAGGATTCCGCAATGGATTGAGGCAACAATGTCCACCACCATGCACGAAAAACTGGAAATGATTCTGCGCGCCGATCCCGACCACGAATGCGAGGGCGTCGGGCGCGACAAAGTCTGCGTGCGAATCGTCGCGATGGCCGAACTGCCCACGCGCTTCGGTGACTTTCACATCGTGGCGTTCGAAAATAATCGCGACGGCAAGGAACACATCGCCATCACCAAAGGCGACGTGATCGGCGCGGCCGACGTGCCTGTGCGTCTGCATTCCGAATGTCTCACCGGCGACGTGATGGGTTCGCTCCGTTGCGATTGCCGCGACCAACTCGAAACCGCGCTCAAGATGATCGGAAAAATGGAACGCGGCATCGTGTTGTATCTGCGCCAGGAGGGACGCGGCATCGGTCTCATCAACAAGATCCGCGCCTACAGTTTGCAGGACAACGGCCTCGATACCGTGCAGGCCAACCTCGCCCTCGGCTTCCGCGACGATGAGCGCGATTACGCCGTGGCCGCGCACATGCTCATGTCTCTTAAGATTCAGTCGGCGCGGCTCATCACTAACAACCCGAAAAAGATTTCACAACTCACCGGGTACGGCATCGAGGTCAGCGACCGCATCCCGCATATCATGGAGCCGAACGTCCACAATCGCTTCTACCTCGAAACCAAAGTCGCCAAGTCGGGACACATGATTGATTTCACCGGACGCGAACATTTGCAGGAACAAAGCGACGAGCCTTTCCTCGACGGCATGACTCCCATGCCGTGGAAAGTTCGGCACGACTGAGCGCGTCATCGTTTCTCCCCCGTCCCTCGCTTCCCGCCGACCCCCGGCGGGATTTTTCCATTGCGGGCATTGCCTTGGAATCCGAAAGTTCTACTTTCGGAGCGTCTCGGTCATCCTGAAGTAGAACTTCGGGATTCCTTGCGATCACCCCATGCGTCCCGTGATGTACGCCTCGGTCAGTTCTTGCTTCGGTTTCATGAACAGTTGCTTTGTTTCTGAAACTTCCACCAACTCGCCCAGCCAGAACAGACCTGTGATATCCGAAACGCGCGCGGCTTGTTGCATGTTGTGAGTCACGATGACGATGGTGTAATCCTTCTTCAACTCGGCGATCAACTCCTCCACGCGCAAGGTCGCGACGGGATCGAGCGCGGACGTGGACTCGTCCATCAGAATCACCTCAGGTTGCACTGCCACTACGCGCGCGATGCACAGACGTTGTTGCTGTCCCAGCGCAAGGCTGAGCGCGTCGTGATCCAGTTTATCCTTCACGTCATCCCACAATGCCGCGCGCTTGAGACTTTCCTCGACCAGTCCCTGCAACTGACTCTTGCTCCCCGCCCGCCCTCACGCGCGGACCGAAGGCCACGTTGTCGAAGATCGTCTGCGGAAACGGATTCGGTTTTTGGAAGACCATGCCCACCCGTTGACGCAAGTCCACCACGTCCATCCCCGCCGCGTAGATGTCGGAACCGTTGAGGAGGATTTTCCCCTCCACGCGCGTCCCCGCAATCGTGTCATTCATGCGGTTGAGACAGCGCAAAAACGTGGACTTCCCGCATCCCGAGGGACCGATCAGCGCGGTCACCTGGCGCGGGGGGAATTTCCACGCTGATGTTCGACAGCGCGATCTTCTGTCCGTAATAGAAATTAAGATTCTGAATGGAGAAGGCGGAGGAGGACATGCGGCGATTTTATCATGGGAGAAGAAGAGCCTAAACACGAAGGACACAAAGCACACAAAGGGAAAACCTTACCGCCTTTTGGCTTTCCTTCGTTGCCTTCGCGAAGCGCCCTTTAGGGTTGTGCCTTCGTGTTTAAAAAGAATCCGCATAATCAGCCCCAATGAACCCGCGCCGCCCATCTTTCATCTTTCATCTTTCTCCTTTCCCTGCTTTCTGCCTGCATACCCTCATCCCAACCCTCCTCCGACTCCCCCGCGCTCTGCATTGAAAACAAAGGCTCCGACACCATCGTCAACCTCGCGCTGGCTGGGCGGAGAAATACCAGACCAACCATCCCGACGTCCGCATCTCGGTGACGGGCGGAGGCTCTGGCACGGGCATCGCCTCGCTGATCAACGGGACGATGGACATCGCCAACGCCTCGCGCAAGATCAAGGACGAGGAAATTGACGAAGCCCGCGCCAACGGCATCGAACTCGTGGAGCACATCATCGCAGGCGACGCGATTGCCGTCATCGTCCACCCCGATAACCCCGTCAGCGAATTGACCCTCCAGCAGATATCCGATATTTACAGCGGCAAGATCAGCAACTGGAGCGAGGTCGGCGGTGAAGACCGTCCCATCGTGAAACTCTCGCGCGAGACGAACTCTGGCACGCACGTCTATTTTCTCGAAACGGTTTTGCGTCTAGGAAGTAAGGAAGACAAGACCCTCTTCTCGATGGACACGCTCCTGCTCCCCTCGTCCGAGGGCATCATCGCGGAGGTGCGGCAGAATCCCAACGCCATCGGCTACGACGGCCTGGGCTGCGTCCCGCACGATGTGAAGAAGATCGCCATCGCCAAGTCCGCGGGCGAACCGTACGTGCTTCCCTCGGTGGAAACCGTCAACGACAAAACCTATCCCATCGCCCGCGACCTCTACATGTACACCGCAGGCGAACCGACGGGCATTATCAAAGAATACCTCGATTGGATCCTCTCCCCCGAAGCGCAGGAGATCTTCACCAATCCCAAAGACAAGCGAACGGAGGATTATGTCATGGGGAGGTTCGGGTAACCTCAGACTTCCGAAGTCTCACAGATTTCGGAAGTCTTTCTTAATCCGTTAACTCCGTCTTAACAGCCTCTCCCTCCCTCTATGGTATATTCCCCTCCATGCCCGAAAGCATTTTGATCGTCGAAGACGAACCCGCCCTGCAAGACACCCTGGCCTACAACCTGAAAAAAGAAGGCTACACCGTGGAAGCCGTCGGTGACGGTCGCTCTGCGCTCGACTCGGCGCGACGGCTCAAACCCGACTTGATCGTGCTGGACATCATGCTCCCCGAAATGGACGGCTTCGAGGTGGCGCGCATTCTCCGCAAGGAGATGACCTCCGCCATCCTCATGCTCACCGCCCGCGACGACGAGATTGACCGCGTCGTCGGCCTCGAGGTCGGCGCGGACGATTACCTGACCAAGCCGTTCTCCATGCGCGAACTGGTGGCGCGCGTCAAAGCCCAGTTGCGCCGCGCACGTCAGCTTCGCGAAGAATTTGGTAAAACCACAGAACCGACCGCCCACGAAACCCTAACCTTCGGCGATCTCTCGATTAACCTCACCCGCCGCGAAGTGACTCTCAAGAATGAAGTGTTGGCGATGAAGCCAAAGGAATACGACCTCCTGCTCTTCTTCGCCGAGCACAAAGGACAAATGCTCTCGCGCGAATTCATCCTCGAACGCGTCTGGGGTTGGGACTTCATCGGCGACAGCCGTACAGTGGATGTGCATGTTCGTTGGTTGCGACAGAAGATCGAAGCCAACGCGGCCAACCCGACGCGGATCGTCACGGTGCGCGGAGGCGGGTATCGGTTTGAGGGGTAAGTGGTAATTGGTAAGTGGTAATTGGCGATGACTCTTTATTTTGTTCTTGGCTTTTCGATTTTTGCGGCGCTATGGTTGGGGTGGCGATATTGGCGATTGCGCCGAGCCGTGCGCGACTTGACCGCGCAGATGGAACGCGGCGACGAACTTTCCGAGTCTGCGAGTGAACTCGGTCAACTCGCCAGTTTACGCAATACGCAACACGCAACACTGCAATCGCAACTCGCCTTCGCAGAATCTCAATATTCCCGCCTCTCCACCATCCTCGAACAGCTGACCGACGGGGTGCTCATCGCCGACGCGGAGGGACGCGTGCAGTTTGCCAACCCGACCGCGGAGAAACTCTTTGGCAAAGCGCTGAACGGACGCTCGGTGGTGGAGGCGTTGCGGCACCACCAATTGGCCGAGGCCTGGCGTCGTTGCCGCGAAACCGGCGAGGCGCAGACCGAGTCGGTGGAGGTGCCGGCCAGCCGTCACTTTTTGCAACTGATCGTCGTCCCCGACCGCGACACGCGCGGCGGCACACTGTTGCTCGTCCAGGATTTGACGCGCGTGCGACGACTCGAAACCGTGCGCCGCGACTTTATCGGCAACCTCTCGCACGAACTGCGGACTCCGCTCGCCTCGCTCAAAGCCCTGACCGAAACCCTGCAAGACGGCGCTCTTTCGGACCCCGAAGCGGCGCCGCGTTTTCTGGGCCGAATCCACACCGAAGTGGACGCGCTGACCCAGATGGCGCAGGAACTGCTCGACCTCTCGAAGATTGAATCGGGGCAGGTGGAGTTGGTTTTGCGGAAGGTGGATCCGCTGGCTTTGTTGAAATCGGCCTGCGAACGGATGCGCGTCCAGGCGGAACGAGCCGGGGTGAGTCTCACGCTCGAGGAGGCCGCGCCCGCTCCGATGGTTCAGGCCGACGCGTCGCGGTTGGAGCAGGCGCTGATCAACCTGATCCACAACGCGGTCAAGTTCACGAAGCGCGGAGGATCGGTCACGTTGTCCGCGAAAGGGGAGGGGGAGTCGGTTGTGTTCGCAGTGCGCGATACGGGAATCGGGATTCCGTCCGATGACCTGCCGCGTATTTTCGAGCGCTTCTACCGCGTGGAAAAATCGCGTACAGGCAGCGGCACGGGTCTGGGACTTTCGATCGCGAAGCATATTGTCGAGGCGCACGGCGGGAAAATTTGGGCGGAGAGTGAAGAGGGAGCGGGGAGCGTCTTTTTCTTTTTGATCCCCATCGCCTGGTTTTAAGAGGCCAGCAATACCGCTTCGGCGGATTCCAAATTCGAATAGACGGGAATGACGGCGGGAATACCCGTGATCTCGAGTACGCGCTTTACCTCGTCGGACGGGCCAAGCAAGGCCATTTTGCCGTTGCGGCTGGACAGCGATTTTGCGTTCGTGATGAAGAGCCGGATGCCAATGGACGCCAGGAAATCCACATCGGAAAGATCCACCACCACCCGCACGCCTTCGCCCGCGCAATATCCTGCAAAGCGCGTCTCGATCTGCCCGGCGCCGGGGATGTCGAGTCGGCCGGTTAGTTTGATCAGGCCAATGCCGTTGTTTAATTCTTTGAATTGCAGTTCCATGAGTTTCACCTACTGATCGGAATACTGGAATTATATGGGCGCGGCGTGATTGTATGTTAACAAGATGTTATGGTTTTTCGTTTGCGGTTGACCGTTTACCCAACGTTAACCGCTCTTTCGGGGGATATTAAACATGGCAGGGTACGATGTGCGTGCATAACAAAATGGAGAAACAACATGACATTCTTTCTTACCCTCGTCTCGCTGGCTTTGCTGGTTGTAATCGGCGTGGATGCGCGTCAGAAACGACGACGGTTTCTGGGCAAGTAGTGGATCTCACGCTCTTCTCCTCCTCCAGGCCGAAAGGCCGCTACCCGCCTCGCGGCGGGTAGTTTTATAAAACGCGCTTTGATTTGCTTTTGGAGAAAACATGGGTCTTGCAGACTTGCACATCCACACGATCTACAGTTACGACGGAACGGCCACTGTGCCTGATGTTTTGCGCCGCGCCTGCGAGGTCGGCTTGAATGTGATCGCCATCACCGACCACGATGAAATTCGCGGCGCATTGCAGGCGCTCGAGTTGGCGCCGCGCTTTGGCGTGGAGGTCATTCCGGGCATTGAGATCACCACTGCCGAGGGCGACTTGCTCGCGTTGTTTATCACGGAAAAAGTGGAGGCCGGACTTTCGCTGGTGGAGACCGTTTTGAAGGTCCGCGCGCTGGGCGGCGTCTGCATTGCGCCGCATCCCAGCGCGGGCGGGATGGGGATGAAAAGCCTGAGCGTGGCCGCCATTCTGAAAGCCTTGCGTAATCCGCAGGCGGCCGACACTTTGATCGGCATCGAGGCTTACAACGCCACCGCGCTCGATCGGGTGAACATTGCCACCGCGCGTTTATTGACGGCCCACGCCAACCTGGCCTCCACTGGTTCCAGCGACGCGCATGTAGTAGAGACGATCGGCCTTGGGGCGACGGAATTCGAAGGGACAAGCGCGGCCGATATGTTGTCCGCGTTGCGAAGCGGTAGAACGTCGGTGCGCCGTCAAAAGGAGTGGACCGCCTTCCGTATTCTCGGTCTCTGGGCGTGGAACTATCTCCGAAGCGCGTTCACCACCCGCCTGGCGATGACCGCCAATTAGAGTTTATGTCCACCTACCGCTCTTCCTTCCTCTCTCCCGATGGAAGAATGCTGACGCCCATTTCGGTGGGCGATCTCCCGTCTTATGACTACCGGGTTTCATTGGGAACGATCACGGAGGAAGTGACTTCCTATCTCGAGGCGCATTCGGAGATCCCCGGCGTGATCCTTGTTCAAGACGGCGTCTTTCATAGCGCCATCCCGCGCGCTTCCATGTTCGAGCGCTTGGGGCATCGCTATGGCATTGAACTGTTTCTGCGAAAACCGATCATCGAACTTCAACAAAACTTACAGATGAAGATCATGTCCATATCGAGCGCTTTGAGGATCAAGGATGCGGTACGTCTTGCCCTCCAGCGTGAGCCGGAAAACATGTACGCGCCTGTTGTGGTGTTTCACGATGACGACGAAGCGCGTCTTTTGGATATGCACACCTTGCTGATCGCCCAATCGCACATTCTCGATAATGCCAACAATATTTTTAGCCGAATGAATGCCATCGAGAGAGCCATGCAAGACAACATCGCCTTCGACAAGTTGATCGATCTGGTGATGGATTCGGTGATGAGCGTTGTGCCGTATCATCGCGCCGATATTTTTATCAAACCATCCCGATGGACCAGCCTCCCTGTAACGCATCGGCTTCTACATCGCATCCCGGACGAATTGGCGCAAACCTGGGCGTTCCGAACCGTCCTCGAACTGCGGGAACCTGTCGTGATCAACGATGCCCATACCCACATCCACCGCGCCAAACTCTCTTCTCTTGGCTCCTTCCGCGCATGGATCGGTTTGCCGATCCAGACATTGTATGGGATCGAGGGCATCTTGTCCTTGTCACGCAATTCCCTCACCCCCTTTACCTCTGAAGAAGTTGAATTGGCTAAATCCTTCACCGACTACTTTGCCCTTGTAATGACTGAGCCGTCTGATACCCGCGTCAGGTCGGTCAAAATGGAGAATAGCAAAAGGAAACTCGGGCTCTTGGTGGGAATGTAAGACCCGGGGCGCCTTTCAGGGTGACATTTGTTTACCAGACGTTAACACATCCTTCCCTTGCCATTAAAAGCGGACTGATAACATCTGCATCGCATAAAATCATAGGAGAAAAAGAAATGACCAAAACTGTACGTACGTTGACCTTTGCGCTTCTGGCCTTGACCCTCGTCCTGGCCGCCTGCGCCCCGGCGAAGACCGAATCCCCGGCCACCTCCGTGCCCGCCCCGACCAAAGCGGCGGAGCCGACCGCTGTTGTCACTGAAGAGGCGATGGCCGAGGCGATTGTTTTCCCTGAAATTACCGCTCCCGCCGACGTGACTGGCGACATCATCACGGCTGGATCTTCGACCGTGTTCCCGGTCTCCGAGCGGATGGCCGAGTTGTTCCAGAACGAAGGCTACACGGGCAACATCACCGTGGACAGCATCGGCACGGGCGCTGGTTTCGAGCGCTTCTGCAAGACCGGCGAGACCGACATCTCGAATGCTTCGCGCCCGATCAAATCGAGCGAGAAGGACAACTGCGCCGCGATTGGCCGCACCCCGCTGGAGTTCCGCGTGGGAACGGATGCGCTGGCGGTGGTCGTCTCGAGCCAGAATGATTTCGTGACCAGCCTGAGCACGGAAGTGATCGCGAAGATCTTCTCCGGGCAATTCAAGACCTGGAACGAAGTGGATGCTTCCTATCCCGCCGAGGCGATCAAGGTTTACTCGCCGGGCGCGGATAGCGGCACGTTCGACTACTTCATCGAAGCGGTGATGGCGCCTGCGTTCCCGAACGCGGAAGGCAAAGCCGACGTTGAGGCTGGCGAGGCCGCCCTGTTGGGTCTGGAAGGCGCGCAGTTCTCGGAGGATGACAATGTGCTGGTGCAGGGTGTGGCTGGCGACAAGTATGCCATCGGCTACTTTGGTTACGCCTACTTCAACGAGAACACCGACACCTTGAAGGCCTTGCATGTGAACGACGTGGAGCCTTCGCAGGCGAACGTGGACAATGGCACGTATCCTCTCGCCCGCCCGCTGTTCATCTACAGCGATGCGAAGATCATGCAGGAAAAGCCGCAGGTGGCCGCGTTCATCGCCTTCTACCTGAGCCAGTTGGATGATAATATTCTGGACGTGGGTTACTTCCCCGCTCCCAAGTCTGCCATCTACTCCGCTTGGGGCGCGTGGCTCTCCACGCAGGAATTCTCCGTTGACCCGTCTCTCGTGGAAGGCGACATCATCACGGCTGGATCTTCGACCGTGTTCCCGGTCTCCGAGCGGATGGCCGAGTTGTTCCAGAACGAAGGCTACACGGGCAACATCACCGTGGACAGCATCGGCACGGGCGCTGGTTTCGAGCGCTTCTGCAAGACCGGCGAGACCGACATCTCGAATGCTTCGCGCCCGATCAAATCGAGCGAGAAGGACAACTGCGCCGCGATTGGCCGCACCCCGCTGGAGTTCCGCGTGGGAACGGATGCGCTGGCGGTGGTCGTCTCGAGCCAGAATGATTTCGTGACCAGCCTGAGCACGGAAGTGATCGCGAAGATCTTCTCCGGGCAATTCAAGACCTGGAACGAAGTGGATGCTTCCTATCCCGCCGAGGCGATCAAGGTTTACTCGCCGGGCGCGGATAGCGGCACGTTCGACTACTTCATCGAAGCGGTGATGGCGCCTGCGTTCCCGAACGCGGAAGGCAAAGCCGACGTTGAGGCTGGCGAGGCCGCCCTGTTGGGTCTGGAAGGCGCGCAGTTCTCGGAGGATGACAATGTGCTGGTGCAGGGTGTGGCTGGCGACAAGTATGCCATCGGCTACTTTGGTTACGCCTACTTCAACGAGAACACCGACACCTTGAAGGCCTTGCATGTGAACGACGTGGAGCCTTCGCAGGCGAACGTGGACAATGGCACGTATCCTCTCGCCCGCCCGCTGTTCATCTACAGCGATGCGAAGATCATGCAGGAAAAGCCGCAGGTGGCCGCGTTCATCGCCTTCTACCTGAGCCAGTTGGATGATAATATTCTGGACGTGGGTTACTTCCCCGCTCCCAAGTCTGCCATCTACTCCGCCTGGGGCGCGTGGTATCTCGCCCTGCTCGGCCAGTAAGAATCGGCGCTGAATGATAATATGGGGCTGGCCTCTCCGCTGGGAGTGGCCAGCCTATTCATGCTGTATATGCCGATGAAAAAACTGTTGAACGCAACATTTGCCGGTAAGGACTTGTCCAAAAATAAGTTAATCAATTCGGATTTGGTTGAATGGTGTAAT